>CAMVBS010000015.1 GCA_947165785.1 uncultured Clostridia bacterium | reverse complement strand
TAACAAGGGCTTATAGCCCTAGAGCAAACCACCCGTTCGACGGGTGGTTATGATTTTCTCTTTTCAACCGGTATCACCGTGAGCGATTTCTCACATTGCAAAAACTCTCCAAAAGTGTATAATTACACCATGGATATATCAGAGGAGGTAGAGGACATGGCAGGCAATACTTCCCAAAAGGGAAAACCATTGAAGATCGTACTTACGATAATTATTTCAGTAGTGCTCGCTTGTGTGCTGCTTGTCGGCGGTACGTACGTTTATTACACTACACCCCATACAAAGCATTTTACGTCTGTCTTCAAGGTTTCAGACAATAAGATCGACGGGAAATACCTCTACCATGTAAGGAGCAACGGTAAGGTATCCATACTTAAGGCGGATGTTGATCTTTCAACTGTTTTCGAGAGCAACTCGGATGAACTTGACAACCTTGGTGAACATGATATAAAAGTTAAAGCAACGGGTTTCGAGAACTATAAGACTGATACTTCAGGTATCACTACAACTTATCCGGTGATCGTATACGAATACGTTGGCGAGTGATTATCTTGATCCCGGTGATCAACAGTCAAGGATCTTGGAGGTGAATATAAGATGGGTATAGTCTATAGGAAATTATCGGAAAAGGATCTTGGCACGATCATTGAGATGAGAATAGATCAGCTTACTGAGGAATACAAAGCTGAAGGTAGGGCTGTACCTGAGGGTGTTGACCTTAAGACATCCCTGATGGATTTTTATACGAGAAATATGGCTGCGGGTACTTATGTGTCGTGGCTTGCTCTTGACGGTGATAAGATAGTCGGTACCAGCGGAATGTCCTTCGCGGAAAAGCCGCCGTATTTTACATGTCCTACCGGCAGATTGGGGATCCTTTCCAGCATGTATACTGATCCTGATTACAGGAGATTGGGGATCGCTACACAGCTTCTTGACAGAGTCGTAAATGAGGCGAAGGAATATGGCTGTGGAACTATCTATATAACGGCTTCCAATATGGGCGTTAAATTATACGAAGCATATGGTTTTAAGCACAACGGTAATTTCATGCAGTTGAATTTCTGAGAACAGAGGAAACAGAGATATGAGAAAGCATGTTGTCGTAGAGCCATATAATGAAGCGTGGAGATCGGATTTTACAGCTGTCAGGGATGAGATCGATGAAGCTTTACATGATCTCGCGTTAAGGATCGAGCACGTTGGAAGTACATCCGTAGAGGGGCTTTCGGCTAAGCCGATAATCGATATCGATGTTGTTATTCCGGACAGAGACTGTCTTAATGATGTGATATCTGCTCTTCGTAAGATCGGATACGAACATGAAGGCGATCAGGGGATCCCGGGAAGGGAAGCCTTTAAGTACAAGGGAAAAGAACATCTAAGGAAACATCATCTTTATGTCTGTGCTCAGGATTCTGAGGAACTGAAAAGACACATTGCGTTCCGTGATTATCTTCGAAACGATCCGGATGCCGTTGCCGAGTACAGTAGGATTAAGGAAGAAGGAGCAAGATTATATCCGTGGGATATCGACAGGTATATCGAGCATAAATCTCCTTTTATAGAGATGATCTACAAGCGTATAGGTCTTTGATCTTCTTATTGCAGCTCGAAAAACACATAGTCCTCGTCTATAAAGACTGCTCTTGAGCGAGGGTGATTCCAGTCGTAGTTGGTATAGAGAATATAGATCTCCGCATCAGGATGCTCTTCGAAAAAACGATCTCCGTCATCGATGCCGTAGAATTGGATGGTCTTACCGTTCTCAAGACTCGAATTGATCTCGGCAAGGCCTTCACTATCAGTAATGTACATTGCTTCGTCTTTAAGCTTTTCCTTGAGATCATCGATGTAGTCTTCATCTGCCGTAAATCTCAGAGTCACGTGACCTTCGCCCTGAAGTATGGTCGGAAGGAATTCGTATCTGATGTTCTTTGCCGAAGACGGAAGTTCCTCAGGGAAGAATTCAAATGGAGGTCTGCCTTCGTATGTATATCTTATGGCGATCGGGTACTGCCATTTTGTCCTGGTGGTTACAGGCATATGAAAAGATCCCCAGAAAAGAGCATTGAAACAGAAGACCGTCAGCATCACGATCGAACAGACCATCCACGGAGTCGGGTTATTCCTGCGGCTTAGGATGAAGAGTATTATCAGGAAGATAATGTCATTGATCAAAAGGATGATGAATGTCGAGATCGGAAGAAATATGTATCCGATGATCATCAGGAAAAATGCTGCCAGTAATATACCGGTCATAATGCCCGCTGCTATTTTCTTTTTCATGGTATCAGTCCCTCCTTGTTGACATCATCATAGCATGGTCGGTTTTGAAATACAATAAGAAATTATCGTTTTTCGATAAATTCTTTTCGAAAAACATTTTATAACGACCGAACGTGAGCGATTGTTTTCAAGGCTGAATATGGCCGGGCACATTTTAACGATAGCGTTAAAACGATAATAAAAACTGTCGGATATGATACCTTCGAAGCCTACAATCCGATTGCGGATGACCGATTCTGTGATAAATTATCTATAGGTAGCGTAATGGAGGGTGTATATGAAGATCAGGTTTGAAGGGTTGACCAAGCGTTTCCCGAATCGTAACAAGAAGATCAAGTCCGAAGTTGTAGCCGTTGATAATTTTACTTTTGAGATACCTGACGGTAAGCTCGTAGGTCTTTTGGGTCCTTCAGGCTGCGGTAAGAGTACGGCGCTTAATCTCATATGCGGTCTTGAAGTTCCGACCGAAGGTCGAATCTTTTTCGATGATGATGATGTGACTGATATTCCTGCGGAAAACCGCGGTGTGGGAATGGTCTTCCAAAGCTATGCACTTTATCCGCACCTTAATGTTAAGAAGAATATAATGTTCCCTCTTCAAAATCTCAAAGGTGAGCAGAAGCTTACCAAAGAGCAGATGGAGCAAAAGGCTCTCGAGGCTGCCAGGATCGTGCAGATCGAGGAGCTTATGGACAGAAAGCCCAGGGAGATGAGCGGCGGTCAGCAGCAAAGAGTAGCCATCGCGAGGGCTCTCGTGAAGATGCCTCGTGTGCTCTTGCTGGATGAGCCTTTATCGAATCTTGATGCGAGACTTCGTATCCAGACCAGAGAAGAGATCAAGAGGATCCAGAATGAGACAAAGATAACTACTGTTTTTGTAACTCATGACCAGGAAGAGGCCATGAGCATCTCTGATCTTATCGTTGTCATGAAGGACGGTGCGATCCACCAGATCGGAAAGCCGCAGGATGTTTATGACCAGCCTTGTAATCTCTTCGTTGCCAAGTTCCTCGGAACTCCGCCTATCAATGTCTTTAAGGGCAGGATCAACGGCGGAGAGCTTTACATAGGTGACGATAAGATCGCAGGTAAGGAGTTCGTGAAGGATATCTCCGATCAGGAGGTCTTCATAGGAATACGTCCGGAAGGTTTTATCCTGAGGAACGAAGATGGGGGAAAGAAAGGTGTATTCTCTTCCAAGCTCCTTGCGGTTGAAGTCATGGGAAGGGATACGAGCGTGGTCTTCTCCAGCGAACATTCAGAGGTGGAGGGAACCCGTCACCGTGCCATTATCTCATCAGAAGAACATATAGATCCTTCGTCAGAGAAGGTCTTCTTTGACATCAATCCGAAGAAACTCTTCGTATTTTCAGGGGAATCCCAGGAGAGACTTATATGAGCAAGAATAAAGGAACTTCCACAGTTGCCAAGCTTAGAAGTCTTAAGGCGTGGCTTTATCTCCTGCCGGCTCTTTTGTTCCTCGGAGTCTTCATGGTCTATCCGCTCATAGATGTTTTGATCTACTCATTCGAGGAAGGCTATAATTCCGCTTCGCAGACTTCGTTCGGAACGGGCATATATAATTACGCGTATGTCCTTCATGATCCTTATTTTCTGCAGGCGGTCAAGAATACTTTTATCATCGTTATCATTACGGTTCCGCTCTCGACGATCCTTGCGCTTCTTATATCTCTCGGACTTAATTCGATCAAGAAGCTCAAGGAAGTCTTTCAGACGATCTTCTTCCTTCCGTATGTTACGAATACCCTTGCCGTCGGTCTTGTCTTCATGATCATGTTCAAGAAGACTCCGTATACCGACGGTCTTGTTAATATGATCCTCGCGATATTCAAGGCCGGCCCGATAGATTTTATCGACGGACCTTACTGGGCTAAGATGTTCGTAATGTGTTTTTACACTATCTGGGTCGTTCTCCCGTTCAAGATACTGATACTTACATCGGCTCTTGCTTCGGTTGATGATGTCTACTATAAGGCGGCAAGGATCGACGGAACTTCAAGATTTCGTATGTTCACGAACATAACGCTTCCGATGATCTCGCCGATGATCTTCTATCTGGTGATCACGGGATTTATCGGTGCATTTAAAGCATACAGTGATGAAGTTGCGATCTTTGGTACCGACCTTAATGCGGCAGGCATGAATACGATCGTAGGATATGTCTATGACATGCTCTACGGTGATTCGGGCGGATATCCTTCATATGCGGCTGCGGCTGCGTTGATCTTGTTTGCCATCGTATTTACCATTACGGTGATAAACCTTTTGATCAGCAAGAAGACGTCTATCAGATAAGGAGGGCCCCGGATTATGAATGATTATGATCAGATAAGCAAAAAAGCCGGGATCTCCGAAACGGTCCGTAAGATCATCACTTACACCTGCCTTTCTGTGTGGGGGATCATAGTTCTTTTCCCGTTTTACTGGATGATCTTAAGTTCCATCAAAAGCTACGGCAGCTATAACTCTGAATTTACTCCTCGTTTTATCGCGGATTCTCCGACGCTCCGGAACTATCGCGATGCATTCACTCAGGTGTCGCTCGGCAGATATTTCCTTAATACGTTTATATTCACCGTGGTGACTACGCTTCTTATGATGATCGTCATCGTTTTCGCTGCGTTCGCTTTTTCGAGACTGGAATTTAAAGGTAAGAATCTGGTCTTTACTTTGTTCCTGTCGCTTATGATGATCCCTTCAGAACTCGTGATCATCACGAACTTCGTAACCATTACGAACCTCGGCCTTCGCAATTCATTTACGGGACTTATTCTTCCGTCAGTAACATCGGTCTTTTATATCTATCTTCTCAAAGAGAATTTCGAACAGATACCTGATGATCTTTATAAAGCTGCCAAGGTGGACGGCACATCCGATCTTAAGTATCTATTCCGCGTCATGATCCCTATCTGTTCTCCGACTATCGTTACCGTCGTGATCCTTAAGGTGATCGAGTGCTGGAATGCGTATGTATGGCCGCGTCTCATAACTGACGATCCCAAGTATTTCCTTGTAAGTAACGGTATCTCCGAGATCCGTGAGAACGGCTTTGGCCGAGAGAATATCCCTGCCATGATGGCGGCAGTCGTCGTTATCTCGATCCCTCTCATAATCCTGTTCCTGATCTTTCACAAGAAGATCATGGAAGGCGTCAGCAGGGGAGGTACCAAGGGATGAGATCATTATCTTTCTTCTCGAAAAAGTTCCACAGTGCCGCACGTGTCTTCATGAGCACCGTCATCCTCATGTCGGTCCTGACTTCTGCGTCCTGTCACGGTGCTAAGCCGCTGGATGCTTTTGACGTGCCTGATTCCTTTGATGAGAGCCGCGATTACGATATTACTTTCTGGGCCAAAAATGATACGAATGCCACTCAGAAAAATATCTATAACAAAGCAGCAGACGATTTCATGGCTCTGTATCCGAACATCCATGTGAACATCAGGTTTTACACGGATTACGGTCAGATCTATAACGATGTCATAACCAACATCGCGACTAATACGACACCTAATATCTGCATAACCTATCCTGATCATATCGCTACGTATATGACGGGAGAATCGGTCATCGTTCCTCTTGATTCGCTGATGGAAGACGGCAGGTTCGGCCTTGGGGGAAGTGAAGTAAAGTTTGATTCGCCTGAGAAGGATGAGGTCATCCCCGAATATCTCGAGGAGTGCAGGATCGGAACAGATCACTATGCTCTTCCTTACATGCGCTCGACGGAAGCCTGTTACGTAAACAAGGATTATGTTGAGAAGTTAGGCTATGAACTTCCTGATGTCCTTACGTGGGATTTTGTCTTCGAAGTATCGGAGGCGGCAACAAGAAAAAATGATGACGGTACTTATGCCATCAACGGCCAGAAGACCATGATCCCGTTCATCTATAAGTCGACGGATAACATGATGATACAGATGCTGTTCCAGAAAGGTGCTCCGTACTCGACTCCTGCAGGCGAGGTGGATCTGTTTAACGATAATACACGCGAGATACTCGACGGCATCAGCGGTCATGCACAAAGCGGAGCATTCTCGACATTTAAGATAAGCAGCTATCCTGCCAATTTCCTGAATGCCGGACAATGCATATTTGCGGTGGATTCCACGGCAGGTGCCACATGGATGGGAGCTCATGCTCCAAACGTCGATATCAGTGAAGATAAGATCGTCGATTTCGAGACTGTTGTCTATCCTGTTCCTCAGTACGATCCCGAGCATCCAAAGATGATCTCTCAGGGTCCTTCCGTCTGTCTTTTCAACAAGGAGGACCCTCAGGAAGTGCTCGCGAGCTGGCTGTTCGCGTCTTATCTTTTAACAAATGACGTGCAGCTTTCCTACTGCCAGACAGAAGGTTATGTTCCCGTAACTTCAAAGGCAAGAAAGGATCAGGCGTATATTGATTATCTGTCGCAGAAAAGTGAGACGGATGCGCTTCATTACCGTGTAAAGATCGATGCATGTGAACTCCTGCTCAACAATACCGAGAACACATTCGTAACTCCAGTGTTCAACGGATCGGCTTCCTTAAGAAGTGCAGCAGGCGAACTTATCGAGAATGTAACCAAGTCCTCAAGACGTAAGCAGACCATTGACGATGCGTATTACGAGAAGCTCTTTTCCGATACGAACTCGCTTTACCGCCTTGATCAGATCGAGACAAAAGCTACCGGAAACATAAAGGATCTGGGGAAATTACCGACAACTTCGGTGATTTTGCTCATATCATTGGGCGTAACCTGGCTTTTAATTGGTGCATATGTAGTTTACCGATCAATCCTCAAGAAAAGAATGTAGTCGTATAATATGGCTAACCTCATCGGTGAAATGAGGAATATCACGTATTGAAACTAAGGAGAGATCAATATGAAGAAGTATATTGCTGCTTGCTTAAGTGCAGCTATGATCCTTGCTCTTGCAGGATGTTCCAAAGAAGATTCCAAGACAGATGCAACCACAACAACAGCTGAGGCTACAACTGAAGCAACTACAGAAGCAACTACAGAAGCAACAGAGTCTGAGACAGAGGCTTCCGAGTCCGAGACTGAAGCAACTGAGTCTGAGGCTGCAGGCGATGTAATGACTTATGCTGACTATGCTGCTGCAGACCTCGATACAGAAGTAACGATCGAGGCTTACGTACAGGCTAAGCAGTCCTGGTGGGAAGACAAGGCTACCGTATATCTCCAGGATGAGGACGGTGCATATTTCTGCTATGAGATGGCTTGTTCTGAGGATGATTACGCTAAGCTCGTTGACGGTCAGAAGATCCGTGTAAACGGTTTTAAGTCTGAGTGGTCCGGAGAAGTTGAGATCGTTGACGCTACATTCGAGATCGTTGACGGCAACTGGACAGCTACACCTGTTGATGTAACTGACCTTCTCGGTACAGATGAGCTCGTTGAGAAGCAGAATCAGCTCGTTTCCTTCACAGGTATGACAGTTGAAGCTTCCAAGGATGCTGACGGTAACGAAGTTGCTTTCCTTTACAAGTGGGACGGTTCAGGTAACGAAGGTGATGACCTTTACTTCAACGTTTCCATCAACGGCGAGACATATACATTCACAGTTGAGTCTTACCTCTGCGATAAGGATTCCGATGTATATAAGACAGTATCCGGCCTTAAGGTTGGCGATACAGTAGATATGGAAGGTTTCCTCTACTGGTATGAGGGTGTTAACCCACACATCACAAACGTAACAGTTAAATGATCTGTTTCATAAGTTGAACTTTTAAGGAACGTCCTTTGGGCGTTCCTTTTTTATTAGCATAAATGATCGGCCGGTAAGAATGGTGATGACGATGCTTATTCATAATGGTAACATTTAATTGTGAATATATGAATTCTATGAGTTTTAGGAGAGGAAAAATATGAATAAACAGGTAAGGAGCATCGTTTCAGGTGTATTGTCTTTGGCTATCCTTTTTTCGGCAGTAGCCGTTACCGGATGCGGTAAGAAGGCGAGGACTAAGTTTAATGAACTTATTGAGGTTACCGATGACATGCCGTGGTACACCTCAACCATCAAGAATATCGATCTCGGCGTGGATCCCAATGATTATATGTGGTATCGGACGAATACCCTCGGCATGATCGATGATAAGATCATAAACTGGGTAAGCGGCGCCAAGATGTATGATATCGAGAAAGAAGCAACCGCTGATACCTATACCGATATTGTAAGTGTCTATGACAGCAACGGTGATCACGTTTTCGATAAGGATATTTCTGAAGCTGTCAGGGAATATGAGACAAAGGCCGAAGAGGTCATGATCCAGAATGTTTTTATCGAGCAGGGAATGATCAAGTTCCGGGCAACCTGGAGTGAAGGCGGAAGTGCCTGCTATAAGGAATTGGCATTCGATGTTTCCGAGCAGAAGGTCGTTTCTTCGGAGGATGTGATCGCAAAGGGTGATTATGAGCTTGATGACATGTTCAGTATAGGGAACTGGACAGCAGACGGTTATTCGGTCAACTTTTTCTATGTTATCTTCGAGAAGAACGGTATGCTCTTTGATAAGAATTATCTTGATTTTACACTGCCTTCAGGAGAGGAGAAACTTGTCTGTCTTGAGGATACATTCACTTCAGATGATATACTTCAGGTCCATGATTTCCTTTATCTCGAAAACGGCAGGTTCTGTTTCAGGTATGAAGGCTTAGCCGTAGAAAGAAATTACTGCTATATTGATATCAACAACGATGTAGTATCGGATCTGTCTTCCGTTGGAGAGTTCTCATGGATCGCTGATATGAGAAATGCCTGGGATTACAAATATTACGAGGGTGTCGGTAATGCGATAATAGATCAGCACGGTGTAAAGACCCTGAATCTTAAAGATCACACTGAAGAGATCTATCTTTCATATGATGATTGTGACATCAACCGATTCGATACTGCAAATCTGACTCTTTTAAAGGCAACTGACGATAAGATCATCTTTGCCGGAGCATCGAGCAGAGAACAGTTCGGGAATTATTCGATCAGGGATATGCATGAATATGATAATCTCATTGTCATCCTTGAGAAAGCTCCGACCAATCCTAATATCGGAAAGAAGATACTCAAGGCTGCAAGTTTTGTGCCGATCTCCTATTCCATGGCAGAGGCAATAAGACAATTCAATAATACCAATCCTGATGCGATGATCATGCTCGATTCGAGATATGATTATGACGAGGTTGCCAAAACGATAATAATGGATGAGAATCTCGACGAGACAAGCTTTGATCTTCAGGTCAAGGCGGCTATGATGAACAAGCTCACCATGGATCTTCTGGCTGCCGAAGGTCCGGACCTTATCCTCGGAACCATGAATTATACATATCTGAACAATGAAGATCTTCTTCTCGATCTTTCAGATGATGTTAAAGTGTCGAATATCTACGACAACGTGATCGAATCGGGAAAGACCGGAAAGGCTATTTATCAGGTTCCTCTGGCATTCGGCCTTGAGGGAATACTTGTCAACAGATCTGATGTTGATGCGAGTAAGCCGGGATTCACTTTTGACAGTTATAAGGAATACATAAGCGGACCATGTAACGGAAGGGATCCGAATATGATGGGCAAGCTCGACTTCCTAAGTACATGCATATCGGAGGCAAGTTCCGAGTTCCGTGACCGTGACGGGCTGGATTTTGATAACAGGGAGTTTTCCAAGACCGCCGAGTTCGTTAATGAACTTGTTCTTCCTTCGGAAAAGGAGATAATGGATCAAAAGATCATGCTTCGTACGACCACGGGGGGGCAGGAGTCAGCTTTTGTAAATGCTTCATCAGGCATGGAATTCCTGCGTATTACTTGTAACGATGTGGAAAACAAGACCTTGATGGGATTTCCTTCTTCAAAGGCAAGAGGCCTTATGATAAACGTCTCTCAGTCTGTCGGAGTATCGGCTGCCACATCCTGTCCGGATGCCTGCAGGGAGTTTATCAAGCTCCTGCTCAGTGATGACATCCAGTTCCTTTTCGCGAGATATGACGGAATATCCATAAACAGGAATTCACAGGCTGAAGCTTGTAAGATCTTCGCGGACAGGACCAATGCATGTTACAGATCCATGATCGAGTACTATGATTCGTATATGCTCGATGCACTCAATACATATACAACCACAGTTGATGAGGAACAGTTTGTTTCTCAGATGGATGAATATATCAAGTCTGCTTCAGGACTTCGTATCATCGACTCTGAGGTCGAGATCATAATACGAGAAGAAATACAGGCGTACTTTGCAGGACAAAAGAGCATCAAGAAAGTCATGGGCACGATCCAGAACAGAGTCGGTGTGTATGAAGCCGAGCGAGGCTGATGTCATGGAAAGTCTCACATAAAAAGTGAACTGTTTTATAACAAATGTCTGTTTTTCTTGAAAAATATTGCGCGTGCTTTTAGAATTGTACATAGGAGACAATTCTGCATGGTTACGAATGGAAGACTCAACAGAATCGCAATATTTGCGCTAACCTTAATGTTGATCGTGTGCTTCGGTATGCCGGTTGCGACACTTGCCAAAGACAAAGATAAAAAGGTCGTGCGAGTGGGCTGGCATGAACCGCCACACTACATTACGGATGAGTATGGAAGAAAATCCGGATATTCCTATGAATATACACTGAAAGTAGCAGCTTATACGGGCTGGGAGATAGAGTATGTCGACGGTACGTGGACTGACCTTTTCGATATGCTCAAAAGAGGCGAGATAGATGTATTAAGTGATGTTTCCTATACGGATGAGAGAGCTCAGGAGATGCTCTACACGGCTCTTCCGATGGGTACTGAAGCATACTATGTATTTGTTGCTCCGGGTAACACGGAGATAACGCCCGATAACTTGTCTTCATTGAACGGAAAGACGGTCGGCGTAACAGAGGGCAGTATCCAGAAAGATATCTTTGAGGAGTGGGAAACTGCTCACGGAATAAAGACCGAGATCGTCGAGATAAACTGTGATGAAGAAGAGGGTATCCAGTATATCGGAGACAAATATGATGCATATGTAACCATGGATACATATGGTTCTCCTGATACCATGGTCCCGATCTGCAAGATCGGTTCGACGGATTTCTACTTTGCGGTCAATAAAGATCGTCCTGATATCCTGAGCGATCTGGATTCCGCGTTGAACAAGATCCAGGACGAGAATAAGTATTATGATCAGCAGCTTCATGACAAGTATCTTAAGAGTACCGAACCCAACAGATACCTGAGTAATGATGAACAGAAGTGGCTTGAAGAGCATGGAACCATAAGGGTAGGTTATCTGGATAATTATCTGGCGTTCTGTGCCAAGGATCCTGTTACGGGCGAACTTATGGGAGCACTCAGGGACTATCTTGAATTTGCTCAGACGGTATTCAAGAACGCGGAGATCAAGTTCGAACCCGTCGCTTTTTCCAATGCTTCGGAAGCCATAGAGGCTTTGCGAAACGGAAGTATCGATTGTATGTTTCCTGCAAATCTAACAAGTTATGATGCCGAGCAGCTGGGGCTTGTCATGACTCCGTCGCTTATCCGTACGGAGATGGTCGCCGTTGTAAGGGAATCAGCAAAGAAGAAACTTATCAATAAGGAAAATATCGTTGTAGCCGTCAATGAAGGAAATACGAATTATGATAAGTTCCTTGAAGAGAATTTTCCTAAGTGGAAAAGACTTTATTTCAAGGATACCCCTACAGGGATCGATGCGGTTGCCAACGGTACGGTCGATTGTGTCGTATTAAGTTCTTATCGTTACGGAAACATCTCCAAGCAGTGCGAGAGTAATCACCTGACAACAGTCTACACGGGTGTGGACATAGATTTCTGCTTTGCTATGAAGATGGGAGAGACAGACCTTTATTCGATCCTCTCCAAGATGACGGCAGCGGTCCCTGATTCGATCATACATTCTTCACTGACTTATTATTCGACAGAGGATGTTAAGACAAGTGTCGCAGATGTCATAAAGGATAATCTGTTTATCATAACGACCGTCATTGCTCTGGTACTTCTTGTTATCCTGATCCTCCTTTTAAGAGGGATCCGTGCCGAGAGGAAGGTCTTCGAAGAAGAAAGGATCGTAAGTGACCTTAATAAGCGTGTCTTTATGGATTCCCTTACTTCAGTCCGCAACAAGGGTGCATATACCGATTTCATGGAAAAACTCCAAGACCAGATCGATAAGGGAGTAAGAGTTGAGTTTGCGGTCGGTGTATTTGACTGTAACGATCTTAAGAAAGTAAATGACATTTTCGGCCACGATAAGGGCGACATATACATAAAGAATGCATGTAACCTGATCTGTAAGGTCTTTGAACACAGCCCTGTATTCAGGGTCGGCGGAGATGAATTCTCAGTCATATTCCAGAATGATGATCTGAATCACATCGAGGAACTTTCCGCCCTTTTCGAGAGCAGGCGTTCGAAGATAAATGCTGCGGCAAAGAATAAATGGGATGAAGTGCATGTTGCTTTCGGTATCGCGACTTATGACAGAGAATCTGATGATACCGTTCATGAGACTGCCCGTCGTGCAGATAAGATCATGTATGAAAACAAACGCATCATAAAAGAGCGTAATGCCTATAAGGCTGAGTAAGATGATGCTTCCTCTCGAAAATGATATATACGTCGCAAATTTAGAAGTAAGGAAAAGACATATGTGATAAAACTAATATATGTCTCGAAAGGAGAGTTTTTACATGTTTGATTTTAAATATTTTACCCCTACCAAAGTTATCTTCGGAAGAAATACCGAGTCCAAGGTCGCAGAACTCATAAAGGAGTTTGGCGGCAGCAAGATATTGATCCACTACGGTAGCGGAAGTGTTGTACGCTCCGGTCTTCTTAAGCGTGTGACCGATACTCTTGACGGTGCAGGCATCAAATATGTAACTCTCGGAGGCGCAGTACCGAATCCGCATCTTAGCCTTGTACATGAAGGCATCGAACTTTGTAAGAAAGAGAACGTTGATTTTCTTCTTGCAGTCGGAGGCGGCAGTGCCATCGATTCAGCCAAGGCCATAGGATATGGTGTTGCAAACGAAGGCGAAGTATGGGATTTCTACGATTATAAGCGTCAGGCAAATGCCTGCCTTCCTGTAGGCGTCATACTTACACTTGCGGCAACGGGAAGCGAGATGAGTGATTCATCCGTCATCACCAAGGAAGAAGGGCTTGTAAAGCGCGGCTATAACAGTGATCTGTGCCGTCCTAAGTTTGCCATCCTTGATCCTGAACTTACGATGACACTTCCTGATTATCAGACTGCCTGCGGATGTACCGATATCATGATGCATACGATGGAGAGATATTTCACCAACGGCGGCAATATGGAGATCACTGATGCTCTTGCTGAAGGACTTCTTAGGACCGTAAAGAAGAATGCACTTATCCTTCGTGATGATCCGCAAAACTACGATGCACGTGCAGAAGTCATGTGGGCGGGAAGCCTTGCTCATAACGGACTTACAGGATGCGGAAGTGACGGCGGCGACTGGATGACACATAAGCTTGAACATGAACTCGGAGGTCTTTATGACGTTGCTCACGGAGCAGGCCTTGCGGCTATCTGGGGAAGCTGGGCAAGATACGTATATAAAGACTGTCTGCCGAGATTTAAGAAGTTTGCCGTTAACGTAATGGATGTTGAGCCGGAAGGAACGGATGAACAGATCGCTCTTAAGGGTATCGAGGCTATGGAGGATTTCTACAGGAGCATCAATATGCCTACCAATCTTCGTGAACTCGGCGTAGAACCTACGGAAGAGGAACTTATCGATATGGCTCATAAGTGTGCCGTCGGCGTAGGCGGAAAGAAAGGTTCTGCAAAGGTCCTTGATGAAGAGGCAATGCTCGCGATCTATCGTGCAAGCATCTGATCTTCACGGTGTCGGGAAAAGATAAAACCTTATCTTTATGATTTCTTTATCTTGAATTGTCGTTATATTAACACGGCAGATATATCCTTTGATCATAAAAAGAAAAGAGGACGCCGATATGAATACAATGACAGCAGAAAGAAAGCACATCAACATCCCAATGTCCGAGATGCTCAATGACAGGAAGCTCTGCCGTGAGATGGCAAGAGAGATCTCTGACAGAAATGAGATCACGGGTATGAGCAACAGCCAGCTTTCCTGCGAGATCTTTGCTCATGCATACGTATACGTCTTCTTTAAGTATGTTCCGGATTTCATCAAGAAGATGAACAAGGCACAGAGCATCTACAGAAGTGTTTCCGATGGAGTTGATATCGAAGATAACGGTGACAGCCTCGTAAGAAGGATCTTCTACAGAGTAGTTTGGATGATGCCTTCCATCAGATGATATCTATAAGATCAAAGGTGCGATACAATTATCGATATAGGAAGTCTTTATATGTCAGAGGTGTATATGCATTACAGAAATCTTACTACAGTCGTTTATATTCCCGCTTGGATAGCAGCAAATATGACCAGGGAAAAACTTGAGTCAGACTATGAATTCCTGGAAAGATACATAGGTCTTGATAAGGTCTATCTCGAGACACACAGGGAGGATATAGACGTATCATCAGAGCAGCTTTCCATGATCAAGTCTTTTCTCGAAAAAAAGGGCGTTAAGGTTTCCGGCGGAATAACTACCGTCACACCTGACTTTGAAGGCGCCGTCCCGGGCAAGAGAAGGATCTTCAATACTCTTTGTTATACGGATAACGCGATGAGGAGCAAGGTCAGACAGATGGCCGAATCTGCTGCAGGTATATTCGATGAAGTGATACTGGATGATTTCTATTTTACCAACTGCACGTGTGACAGCTGCATCAAGGCCAAGGGAGACAGAGACTGGATATCCTTCAGACGTGAGATGATGCAGGACGTATCTGAAAATCTCATAGTCAAACCTGCCAAACGCATTAATCCGAATATAAAGATGGTCGTTAAATATCCTAACTGGCGTGAATCCTATCATTTTACGGGTTATCTTCCGAAAGACCAGCAGGATATCTTTGACGCTACCTATATCGGTACCGAGACCAGAAGTCCTAAATACGCCGATCAGCATCTTCCTGAATACTTAAGTTATTCTCTTGTCAGATATATCGATAACAGCTGGCCTGGAAGAAACGGCGGCGGATGGTTTGATACATATCAGTGCTGGTCTGCAGACCGTTATCTTGAGCAGGCTTACCTTACGGCTTTTGCCAAGGCTAAGGAACTCATGTTCTTCCAGTGGAGTGATCTTATCGATAACCGTTTTGTCGGAGGTGCAGGTATCCAGCTTAAAAAGCTCGATGACATCATGGATGGTATCGGAAACCCTACAGGACTTCCTACGTACATTCCTTATGAATCTTCAGGTGAGAACCACATTGAGATGCGCCTCGGAATGCTCGGTATCCCGATCGATGCAACTCCCGAATTTCCGTCAGACAGTAAGACTATACTTCTTACTGAAAGTTCTTCTTGTGATAAGGAGATCTTGGAGAAGCTTAGAAGATATGTTGAGGCGGGCGGCGATGCTATCGTTACTTCGGGATTTATGCTCAAGACACAGGAACAGCTTCAAAGACTTGGACTTACCGAAGCATGTGTTACCTCTCGCAAACTTTCTGTCACCAGATATCAGATCAACAGCGATCGTGCGGGGTATTTGGATGATATAAGTCCTGTAACGTTTCCTGAGATCGTTCACGGCAACAATGATTCATGGTCTTATGTAAACGGCGGAAACGGCGATTATCATACGCCTCTCCTTTTGGAGAGCACCTATGGCAAGGGAAGATTATTTATCCTGTCGATACCGGATGATCCTTCCGATATCTATAAGATACCTGAGATTGTCGTTGATGAACTGAAACGTGTTATTTTCGATGATACTTATGCATCAGGAAAAGATTTTTCCATGTTTACTTATGATGACGGCAGCATGATCTTTTACCGATATGTTAAAGAGAATATCCGACCTTCTCATATAAAGGTGTATACTGAAAGAGAAGTCAGTTGTCTCAAAGACGTAATGACAGGCAACACGATCGATGTTTCAACTATTACGGTATGGGAGAACTGGCAGAAGAAAAAGCGCTATGTAGCAGATCTCATCCTTACTCCGGGTGTCTTCCGCAGATTTAAGTGGGAATGAATTACTATGAAAGTCGAACTGTGCTTTGATCCTGATTGGTTAGTTACTCAAGAAGCATTCCGTCTTTATTCCGCATGCATGTATAACCCTACATACGATAACTATAAGGAACGTATGATAAGGTCTTTATCGGATCTTTCCGTTAAGATCTACGTGTGCGAGGAAAATAACAAAAGGATCGGCATGATGGTGATAAGGGTCAGCGACGGCATAGCTGAGATCATAGGTCTGGCTGTTTCCGAGAATTTCCGTAATAAAGGCATTGGCCGGTATCTTGTAACTGAAGTCGTAAGATCTGAAGCTCTCAGTATATTAGTTGCGCAGACTGATGAAGATTCTATAGGCTTTTATCGAAAATGTGGTTTCGAGTCAACACGAAGAGAGATCGCTTTCCCTGACGGACTTGCCGTGAGGTACGACTGTATCTTAAATGGAACTAATTGATGAATAGTGTGTTAAATCCGATCCTCGACAACGAAGAATAAACTGGTTTTACGATCCGTAATGGTATAATAAGATCATTAAAGTATTGAGGGGAGAGCATTTAATGGTAATATCGGTTGAAGGTGAACTTATTCCTTGTGAAGAATATGAGGATTATGAGATCGGTATTAATGAGATGATGTCTTTGGAGTCTGTTGAACTTTGGATATCTGAGACAGGTTCACCGGATGATTTTCCTTGCCTTGCCGTTCTTTTGAATGGTGATCAGGCAGTACTAAATATTTTCTATAAAGACGGCAGCAATTATGTTTCGTCAGGAAGCGGTTCTTTTGACGAGATAGTTCCGTTTTATGATGGACGTTATGAGATCCACGGTAACCAGATCATCAGTAAGACTGAAGCCATAGTTGCCGTAATGGATTTCTTTAACACCAAGGATCGTTCATATCTTATTGATTGGGAACGCATCAGTTGATAGCGAAATAGTTTATGGATCTTGACCGCAGTATATTCAATCGTGAGCGTCACCTTCCTTTTGTCAAGGATGAAGGATGCAAAGTGACTATTGTCTGTGATTCCGGAGAACATTGGGAATTTGCATACGAAACCAACAAGCTCTTTCAGCTGGATGAAGATAAACGATCCATAATGCTGGTCGAGGAATGCGGTGAGCCGCGTTTGCTGGCAAGCAGATTTCTTTCATGCCTTGAGTCAGTCAGATTGTCTTATCCCGGACTTACGGATACTTTCCTTCCTTTTGTTGATGTCCCTGATCCGTCATGTAAGATGAAGGATGAGAACGGAAGAGAATACGTCGTTACTATTGGTGAGAAAAGCTTGCGGTATCATCACAGATATGATGATTTCCATGATCTGGTAGTCAGTGCCTGCAATGATATAACAGAGATGATGAAGGAACTGAACTATTCGGACTATTTCCCATATACTCACATAATGGCGGAACTAAGGACAATGGACAGATATAGAGATCCTGATATCTATGAACCTTATTATCCGTCCCTTATAACTTCTGATCCTGATAATTTCTCGGAACTTGGACCACGACTTCTTAAGATCGCAGGAGAATATACTAAGATGCCTGATCAGATCGAATGCCGATCCACGGCGATGAGATATGCAGTCATTTCTGATATTCACGGTAATTATTCTTCATTAAGTGCGGCTCAGTTTGATGCAAGAAGCAGAGGTGTAGATGATTTTATCTTTGCCGGTGATTACTGTCTCAGTAACCCTGATCCGGATCTTTGCATCAGTGTAATACGACGAACCGAAAATGCGATCGTGGTCCGGGGCAATGAAGAAAGATATCTCGAGGATCTTATCGGTAAGGATCAGAGCGGTTGGACTGACGGTCAGATGCAGATCTCTTATTGGAACTATAGAAATGTAAGAGAGCATAATCTTGACTACATTCTCGGAAGACCGCTTACGGCTGAAACCGTCCATAATGGTGTAAAGATCCGCATCGCTCATCAGCTGGACAGTTTCATAGATGAATGCGAATTCAGGCTCTTCGGACCTGCTGTTCTGGAAGAGAGATATAAGGATAAGGAAATGACACCTGAATATCTCAGTAATGAGATCAAAAGGCTTATCGAAAAAGATGATAAGTTCATGGAACAGCTTAAGAAACTTGAAGACGGAATATATGTTTTTGGCCATTCACATATTCAATGGAGTTACAAGGTTCCCGGAAAAGATGTTTATCTGGTGAATCCGGGTTCCTGCGGATTGCCATTGGATGGGATAAGAAATTCGATACCTTATTCCATTATTACGATAAGTGCTGAAGGTGAAGTTTCTGTTGAGCAGATAAGGATCCCGTTCAATATGGAAAGATATGCCGAGAGCATTAAACGATCTGATCAGTACAATTGTGCAAATGTCTGGAGTAAGATAATCATAAAAGAACTCCTGACCTCCAGGGAACATCTGACGTTTTTTCTTCGATACGTCAAAGCATATGCAGAGCTTATCGGTGATGAACGAAGACCCTTTTCCCTCGAGACATGGGAAACTGCATATGAAAAGTGGAGTAACGAATACAGGTAGGATTTTTAAAAAAGCGCAATAAGTTGCCTATTGTAGGATGGTAGAAAGGAATGAAATAATTAATATGAGAGAACTGGTAGATATAAATGAATATCTGAATAAACTTGTTACCAAACTTAAAAAGAAGTTCGGCAAGAGACTTATATATGTAGGACTTCAGGGAAGCTACCTTCGCGGAGAAGCAACACCTGAAAGTGACATTGATGTCATGCTCGTATTAGACGATATCAATACGGATGATCTAGAAGCTTATAAGCAGATCCTGATCGGACTTGGAGAGTATGACAGAGCATGCGGTTTTGTGTGCGGCAGGAAAGAACTTGATAACTGGTTTCCTCAGGAACTCTGTCATGTTCTTCATACCACATCGGATGTTTATGGTAACCTTCAGGATATAATCCCGAAATTCGATAGGAAAGAGGTTGCCGATTATGTAAAGATGAGTGTCGGTAATCTTTATCATATGTTGTGTCACAGACGGATCCATTCTGAAAGGGAAAAGAATATAAACAAGTTGCCTATGGCAAAGAGGGATGTGTTCTTTATCCTTCAAAATCTTTCGTATCTCGAGAGCGGATATTTTATCCACAATAAGGTCGAGGTGCCAACATGCATCGGCGGTCTGGATCTTAAAGTCTGGGATCGTCTTTCTGATAAGATCGATGATGATAATTTTGATGCAACATTGGATCTGATGCTCAAGTGGTGCAAGGATGTATTGAGAAGAACAACAGAGATCTGAGTGGAGGGAATATATGGAACCTGAAATCATTATTGAAGAAACCTCACCTTTTGGAAATGTACAAGCTCTGGTCGAAAAGACAGACAGGACATATTTCTTTTATCTGTGGATAAATCCAAAAAGCAATGATCGTCAAATGAGGGCATGCTGGATATGTAACAGGATAAGAGCACCAAAGAACATGAATGATGCTTTTCCTAATGATGGAAGAGAACCTTGCATGCCGGAAGAATTTGTCGCTCATGACCTGAATGGTATAGATATCGATGAGTCAGATCTTAGTATCGAGTGGTTCGAAGAAGGTGACGGCGCTTTTCTTCTGTCCGGTGAAGATATCATTGCAGTTATCCCGGGGTTCAGCGGATACAACGATTTTTACGGTTATTCTGCTTATGCAAAAGGGACGGGACCTTTTGCATGGGAGATCGATAAGGCTTTACCGCACCTTAAGGAAGAACTGGATCGCTGCAGAAGATTCTGGAACTTTTTCGAGAAGGATTTTTGGGGTGATGTTCAGCAGATGCATCTGGATGTCCTTCAAAAGTTCATGGGAAAGCATGAAGATTATTATGCGATAGATCAAGACAAGTTTCCTCCAAAGGCGATGGTCACAGGTAAGAAGGGTGATACTTATTATGCCTTTACTTTGGGAGTGAGCATGTTTCCGATGCCGACTGTTGAGATGGCATATGGTGATGACTATATGGATCATCGAAGGATAGAGCTGGGATTCTTTTCGAATGATAAGAAGGTTGTGGATAATGTGCTCTCGGGGATCGCGTTTCTCGGGTTGCTTCCGTGGGAAGGTCTGACATTTCTGGGACACGGGCATACACTTCAATATAATAAGATCCCGGGATTCGATCATCTGCTCATGCTCGATGCTTCTGTGATGAAGGACATCGATCATCCGGTTTATCCTGATTTTATGGGTGAGAAGATCAATCTTTTGTGGTTGAAGCTCATAACGGATGAGGAGTATGACTTTATCGTCGACAAAGGCGTTGATGAGTATCTTTCAAGATATCGCTGATAGCCGTTGAGTCTTTTTCAACGTTGAGTTGTTTGTTTTTGCCGAAGCAAGATTATATGATGATGTCGTAAAGACGTGCACGGAAGATGATCTTATAAAGGAGACCGAAGATGAGTTCAACACTTGGAAAGAATATTAAAGCGTACAGAAAGAATAAAGGACTTACGCAGGAAGAACTTGCCAATCTTTTAAACATTACTCCGCAGGCTATAAGTAAGTGGGAGTCCGAGTCCGGCCTTCCGGATGTATCCATGCTCATTCCGCTTGCCAAGATCTTAGGCGTAAGTACGGATGCTCTGCTGGGCTATGATACGTTATCGGCTAATGCTGAGATAACCGACCGTGTAAGAGAAGAAGTTATCGGATTAAGTCAGGACAAGGACAGACCTTCTAAGACGCTTAAGATATGTGAATATCTTGCAACGCAGACAAACCTTAATCCCGGTAATTTCGATCTGATCTCAGACTACATAAGAAATGTTGCTGACTTAAGCATGTATGCTGATAAGAAGCTTGAAGGCTGCTATCAGGATGAGATTGAAAAGATAGAAGAGATCTACGCGGATGCGATCCGTAAGGGTGCATATCTTATCGGGCATTGCGCGGACAGGGAGCTTGTCTATAAAGCGCATTTTTCTCTTGCCTGGATCTATATCCATAAAGAAGATTTTGATAATGCAAAGGCTCATATCGATGTGCTTCCAAGCTTATCCGCGGGAGAAGGCGGGATCATCAAGGAAAGGATCGATATATCCAAGGCATACTTTGAAGGCGGAATGGATGCTGTCCATGATGTCGTCTCGAAAAATGCAGTACTACTTTTCAACGCGACGTCGTCGATGCTTCTTACGATCTCGGAACTGTACGGATGGTGGGATGAACCTCAAAAGGCTTATGAAATATGCGACTGGTGTGAAGAAATACTGAAGGCATATGCTACCCGAAAAGAATCCATCGATATGTTCAGGTATTTAAGATGCAGAAGAAGTGTTGCTTTCTTTAAGATGGTAGCCGCCAAACGATCGGGCGATACAAAGAAAGCTGAAGAACTGTACAGTAACTTTGCAAAACAGATCAGTGAAGAAGATCTCACTGATGAAGAAAAGAAGAAAGTGATGGAACTTCTTCATAATGACATCAACTATTATTCAAAGTACAGTTGATATGACCTAGATAAGCACTCCTTGCTGACGATTTCAATAATGAGTCGGCAAGGATTTTTTTATGTGTGAAAAACGGAACAAAAGAACATTTGTTCTTGACAAACCGGAGGCCTTGGTGGTTTAATCTGATTATAACTTTACGGAGGTTCTTGAGATGAAAAACGTATATGATAAATGCCCTCAGTTTGAGAATAAAAGATGGTCTTTGCGACTGATTAAGGAAGAAGATGTCAATGATCTTTTGGCTGTTTACAGCGACAAGAATGCTTTGCCTTTTTTCAACAGTGATAACTGTGATGGCGATAATTTTTATTATCCGACCATTGAGAGAATGTCTTCTGCCGTAAAGTTCTGGTTGGATTCGTATTATGAGAAATGGTTCGTAAGATGGGTAATAATCGATAAGGCTATCGATAAGGTCGTCGGAACCATAGAACTTTTTAGAAGGATCTCTGATGACAGATTTGACGGAGTCGGAATCTTAAGGCTGGATCTTAAAAGCGAATTGGAATATAGGGACTGCATAAAGGATATATTGTCTGTCATAATTCCACCGGCATATGAGCTGTTCGGCTGTGATGAGATCGCGACCAAGGGTCCGATATATGCGGTAGAGAGGATCGCAGCGCTGGAGGAACTCGGTTTTGAAAAGACGGATGAACTTCTGATCGATAAAGAGGGTAATCCGAACAGCGGATATTGGATCGTCAAGAAATAACGATATCAGGCTTGCATCTATATGAGATCGGATCTGTGAGATCACATATGATCATTTCTCGTATGGAGATTTGATCAGCAGATCGGAGAACAGATGACTACTATGAGATCATTAAGCAAATACAAAGCAATAGTCTTTGACCTTGGCGGTACCCTAATGGAATATGAGGGAATGCCACTGGATTGGAGCGTTTATTATCCGAACGGATTTAGAAATATAATAACTTCTCAGGATCTGTCTGTTTCTGAAATGGAGATAATAAGAGCATCTGAGATAATGAGATACTATAATCCCAGATATAGTCACAGAGAGGTCGAATATACTCCGGAGCGTATCTTTACATATGCCGTTGAAGACTGGCGTGATAAGCCTGATATCAAGAATGCCATAAACGAATTCTTTGAAGGTATCGAACTGAGACCTAAGATCTTTGACTACACGATCGATCTTCTTGACCGGTGCAGCAGCAGGGGACTTAAGACGGCGTGTCTTACGGATCTTCCGAACGGAATGCCGGACAGGATATTCAAGAAAGCGATTACAGACATAACAGGTAAGCTCGATCTTTATGTCTCCTCACAAAATTGCGGATATCGGAAACCCAACAAGGCCGGTCTTGTCATAATTGCAGATAAGTTTAAAGTCGATATCAAGGATGTCCTTTTTGTCGGAGATGAGAAAAAAGACAGACTGACGGCGTATAATGCCGGTTGTGATTTCATGTATATAAATGAGGTTTTGAGATGATCATTCAGACAGGTATGCGAACTGATATTCCTGCCTTTTATTCGAAGTGGTTTTTGAAAAGGATCGAGGAAGGTTTTGTTCTTGTAAGAAATCCATATAATCCTTCACATGTGACACGTTATAAACTGTCACCTGATGTTGTCGATCTCATAACCTTTTGCACCAAGAACCCTGCGCCCATACTTCCGTATATGGACCGCCTTAATAAGTATGCTCAGTATTGGTTCGTAACCATTACACCTTACGGTAAGGACATAGAGCCTAATGTACCCGATAAAGTAACGGTCATGGATGATTTCAGAAGGTTGTCTCAGATAGTCGGTGTGGACAGCATCGGCTGGAGATATGATCCGATATTAGTTGATGATGATCATTCAGTTGAGTGGCATATCGAGAGATTTGATTCGATGGCCCGATACCTTTCAGGATATACAAAGACATGTGTTATCAGCTTTATCGATATCTATCAGAAGGTCACCCGTAACTTTCCCGAAGCAAGAGAGGTCACTTTAAAGGACCGTTTAACTATAGGGAAAAGCTTCATAGAGATCGCAGGCAGATACGGTATTACCATAAAGCCGTGTGCGGAAGGAAATGAGCTCGAAGAATATGGGGCAGACTGTTCAGGGTGTATGACGGTTAAGACATTCGAGACGGCTCTTCATAAACATCTGATAGTTCCCAGAAAAGGTAAAAATCAAAGAAACGGTGAGTGTGCCTGCCTTTTGGGAGGCGATATCGGTGTCTATGATACCTGTGCTCATTTTTGTAAGTATTGCTATGCAAATTCCGATATCAATGCCGTTAAGGAAAACATGCGAAATCATGATCCTGATTCACCGTTTCTTATAGGGGGCAGCATGACGGGTGACGTGATCCATGAGGCAGAGCAGAAGAGTTGGATCGATCCTCAGCTAATGCTTGAGATATAAGACTTGAGAACTAGAATGGTAGCATACATAAGCAAACTCGGCTTTTGGCCCTTGAAAATGTAACACTGTTATGCAGTTTGACCATCAAAAATCATCAATCTATGCGAAAATATCATAAATCGTTAACAAATTGTTTTCACAATTTTATTTGATAGGTGTTATAATCTAACCGTGATCAAGAAAATTTAAGGTAGCGAAAATCCGGGGGTATGAGTAGCCATTCTTACGAAGTCAAGATCTACCAAAAGATATCTCTGTGCAAGTAGTTGCCCAGAGTTTTCTTTTTTTACGGAAAAATCTGTCAGCCTGACTTTCGTGATTTACAGATGGCCGGAATTGATACATCTCAAAATTTACATACAATTAATCGCTTAATAATGTCAATCGTTCTATAATCTTATATAGATCATAATGTCAGAGGGGATTATTATGGGTCAGAGAAAAAAGGTTGCTGTATTTACTTCTCATGTTTATGAGCAGATGTCAGGCATGATGCAGAAGGGCCTTAAGCAGGCTGCCCTGGATCACGATATCAAATTGATCTTTTTCGCGAGTTTCAGTGACTCATACAGTAGCCGTGCCTACCCGGAATACTCCATGTATGATGAAGGTGACAGCGTATCCTTTGACATTCCTGATCTGAATGATTTTGACGGTGTGGTCAAGATATTCTCATATCTTGGTGAGACAGCCAGAAAGCACCTTGATCAGATACTTTTAAATACCAAACTTCCTGTCATAGTCATAGGAGGAATGGATGAGCGTTTTACTAATATCTGCTGTGATGAGACAAGATCATTCAGCGAGATAGTCGAACATCTTATAGAGTGTCATGGCTGCAGGGATATCTATCATCTTGCAGGTATCAAAGAAAAGAACTTTACCCATGAGAGAGTAGCTGCATATAAGGACACGCTTATAAGGAATGGAATACCTTTTGATGAAGAAAAGGTCTATTACGGAACTTTATGGCGTGACTGCGGTGATGATGCTCTTGACTATATAATGGATCATTGCAAGAAAAACAATAAAGAGCTTCCGGACGCCGTAGTCTGTGCAAATGACTATTCAGCGATAGGTTTTATCAATGCATGCCGTAACCGCGGGATCAGAGTTCCTGAAGATATCATCGTTACCGGTTATGACGGTGTAGTAGAAGCAGTTAACGGATTCCCTTCTGTCACGACATCAAGACAGCCGTTTTATAATGCGGGTTATGAGGCGATCAATTATCTTTTGGAGTACTGGGCAGGTGAGAAGCATGGAGAGGACGTTCGCATCATGGGTGAGCTCATGTGCAATCAGTCTTGCGGATGCAGGCCTAAGACCGCTGATAATATTGAAGACATCAGGGATACCTATCTCAAGCGCATAAGAAATACGACAAGCATCTCTCAGTCAACGACTAACCTGATGCTGAGCCTTTCTAACGCTGATACGCTGGAGGAATGCTTTCGAGCAGTAAGCAGGAATGCAAGAAATGATACGGGTTTCAAAGAGATGCTCTTTTGCCTTGCTCCTGACTGGGACAAGCAAAGGATAGTCGGTGATGATTTTTCTACTCAGGATGAAGAGATGACGGTGGTGTGCGGATACAGGGACGACAGGGAAGTACCGATACAGACTTTCCGTAAAAAAGACATCCTTCCTAAGGACATGCTCGAGGATCCTTATCCGTATTACATCTTCACGATACACCATCTTCAGTACTACATGGGCTATCTTATCGTATCACCTGATATCGACATGAAAGAGCAGGAGGCGCTGCAGTCGTGGTTTGTTGATCTTGGCCTTATTCTCGAAAACAGACGTATCCATCACAACCTGAAACTGTCGGTTACGAGGTTGGAATTCTTATACAACAAAGACATGCTCACTGGGCTTTATAACCGCCGCGGTATAGAGCAGTTTTTCGGACCGTTCTATGATGAATGCAGGATAAGTGACAAGGGTCTCGCGCTCCTCCTTTTCGATATGGATGATCTTAAGCTCATCAATGATAATTACGGTCACCATGAAGGAGATTACGGCATCAAGCTCATAGCAGATGCCATGCTGGCTTCTTCTGATAACGATGCGATCTGTACGAGATCCGGCGGAGATGAATTCGTTGTTATCATGAAGGATTGCGACGAGGAAAAGATCCGCGATTATATCTCAAGAGTAAGAAAGTTTATCGAGAATAAAGTCTCAGCTGACAGGAAAGAGTTCAATGTAGTCATTAGTGCAGGTTGGCATCTGGGATACCCTCTGGAAGATGAGAACGGAGATGTTCAGAAAGTTCTCGAATATTATATGAAGAATGCAGATTTGGCAATGTATGCCGAGAAGAGACAACATAAGAACGGAAGAGCTCCGAGAGATTAAAGACGTATTCCTTTAGTATTGCAATTTTGTGTTTTATAAACTATGGTTTATGTCTTTGTGATATAATCAACCTGAATACTCATGGAGGTGAGTTATGAAGGTTAATTGCGATTATTGCGGAAGTTTCATTGAAGCTACTGATGAACAATGTCCTAATTGCGGAGGCGTTAATACTCACTTTGTGAGAACTGCTTCAGATACTCCACAGACAATTGATGAACTGAGAGCATATTGTGCGAAGAATAATCTGCCTTTGGACAGGATGCATGTTCATATCGCAGAAGACTATAAAGCTCCTAAGGCATTCGGTATCTATAAGGATGATTCCACCGGACATTTTGTCGTATATAAGAACAAGGCCAACGGTCAGCGTGCCATAAGATATGAAGGCACCGATGAGGCTTATGCCGTTAATGAGATCTATATGAAGATAAAAGATCTTGTTATGGATGCAAGAGAACATGCCTCCACTCAGAATAACAGGAGGACGTCGTCCAGGCCTGCGCCAAAGAAGAAAAGTTTCCTTTCTTCTCTCTTCTCGGTCATCATAGTCATTATTACCATTGGCATTATTTTCGCGGGTATAGTAGCGAGCATAAGGGAGAGCAGTAAGAACGGTTACTATAATTACGACGGTAACACATATTACAGACACGGCTCATACTGGTATATGTATGATGATGATCTCGGAGAATGGGATCGTGCCGACAACATGGAATCATATGTTGACGAAGATGATTTCGCCGGTAAGTCATATGACGATGACAGTGATTATGAGAAGTTCCCGACATCGGATTTCTCAGACGACTGGTCAACAGATGATGACTGGGATTCAAGTGATGACGGCAGCTGGAATGATTCTTATGACAGCTATGATTTTGATTCAGGTGATTGGGATTCAGATTGGTAAGGGAAGACCGGTAATATGAAGATAGTGGAAAACAGAACATTTGATGAAGACAGGGCATTATACTCCAGTGATGATCTGGTCATAAGGAAGTGTAAGTTCGACGGTCCGGCAGACGGTGAGAATGCTCTTATGGACTCGAAGAACATCAAGGTCGAAGATTGCTCTTTTAATCTTCGTAATCCGTTCTGGCATACCAGCAATCTGATAATCGAGAACTCTGAGATGACAAAGCGTTGTGTAGCACCGATCTGCTATTCAGATCATGTAATAATCAACAGGTGTCAGCTGGGCGGTGACAAGGCCTTACGCGAGAGCAGTGAAGTTAAGATCAAGGACTGTGATATAGATTCTGATGAGTTCGGCTGGTCAGCCCATGACATCATTATCGAAGATGCAGATACCAAAGGCAACTTCTTCATGATGAAGTCTACCAATCTCAAGTTCGCCGATATACATCATATTGGCGATTCCGCTTTTCATCATATCTGTAATGTGCTCTTTGAGAATTGTACGATCGATTCCAAAGATGCATTTCATTATGCAAAGAATGTTACTGTCAGAAACTGTGAGATCAACGGTGACCGTATCGGGTGGAATTCAGAGAATGTTGTATTTGATAATTGTACGATAAGAGGAAGTCATCCTTTTTGTCATTGTAAAGGCTTGAGGCTTATCGATTGTAAGTTGCTTGGTGCAGATCAAAGCTTTGAAGGTTCCGATGTTGAAGCTACACTGCTGTCACCTGTCATCAGTATAAAAAATCCTGCTTCGGGTACCATTAGGGTTCCGATCTATGAGGAACTCATAATGGATGATCCTGAGGCTAAATGCAATATAATAACGGAAGGTTCATAAATGGATAAGAAAGAAGTTCTGGAATATTTCAGTCACGACAGGTATGCCGTGGATACGACAGGCATCGAGATACTGATCGCCGAGAAAGATCATGCCAAGACCAGGCTCAAGATCAGAGACGGCCATCTGAATGCTGATAATAATGTAATGGGAGGCTGCATCTACACCTTGGCAGATTACACCTTTGCCATTGCCGCGAATGTGGATAATCTTCCGACCTGTACGCTTAGTTCCAACATTATATTCAATGCTCCTGCCAGGGGCGATTATCTTTATGCGGAATCATCTGTCGTAAAGAGCGGCAAGACGATCGCAACTTTTGAGGTAAGGGTTACGGATGAGAACCAAAGGCTTATCGCAACTTCGACTATGATGGGTTTTCGCAAACAGAACTGAGATCTTTGGAGGCTCTTATGGGTAAGAACATTAAAGGTATCGCGATGATCGCTGTTTTCCTCGGATTTTGGTATGCGACAAAAAATGTTAAGTTCTTTATGGATCTTACAGGCTTCATGAGAACTCTCGTATTTGTTGCAGCTGCGATCGCTATCTATATCGTTATCGATCTTGTTTTCGAGAGAAATGAGAATTCGCTTAAAAAGAATCTCATAGTAGTAGCTGCGGGCGTACTCTTCATCGGCGTCAGCTTTGCACTTTATAAGTTAAACCTGTCCGAGAACGCGATGATGGTCGTATGGTTTGCGATCCCTGTAGGACTTATAATCTACACTTCCAAGCCTGTACAGAAATTCATAAGCGACAGGAAAAAGGACAGGGAAGACTGATCTTTCTTTTTATCGAAAAAAATAAGGCCGATCCACTATTGAAGTGAACCGGCCTTTTATCATTCTCGAAAATTACTTGGCAACGATATTTGCAAGTCTTCCCTTTACATAGATGAACTTGACTATATTTCTTCCTGCCAAAGCTTCGTTCAGACGATCATCTGACTTAACGAGTTCTTCAACTGCAGCCTGATCAGCCTCAGAAGGAACATCGAGCTTAAAGACGATCTTGCCGTTTACCTGTACGGCGATCTCGATGGAATCTTTAACGAGTGCAGACTCATCAAATGAAGGCCACTCCTGGTTGAAGATGGAATAATCGTTACCGATCTTCTCCCATGACTCTTCTGTAAAGTGAGGAGCATAAGGAGCATACAGGAGCAGAAGTGTCTCGACTGTATGACGGAGGAATCCCTTGTTGACATTTCCGGACTGCTGATACTTGGAGATCGCATTGATGAGCTCCATCATACGAGCGATGGAAGTATTGAACTGGAATCTGTCAGTATCATTTGTAACAGCCTTGATCGTATAGTTAAGAACGTAGTTAAGATCCTTATCATCCTTGCTCAAAGAAGCAGGGTCGTAAGCATCTTTGATATCCTTAACATCTTCAACAAGACGCTCTACACGGTTAACGAACTTAACGATAGCCTGAAGTCCTGTATCGCTCCATGGGCCTCCCTCTGTGTATGCAAAACCGAAAGCGAGGTATGTTCTGAAAACGTCAGAACCGTACTTGGATACATAATCGTCAGGAGCAACCGTGTTGCCTCTGGACTTACTCATTCTGTTACCGTCAGGTCCGAGGATGATTCCCTGGTGAACGAGGCTCTTGAACGGCTCGTCAAAGTCAAGAAGTCCCATGTCACGCATAGCCTTGCAGATGAATCTTGCATAGAGCAGGTGCATGGCTGCATGCTCAGGTCCGCCGACATACTTGTCTACAGGGCACATCTTATTGATAAGATCCTTGTTGAAGATCTCCTTATCATTCTTGTTATCAGGATAACGGAGCTCATACCATGAAGAGTCAACGAACGTATCCATGGTATCAGGGTCACGCTTAGCATCACCGCCGCACTTAGGACACTTGCAGTTCATGAAGCTCTCGCACTTTGCAAGCGGGCTTTCTCCGTCAGGCTTAAACTCAACATCATAAGGAAGGAGTACAGGAAGATCCTTCTCAGGAACCGGAACGATACCGCATGAAGGGCAGTGGATCATCGGGATAGGTGTACCCCAGTATCTCTGACGGGAGATGAGCCAGTCACGAAGTCTGTAGTTGACCTTCTTTGAACCCATATCCATAGTAGCGAGCTTATTAACGATAGCATCGATGGCTTTATGCATCTCGATACCGTCGAACTCACCGGAGTTAACGAGAACACCCTTCTTCTCACAGTATGGAAGTTCATCTTCGGCACCTTCCTTGGAAGCTACGACACGGATGATATCAAGACCGAATTTTGTTGCGAACTCGAAGTCTCTCTCATCGTGTGCAGGAACAGCCATAACAACACCTGTACCGTAACCTGCGATTACATAGTCAGAAGCCCAGATCGGAACTTTCTTACCGTTCAGCGGATGGATGGCATAGGAACCTGTAAATACACCTGTCTTCTCACGGGTTGTAGACATACGGTCGATATCAGATGCCTTAGCAGTGAAAGCCTTATATGCTTCAACTTCTGCTTTCTGTGCATCAGTAGTGAGCATGGAGCAGATCTCAGACTCAGGTGCTACTACAACGTATGTAACACCCATGAACGTATCAGCACGAGTAGTAAATACCGTAAGCTTCAGCGGATCACCGTTCTCATCCTTGAGCTGCTCTCCGTCTTTTTCGCAGAAGAAGGATACTTCGGAACCCTCGGATCTTCCGATCCAGTTTGTCTGGATCTTCTTTGTCTTTTCAGGCCAGTCGAGCTGTGGAAGACAGTCAAGGAGTTCCTGAGCATACTTTGTGATAGCGAAAAACCACTGCGTCATGTTCTTACGCTCGATCTCGCTGTCGCAACGCTCACACTTACCGTCGATTACCTGCTCGTTTGCAAGTACCGTCTGGCACTTAGGGCACCAGTTAACGAGTGCGTTCTTTCTATAAGCGAGCTTATTCTCGTAAAGCTTTGTGAAGAGCCACTGGTTCCACTTGTAGTACTCTGGAGTGCATGTTGCAAGCTCATAGTTCCAATCAAATGTAGCGCCCATTTCCTTGAGCTGCTTTTCCATTGTTGCGATATTCTTAAGTGTGGAATCCTGCGGATGGATACCTGTCTTGATTGCATAGTTTTCAGCAGGAAGTCCGAAAGCATCGAATCCCATTGGATGAAATACGTTATATCCCTGCATTCTCTTAAAACGTGACCATGAATCGGTCAGGGAATAGTTATACCAGTGACCGAGGTGAAGATTGGCACCTGAAGGATAAGAGAACATCTCGAGACAGTAGAGCTTATCGCCCTTTTTGTCCGGATCATACTTGTAAAGTTCGGTCTCTTCCCACTTTTTCTGCCATTTACGGTCAATATCAACAGAATAAGACATTTTATTATTTCCTCTCATTATTATTATTTAACCAGCACATTATAACACCAGTTTTCACGCAATGAAAATAAATTGTTATGTTTATAATATAAAAGTGAAACATAAGCGGGGGCTTCTTTGTTTGATTTTTGGACTTACTAATGTATAATCAAACTGTTTAATTTTGAGTTATACCCACGTTTGTGCGGTTTTTCTATATATGTTGAGGTGAATTTAATGGGTCTCGGAATGGAAATTGGTATCGATCTTGGTACCAGTAGTGTACTTATCTATGTCCGTGGTAAGGGCGTAGTTCTCAAGGAACCTTCAGTAGTAGCTGTTAATACAAAGACCGGTAAAGTTCTTGCAGTAGGTGAGAGTGCGAGCCTTATGCTCGGTCGTACACCGGGTGTTGTTGAGGCTATCAGACCTCTTCGTGAAGGTGTTATCTCTGACTTCAGGGCTACGGAAGTAATGCTCAAAGCATTTATCGGACGTGTCTGCAGCGGCTTTCGAGCTACATACTTTAAGCCGACCATCGTTGTCTGCGTTCCTTCGGTTATTACTCCGGTTGAGCAGCAGGCTGTTGAGAATGCCTGCCGTCATGCAGGTGCTAAGGATGTATTCCTTATCCGTGAGCCTATCGCAGCAGCTATCGGTGCCGGCATCGATATTACAAAAGCCTGCGGTTCCATGATCGTTGATATCGGAGGCGGTACGACAGATATCTCCGTTATCTCGCTTTGTGAGCCTGTTGTTGATGCATCCCTTAAGGTTGCAGGCGATAAGTTCGATGAAGCTATCATCAAGCACGTAAGACGTAAGCACAATATCCTTATCGGCGACAAGACAGCAGAGATGCTCAAGATCCAGATCGGTTGTGCTTATCCTAGAGACGAAGAGCTTACATTGGATGTTCGTGGAAGAAACCTCATCACGGGACTTCCTTCAACCGTAACTGTATCTTCGACTGAGATGCTCGAAGCTCTTGAAGAACCTGTATCTGCTATCTTTGAGGCAGTTCACGTTGTACTTGAGAAGACACCTCCGGAACTCATGGCTGATATCTCACAAAGAGGTATCGTTATGACAGGTGGAGGAGCTCTCCTTTACGGTCTTGACAGAATGCTTGCAACAAAGATCGGTATCGATGTATATATTGCTCAGGATGCTATCTCCTGTGTTGCCATCGGAACAGGTAAAGCACTTGATATGATGGATAAGTTCGCTGCTCTCGGTGATCAGTAATATTCATCTGCATCTATATGATATATAACGGAGTCTGGATTATCAGGCTCCTTTTTTATATCGGAACATGTGGAAATAGAAACTTTTATATTTGATATAGAGAGAATAAAAATAATATTTAATGTGGTATTATCTGTGACAGATTTTAGAAATGGGGATATATTACATGACGGAAGAGGAAAGGATTACAAGAGCATATAAGCTGCTGGATGACAGGGATTTTGAGAATGCACGAAAATTGTTTACGGAGATACTTCGAGAGGAACCACACTATATTCCCGCACTTCGCGGCGCATTGTTCTGTGATCTTAAGATCAACAGGTTTTCACAGATAAAGGGACTCTCATCTCTTGATATCAGAAAACGTGATCTGCAAGCTTTTGAAACGGCAGCTACGAGTGACTATTCAGGATACTTCTCGGGCCTTGATCTGCTGAATAATATAGAAGCCCAAAGAAAGATCCTGATCCTTAATTAGATCGAGCTCAGAGAATTAGATCAGCGTCGTCAGGAAGAACTGGATAGTGTCTCGGCTGTCAAGGCAAGAGAACGACTTTTTACTACCAACCATACTAAGGTACCGTTGATAATCGGACCGATCATATATTTCATTTTCTTGTTTATTATTATCGGAAATGTCATGCCGTGGGATAATCCTTTATATGAGAGACTACTCATGATCGCTGCCATGTCTGCACTTCCGTTCTTTTTCAGTGTTCCGGCTATGGTTGAAATGGAAAAGATGATCAGTGCTCCGAAGAAGAGGGCTAAGATTGAAGAAAACTATGACGGATTGGATGAGAGGATAAAGGACAATAAGATAAAACTGGACATGTTGGATGAGGACTATACGAAACTTTACAGGGATCTTTTCGAGAAGGATTCCAGGATACAGGCTATCGTTGATAAAGTTAGTTCGCTGTAATGTTTTAAAGCGCCTTTTTGTTGTTGCACATTATTTCTTTTAGTGATAAAATCCTCACAAGTTAATACGACTTTTAAATTTTCCCAGACAATTTAAGATTTGTATACACATCTACTCATACTATGATTGAGGATAATTTATGACAGAAAGAGAAGCTTTAGAGCAGAAGTCTCATGAAGATCTGGTCGAGATCGCAGTTGCGTTTAATCTCGTCAGCAGAGATGAAGCCGTCAATCTTGACTCTAAGAAACTTGTCTCCCTCATTGCTCCTGAAGAAGAAGTAAAAGAAGAGAAGAAGGCTAAGGCCAAGACAGCTAAGACATCTGCAACTAAGAAAAAGCCTGCTGCTTCCGCTAAGAAAAAGAAAGAAGCAGAAGAAAAGGCTGAGACTACTGAAGCTGCTGAAGTAAAAGAAGAAGCAGCTGAAGCAAAAGAAAAGGAGACTGCAGCTAAGCCTAAGCGCAGCAGAACTTCCAAGAAAAAGACTGAAACTTCCGAATCAGCTTCTGAAGAAGTAAAAGCATCTGAAACTGAGATCAAGCCGGAAGAAAAAGAAGAGGAGAAGAAGCCTTCCAAGGAGACTAAGTCCAAGGGAAGGTCAAAGGCCAAGAAAGAGGCCGAAGCTCCTGAAGAAAAGAAGACTAAAAGATCCACATCCAAGAAAAAGAAGACGGAAGAAAAGACACCTCTTGAAGAGATGGCTGAGTCTGCAGTTGAAGAGACTTCTTCTGAAAAGGCTGAGGATAAGAAGGAAGAGGCAGCTCCTTCCGAGGAGAAGCCTTCTGAGAATAAACGCCCTGAAGGTAAGGCGAAGAAGGGCAAGAGCAAGAAGCGTACTTTGTCTTTCGGACCTTCCAGTGATGACGGTAAGGTAGTAGTTACTGAAGTTACTCCTTCAGAGACAACCGAACAGGAGCAGGAAGCACCTAAGCCTGAGGTTCAGGAACCGCAGTATATCGAGGTTGAAGGTGTTCTTTCCATCGGTAACAGTGATAAGGGTGACTTCAACGGATTTATCCACAGACATAATTATCTTCCGGGTGAAGATGATGCCTTTGTTCAAGGTCAGCTCATAAGAAGACTCGGCCTTAGAAGAGGTGATTACATCAAGGGACTTGCCGTTGCACCTAAGGGCAAGGATAAGTATGCTCCGATCAAGAGAGTATTGTCCGTTAACGGAATAGAACTTAATGAAGATACAGATCTTGATATCATTCGTAAGCGTAAGAGATTTGAGTCTTTGACAGCTATCTATCCTGATCAGAAACTTAAGCTTGAAACGACATTTGGTCATTCCAAGATCAACGATATATCAACGAGGATCATCGATCTTTTCTCGCCTATCGGTAAGGGCCAGAGAGGTATGGTAGCTTCTCCTCCGAAGGCAGGTAAGACGATCCTTCTTCAGAAGATCGCTAATGCAATAACGACCAACAACCCTGATTGTAAGCTTATCGTTCTTCTTATCGATGAGCGTCCTGAGGAAGTTACGGATATGCAAAGATCCGTTAAGGGTGAAGTTGTATATTCGACTTTCGATAAGAGACCTGAAAACCACGTAAGAGTTACAGAACTCGTACTCGAGAGAGCAATGAGACTTGTCGAGCTTGGCGAGGATGTAGTTATCCTTCTTGACTCTATGACAAGACTTGCCCGTGCTTATAACCTTACGATCAATCCGACAGGACGTACCTTGTCAGGTGGTCTCGATCCGGGATCTTTGTACGGACCTAAGAGATTCTTCGGTGCAGCAAGAAATATCGAGAACGGCGGAAGCCTTACGATCATTGCTACGGCACTTATCGAGACAGGTTCTCGTATGGATGAAGTTATCTTCGAGGAGTTCAAGGGAACAGGTAACATGGAGATCACGCTCGATCGTAAGCTTGCAGATCGTCGTGTATTCCCGGCTATCGCTGTTGATAAGTCCGGTACAAGACGTGAGGATCTCCTCCTGACACCTGAGGAACTCGAGGCAATGATACTTCTCCGTAAGAAACTTGCCGATGTCGATACGACTACTGCAACTGATGCAGTTATCAATTTTATGCTCAAGACCACTAATAATGCGTCATTCGTATTATCAGTCAAAAAGTCTTTCGCAGTAGATTGATGTATTGACAAGAACTCTTTAATAAAGTAATATACCAAAGTTACTACAAAATCCGGTATGGTATACGTGGCTTATAAGGTTACGCACCATGCATATGATGAGAGGTGAGAACAAATGAAAGAAGGAATTCATCCTAAGACACAGCTTGTAACTGTAAAGTGTGCTTGCGGTGAGACATTCGAAGCTCTTTCCACGAAGCCTGAGCTCCGTGTTGATATCTGCTCAAAGTGCCACCCGTTCTACACAGGTAAGCAGAAGCTTGTTGATACAGGCGGACGTGTTGATAAGTTCAACAAGAGAATGGGTAAAGCTTAATTTATTTACGACATTCACGAGAGACTGCTCACAAGGCAGTCTCTTTTTTTGTTCACGGAATTATTTATGATAATTGATTTTGTCTTGCAACAATCTTCAATAATGATTCGTTATATAAGCATGGAATTAATATAGGAGGATGGATTATGAACAAAAAGATTATTTCCACACTTATGGCAGGCTCGATCCTGCTCTCATTTGCTGCATGCAGCAAGACAGATGCTGAAGAAACAACATCTGCTACTACAGAGGCTACAGTTGCCTCATCAGATGAAACATCTAAGGAAACAACCGAAGAGACGACAAAAGCTACTGATGCTTCAACGGTATCTGAGGATGAGGGAAGGATATATGAGGTCTATGTAACGGACAGATTTGATGAGTCTATCGAAGACGGCGTCTATCGTGTATCAAATTATACATTTGGTGATGACCTAAGTACTGTGACATTGGATCTTTATATGTATTCATATCTTACTCATGAAGAAGTCGACAACTTGAAGTCCGGTGATAAGATCTATGTCGGTTGTTGGGCTGATGCAAACTTTGACGGATTGTTCGATGTAGGAGAAATGGAGACACTTGATAACTTTATCTTTGTAAGCCAGGAGTCAGGTCTGACCCTTATTGAACAGGCAGACGGATTATTCTATATCAATGACGGTATGGGAAGTATGGCTACTGATCTTTACGAAGAGCAGGCTACTCTCAAGCTCAGTCCTGATCTTAAGATCGTAGATAATGCCTATGTCTTTGGAAAAGACGGTATAAAGACTGATGAGAATTCATATGAGTATTCTTCGCTTCAGGAATTCATCGATGATCTTAACAGTGATTCGATCTATACGATCCCTGATCTTCATGTGGTAGTTAAGGATGAAGTGATCACTGAGATATACATTAATCCGGATCTTCACGAACCTTGGAAAGAATGATAAAGAGAAAGATAAAGAGATTGCCTCCGATCAGTTCGGAGGCAATTTTTTTACATCGGTAAATTCTGAATCCTTAACTCCGAAGAGCTTGCCGATAGCTTTGATGACATCATTCTTGCCGGCATTCTGCGGGAGTGATTCCAGGATCCTGGTGACTTTCTCAACCATGCCGTTCTGAAGTTTGCCTTCCATGATCTGCTTGACCCAGTCGATATCTTCTATGGACTTCTGTCCGAGGTAGATCTGCTCAAAGGCATAGATGGTCCCTTCACCTATGGCGGCAACGAAAACACCCGCGATTACCGCATTAAGGACGCTCGCTGCGATGTTAATGGCAGGGATCGCCTTAAGGGCAGTAATGACGCCTCTTGCAACGGTGCTTACGGTTCCTACTTCGACAATGGAATTAAAGAACATCTTTGATCTCTCATCCTGCCTGATACCGTAGATCTTAGCAAGGAGATTGATCTCTGCAGTTTCTGTAGGGATAAGTAAAGCGGCGTCAGGGAACGGGATAGGAATGGCACCGATCGCTACTCCGATACCGGTAAAGGTAGCTGTTGCACCGTGAGCCATGACTCTTTTTCGATTAAGGTTATATGTATTGATGTCAACCTTCGAGGCCTGGATCCCTTCAGGAAGAAGATCGTTGATCGTAGTAATGAGATCTGTCACGCCTTCAGGAGGAACGACGACTTCGTCACTTATGACATAAGGCTGGGCAACGACCGTGAAGATGCCTTTGAGATTGCAGTTCTTTCCGGCAAAAGCATCGTTGACCATCTGCCTGTTGGCTTCTCTGTCAGGAAGGGAATACGACTTGGTGATGATGACTATCATCGGGACGTTTTTCCAGATCGCGGTAGCCTTAAGAAAATCATCTATGGTCTTTCCGAAGAGCTTACTTGAAGTACCGTCTACGCAAAGACAGATGAGATCGATGGATGTATCGTCATTATTACTGAGGGCGACATCTTTGGACCACTTCTGAACTTCGTTTATTGCCTTGTTCTTCTGGAAGAGCTTGGTCGGCTCGAAGCCTATCGTATCGATGATCCTGAATGGAACTTCATCATTCTCGTATGTCTTGAGTTCTTTGGTGGTTCCTGTTATGCCGATGCCTGTCTCAGCGGCGTTATCATTCATTATCGCATTGATGAGCGTCGATTTGCCGACACCGGAATTTCCAAGAAACAGAACGTTACCCTTTTTCATAATCTTCACCTCCGTGAATTCCTAGAACTAATTATACAATAATTCATTCAATTTCGATTTATTCTTGCCTGAATTTTGCCCCCTTTGGCACTATATGCTGTGCTAGTATGTTCGAGTCCTGATGAAAGGGGGACCATGATGAAAGAGATGCTTCGCCGTATGGCAGATATTATCAACTTGTCTCATGATGAGATATCCGGACTTAACGAGGGAACAAAGCTCGATCTGTCGGATAAGGTACTTCATTTAATAGTTATTGGTCTTCTGGGCCTTATGGTCCTGATCGTAACTTATCCTTTGATCAAGTGGCTCAGTAAAAAAGGTTATATCCTGGCCATAACCGGAATCTATGCTGCCTCATTGATCTTTGTGCTGACGGTTGCTATCGAGATCGGTCAGAAAGTTACTCACAGGGGCGCGATGGAACTCGGGGATGTAGTCTACGGCCTTCTGGGCTTTGTGATAGTCTTTATGCTCTTTGCCGTTGCCGTAAAGGTCATCGGTCACTTCAGATCATCAGGTCCGAAAGGATTAGGACACAGGTCAGATACCTTGTAAGTAAGCATATCTCCCTCAGTTGAATAACAAAAGATCTTTTTATCCTGCTCGAAAAATTCCGTTATTACCTGTCTGCACATAAAGCACGGCATACCGATATTTCCGGAACCGACCATGAGATGGAGCTCTTCAAGATCTCCGGGACGGTAGCCTTCGCTCACGGCTTTGAAGATCGCGCAACGCTCGGCGCAGACAGTTGCACCGTAGGATGCATTCTCGATATTTACCCCGGTAAATTCCTTCCCGTCCTTGGTGACGACGATGGCACTAACCTTGAAGTTTGAATAAGGGCTGTAACTGTTCTTGAGATTGTCTTTTAACTTTTCAAACACGGATAAACACCATCCTTTTTTCTAAATAATAACAAATCGTGCAAAAAAATTGAATGTATGTGATACATAAGAAATGCCGCTTAATGTATAATTCGTTAGCGTAAGGTAACTTTAGGAGACGATTCTTATGGATATGAACATGAATTTTATAAGGAAACTTCCGGTTCCGAAGGAGCTTAAGGAAGAGTTCCCGATAGACGATCAGATAAAAAAGATCAAGGAGTCCAGAGATAAGCAGATCGCGGACATTTTCGAAGGGAAGGATGACAGGTTTATCCTCATAATCGGACCGTGTTCTGCAGACAGGGAAGATGCTGTCCTTGATTATATGGAAAGACTTTCAAAGGTAAGCGAGAAGGTCAAGGATAAGATATTCATCATTCCTCGCGTATATACCAATAAGCCGAGGACCAAGGGACTCGGTTATAAGGGAATGCTCCATCAGCCTGATCCGGAGCAGGGTGAAGATATGCTCGCGGGAATAATCGCGATCAGAGATCTTCATACGAGAGTAATCAAAGAGACGGGCTTTACCTGCGCAGAGGAGATGCTCTATCCTTCAAATCACAGATATCTGTCTGATCTTTTGAGCTATGTGGCGATCGGAGCAAGGTCAGTCGAGAATCAGGAGCATAGGCTCGTATCAAGTGGTATCGGTATTCCTGCAGGAATGAAAAATCCTACTGCAGGTGATCTCAATGTCATGATGAACTCCATAACGGCTGCTCAGAGCCCTCAGAAGTTCATCTACAGGGGATGGGAAGTGCAGACTGAGGGAAACCCTTACGCGCACTGCATCCTGAGAGGATATGTGGATAAGTTCGGCAGATCTCATCCGAATTATCACTATGAGGATCTGGAGAATGTTTTCGAGCAATATCAGAAAGATCCGAGTCTTAAGAATCCGACGGTCATAGTTGATACCAATCACAACAATTCAGGTAAGAGATTCGAGGAACAGATAAGGATCTCCAAGGATATCCTCCACAGCAGAAAGTGGAACAGTGACATAAGAAAACTCGTCAAGGGACTTATGATAGAAAGCTACCTGGTGGACGGATGTCAGAAGATCGGTGAAGGCGTTTACGGTAAATCCATAACGGATCCGTGTCTCGGATGGGAAAAGTCCGAACGACTTATCCTTGATATCGCCGATATCCTCTGATGTTATCCGTAAGTACCTAATATTTACTGCTATCGAAATCTGACAGTAACATAAAAAGTGTTATAATAGGCTGGAAATATTATAAATAAATATACAGTGGAGAAATATATGTCAGAAAACAATAACGGATCCGAGCTTCTCGAGAATGAAAATGCTTCGGTCGAAGAGGTTAAGGATCTAGTCGAAGTAACTGAAGAAGCAGCTTCGGAGATCGGTGAAGTAACAGAGATCAAGACTTCTTCTGAAGTCAAGGCAGCTGAGACAAAGACCAAGAAGACGACCATCGGCGGACAGGCTCTCATTGAGGGTATCATGATGTGCGGACCTAAAAGGACTGCAATAGCTGTTCGTAAGGGTGACGGTTCGATCCATATTGAAGAGATGAAGCAGAGCGACCGTGTATCTTACTTTGAGAAGGTTCCTTTCATCAGAGGCTGTATCAAATTTTATAAGATGCTCATAACGGGAACTGATGCTACGATGAAATCGGCAGAGATCTCAGAGCAGGGCAAGGAAGACGAAGAGGAGACGAAGAAAGTAAGTAAACTTGATGAGTTCCTCGGCCGTCACCATAATGTGGTACTTACCATTTCGGCTCTGTTCGGAATCCTCTTGAGCGTAGGACTTTTCATCCTTCTTCCAAGACTTGTAGTAGATCTTGTAAGTAAGCTCTTTGATGAGAATATCATCGATGCACTTTGGGTTCAGCTCGTTCGTAACTGTATCGAGGGTGTATTGAGGATCCTTATCTTCCTCGTGTACCTTATCTCAGTATCCAAGCTTCCTGATATCGCCAGAGTATGGCAGTACCATGGTGCAGAGCATAAGACGATCGCCTGCTATGAAGCAAGAGAGCCTCTTACGGTTGAGAACATCATGAAACAGTCACGTTTCCATCCGAGATGCGGAACTGCATTCATGTTCATCGTTCTTATGATATCGATACTCATCTATACGATAGCAGGTGTATTTGTAGGCGATAACAACATTGCGATCAACATCGGAATGCGTGTGGTACTTATCCCGATCATCTGCGGAATCTCCTATGAGATCTTGAGATTTGTAGGACGTCACTGCGATAAGGGTATCTGCAAGATACTTGTTAAACCGGGCCTTTGGCTCCAGAGATTTACAACTAAGGAACCGGATGCAAAGATCTGTGAAGTAGCGATCGCTGCTATGCAGGCAGTAATTCCGGAGAATGATAACGATGACACTTGGTGATCTGATAAATATTTATGATCATGAATTAAACGAAGCGGGCATTTCTGATGCCCGCTTTGAAATATTGGAGATAATTGCTCACGTTCTTAACAAGACTCCTTCTTCTTTAAGGCTTTATATGGATAAGAACGTTGACAGAAGTTCCATTGATCCGTTGATAGAAAGACTGAAAAACTACGAACCCTGGCAGTATATAGTGGGCAAGGCTTATTTCTTCAATGAGGAGTATGAAGTAGGGAAGGGAGTCCTTATCCCAAGACCTGATACCGAGCTTCTTGTCGAGAAATCCTTTGAGACGGTAGTTTCTACCGGAAAGACGGATCCTCTGATCTGGGATCTGTGCACGGGAACGGGCTGTGTCGGAATCTCGCTTGGAAATTATCTTAAAAGGGAAGGTTATGACCCTAAGATAGTTCTGGTCGATAAGTTCGATGAGGCGCTTGAATATACCCGTAAGAATCTAAATCAGGCGTTAGACAGGAAAGCATTCACGATCGTTAAGACTGATGTTTTGGAAGGTTTTGGACAGATTCCGGGTACTCCGGATGTCGTTATATCCAATCCTCCGTATATCAATTCAGATGATATGAAGACACTGGACAGGTTCGTTAAGGATAATGAACCTTCAACGGCACTTTTTGGGATCAGCGATGATGGTCTTTTGTTCTATCGTAAGTTCGCTTCGTGTTCCGGGGTACTTAATGACGGCGGCTCGATCATCGTTGAGCATGGTTATGATCAGGCGGAAAGCGTCCGGGAGATCTTCGAGAAGGAAGGACTTAAATTTCCGCAAAGCTTTAAGGACTACGGAGGAAACTTCAGGGTCACTATGGCCTATAAATGAGAAGTTTAACATTGTTACAGATAGAAAAAGACATGATCTTGTTATAATTGAGATGTCCTCAATGCTGTTGATTAAGTTTTAGGAATTCAAGGTTATCTTTCCTCGATCCATGACAATATCTTATCAAGGCCTTTGTTTTCTTCTCTT
>CAMVBS010000014.1 GCA_947165785.1 uncultured Clostridia bacterium | reverse complement strand
TTTTCGAGAGGAGTGATCGAATATGTATTTTGTTCCTGACGGAACCGAAAGGTGCGGTTTCTACGAGTGTGCCGATTGTGATAACAGATTTCTTGATACAAGGATAGCACCGACACTTGTCTGCCCGTACTGCGGCAAGGAAGTCGACATGGAGATAGGTCCTGATGAGGAAATGCCGGTCCAAAGAGAAGCCGCAAAGCTTATCGAGATGATCGAAGGAACCGAGAATGTTGAAAAATACGATACACTTTTGAGCCTTGCGATCACAGGCGGAGATTATAACTGGATAGATTGATCGGGAGAATGATATGGAGATCAAATACCGCTTAATGAACATAGATGATTATAATGAGTCCTATGATCTTTGGATCCTTTGCGGTAACGGACTGAATAACAAGGATGATTCCCGCGAAGGTATTGAAAAATATCTGAAACGTAATCCGACTACTTCTTTCGTTGCCGTTTGTGACGGGAAAGTAATTGGTGTAATATTATGTGGACACGACGGAAGACGCGGTATCATCCAGCATGCATGCGTTTCACCTGATTTCAGAAGAGCAGGTGTCGGCGCAAGACTTGTTGAACTCGCGCTCGAAGCTTTGAAGGCTGAAGGCATTACCAAGGTACTTCTTGTCGCATTCAAGAAAAATGAAGGCGGAAACAGGTTCTGGGAATCACAGGGATTCACTCTCCGTGAGGATCTCAACTACAGAAACAAAGCACTTACAGAAATGATCAGGATCGACCCTGATTACGTAAAGGAGTAATAAAGTTATGGCTAAGAAAATGTGGGCTGGAAGATTTGAGAAAGCAACTGATGCAGCAGTTAATGATTTTAACTCTTCCCTTCCTTTTGACTGCAGGATGTACAAACAGGATATTGAAGGATCTGTTGCACACAGCAAGATGCTCGCCAAACAGGGCATCATCTCTCAGGAAGATGCAGATAAGATAAGAGAAGGTCTTCTCTCCATCATGGATGACATTGATTCCGGCAAACTCACATTTGATTCAGATGCTGAAGACATCCATATGTTCATCGAAGAAGAACTCACAAACAGGATCGGAGATGCAGGAAAGCGTCTTCATACAGGACGAAGCCGTAATGATCAGGTCGCTCTGGATCAAAGGCTCTATGCCATCGATGAAGCTTATGAGATCATGAGCCTGGTTGGAGAACTTCGTGATACGTTGATCGATATCGCCAAGGAGAATCTTCATACATATATGCCTGGTTACACACATCTTCAGAGAGCTCAGCCTATTACATTTGCTCACTACCTCTCAGCATATATCGAGATGTTCGGAAGAGATATGGCTAGACTTGAAGAAGCTATCGCAAGGACCAACATCTCACCTCTCGGTTCCGGTGCTCTTGCAGGCACAACTTACCCGTTGGATCGTGAATTCGTAGCTGAAGAACTTGGTATGGAATCCGTAACTAAGAACTCACTCGACGGCGTTGCTGACAGAGATTGGGCAATCGAACTTTCTTCCTTTGCTTCCATCCTTATGATGCATCTTTCAAGGCTTTCCGAAGAGATCATCCTTTACTCTTCACAGGAATTCAAGTTCATCGAACTTGATGATGCATATTCCACAGGTTCTTCCATGATGCCACAGAAGAAGAACCCTGATGTAGCAGAGCTTACCAGAGGTAAGACAGGTCGAGTATATGGTGATCTTATCGCTCTTCTCGTTACGATGAAGGGTTTGCCACTTACATATAACAAAGACATGCAGGAAGTTCAGGAAGCTCTCTTTGATGTTGTAGATACCATCAAGGGCGTACTTGTTCCTTTCACAGGCATGGTAAAGACAATGACGATCCGTAAGGACAATATGGAGGCTGCTGCTCTCGGCGGATTTACAAATGCTACTGACCTTGCTGATTATCTCGTACGTAAAGGTATCCCGTTCAGGAGCACTCATGAGATCTCCGGCAAGCTCGTTCATTACTGTATCGAGCACAACACTTCCCTTCTCGACCTTAAGCTCGATGAGTTTAAACAGTTCTCCGATCTCATCGAAGAGGACGTATATGACGCGATCTCTCTTAAGACCTGTGTTGAAAAAAGACTTGTAACAGGCGGTCCTGCACCGGAAGCCATGAAGAAATATCTTGATGAGCTTTGATCAGATCAAACATGTATATTTTATGCGTCTCGTAAGGGACGCATTTTTTTGTTTAAAATCTCACTTTTTCGATTTATAAAAAGACAAATTGATGTATTATGATAAAAGGAATTTAAATTCCGGACATAATATTATAAGAGAGGATACAATATGCGATTGGTAAAAAAATCATTCAGTGTTATGCTGGCGCTCCTTATCGCCATCACGGTAATTCCATTTGCAGGATCAAAGAATCTGAAGGCTTTGACAGAATACGATGTTTCTGTTAATGGTGTGATCGTTAATGACGACAACAAAGGTGACATTCTCGGCGACGGCAATGTTTCTTACGATCCGGCAACACAAAAACTCACTATCAAGAACAATGCCGTTATTACTTCTGATTCAAAGAGCGGCAAAGGATTTAACGGAACGATAGTATCAGAAGGAGATATTACCATTTCAGGAAAAGGAACATTTTATAACCCGTATGGAATGGGTATGCTCTGCAAAGGTAATGTGACGATCGAGAAAGACAGCGAGATCGCCATTTGCGGCGAAATAGCCGGAATCTATAACGTCAGTGGAGATCTTATCGTTAACGGTAAGCTCACTTTGAATTCCGGTGATGAAAAAGGAGTCGCAGGTCTTATAACTCACGATATTATCATAGACGGTGAAAATGCGGTTTTGACAGGTAAAGGTCATCACGGTATTGTATGCGGCAATTCATTCCAGGTTAATAGCGGAACAGTAAGCATCAATATTCCAAAGCCTACTTCAGAAAGTTATGCTTCATTCTCCCAGTATTATATTTTCGGTGATGATATTCAGTTAACCAAACCTGAAGGCGGCAAGTTCATGCAGGACGGCTCCGCTGAGATCATCGTAAATCCTGATGGCAAAACATATGCAACAACTGTTGAGATCAAGAAGGTAGAAGGTTCATCAAAACCTGCTTTTGACTATAAGGCTGAGGGTACCGGAGACTTCGCAGATTTTATTGAGCGTCTCTATAATATCGCGCTTGGCAGACCATCAGAAGCAGACGGAAAAGAGTATTGGCTCGGAACTGTTAAATCAGGTCAGAATTCCGGAGCTGACTGTGCTAAGGGCTTCCTCTTCTCAGAAGAATTCCTTAACAGAGGACTTAGCAGAGAACAGTTTGTAGATATCCTTTACATGACATTCTTCAAGCGTGAAGCAGATATCGAAGGTAAGACATTCTGGCTTAAGAAACTCGCAGAAGGAGGTTCCAAGCAGGCTGTAATCGAAGGATTTATCGATTCCAATGAATGGTGTGACATCTGCGCATCATACGGCATAAGATCAGGTGCTATCACGGCCAAGGCTTCCTTCCCTTCCGAAAACGCCAAGGCTTTTGCGAAAGCACTTTATACGGGATGTCTCGGCAGAGAAGCTGAGGAAGGCGGACTTAACTACTGGGCATTGAGCCTTACAAACCAGGAAAGATCCGGTTACGCAGCAGCTTGTGAGTTCTTCGGTTCTGAAGAGTTCAAGAGTCACAATTTTGACAATACTGAATTCCTTAAGAGAGTCTACCTCACATTCATGCTCAGAGAAGCTGATACAGACGGCCTTAACTACTGGCTCGGTCGTATGAACAACGGTACAACAAGAGAACAGGTTCTTGCTGAATTTGCATACTCAAAGGAATTCACGGAACTTTGTAATAAGTACGGGATCTTAAGAGGCGTTTGACAGATCAGACCTGGATAACTCAAGGACGATCTCATTATGAGGTCGTCCTTTTTTCATGCCTGTTATCAGATATCTGATAATAATATCAATTGATTTCTAACGTATTATCAATTTAACTTTAAACCCGGCAAAATCAGTACTTAAATTCGTTATATATCCAATATCTGCAAGACAAAGAGTGTGTTAGTATCAAATCTGAATCAAGGAGATACTATGTCCAAGAACAGATTTGAGATAGACATGCTTAACGGCAGCATTATGCCAAAGCTCATATCATTTGCTCTTCCTTTGATGGCTTCGAGCATACTTCAATTACTCTTTAACGCTGTTGATGTTATAACCGTAGGTCAGTTCTCAGGAAGTGATGCACTTGCTGCAGTCGGTTCGACTACGGCTCTTATCAATATGCTCACTAATCTCATGATCGGAATATCTCTTGGAGCAAATGTTCTGTCTGCACGTTATTTCGCGACCAAACAGGATAAAGAGATGAGCAAGACCGTTCATACGGCAATCACCTTCGCTATGATAAGCGGAACGATCATGCTCATTATCGGAATAGCCTTGGCAAGACCCCTTCTGCTTCTCATGGATACTCCTTCGAACGTTATCGATCAGTCAGTTCTTTACATGAGGATATATTTTCTCGGAATGCCGTTCTTCATGATGTACAACTTCTGTGCAGCGGTCTTACGAGCTATCGGCGATACCAAAAGGCCTCTGATATTTCTTTTCATAGCGGGATTGCTCAACACGGGACTTAACCTTTTGCTCGTGATAAAGTTTCATATGGGTGTAGCAGGTGTAGGCATAGCAACAGTTGCTTCTCAGATGCTTTCATGCATCCTTGTAACGACTTGTCTTATGAAGGTCGAAGGCGGATATAAGCTCGACTTCCGTAAACTCGGAATCGATCTATCCAAGCTCAAGACCATGTGTAAAGTCGGCATACCTGCAGGCATCCAGGGCACCGTAATTAGTTTTTCAAATGTACTTTTACAGTCATCCGTTAACTCATTCGGAAAAGATGCAATGGCAGGTTATACTTCTGCCAATAACGTTCTCGGATTTTTATTCGTATCAATTAACTCCGTATCTCAGGCATGCATGAGTTTTACCAGCCAGAACTTCAGTGTCAGGAAGTTTAAGAGGATGAACAGGATACTTAAGGACTGTTTCATCCTGGATCTCATCGTTGCCGGAATTCTCGGAGGAATCTCTTTCGTATTTGCCCGTCAGATACTGGGTATCTATTCCAAAGAAACGGAAGTCATCTCATATGGTCTCGAGATTATGTATATGACGACCATCACATATTTTATCTGCGGATTTATGGACCTTATCCCGGGTGCACTTCGAGGCATGGGATATTCATCCATACCGATGCTCTTTTCCATCATAGGAACAGTTGGAACGAGGATCGTGTGGATATACCTTCTGTTCCCGCATTTCAGGTCACTTGATTTCCTGTTTATCTCCTATCCTGTTTCATGGATTGTAACAGTCATGATGCAGCTTAGCTACTACATCCTGGTAAGAAGGAAGATAAAGGCAAAGTACGGCGAAGGGATCACTTAACGATCGCGTTTCTCATCGGCCTTACAACAATGTCGAAAACGTCTACGTTTGAAGGTTTTTCGAGAACAAAAGAAACCGCATCCGCAACATCTTCAGGACTTAAGACAAGATCCTTATCCACACCGAAATCAGCATTCCTGTAAAGATCCGTATATGTAAGATCCGGCGATATCAAAGTAACCTTTACGCCTGTTTTTCTGATCTCCTCAAAAAGGCTCTTGGCAAAGCTCCTGATGCCTGCCTTACATGCACCATAACAGGCGCCGTGAGGATTAACGGAATCAGCAGTTACGGATGAGATGAAGATGATATGTCCGCTCTTACGCTGCTTCATCTGATTGAGGAAATGATTCGTTATCGTTATCGGGCTTAATAGATCCGTAAGGACCATCTCCTCGCATTCAGACGGCTTAATATTCTCGTGAAGGCCGTAATATGCACTTCCCTGAGAAAGAATGAGAACATCAGGACAAGGAATATCCTTAAGCAGTTTTTGAAGAGCTTTATTGTCGGAAACATCACAGCTCAGAAGATCGATCTTTTCCCCGCTGACCTTACTTATATCTCTTCCGACTCCGGTTACATCGTATTTATCAACAAGTCTTTTGGCGATCGCCAGGCCTATGCCCGAGGTCGCTCCGAAGATCAATGCCTTACTCATCCTGTTCCTCCCAAATAAATATCCTGTCGCTTCCGATATATTGCGAGACCTTATCTTTCATATAAGATATCATCTCTTCCGATACTTCACCATAATGTGAAACGCCCTTCTCGGATACAAACGGGAAAGCAACGGCAGCCGTATTTCCTCTTCGTTTTCTCATGAGTTTAAGATACTCGGTAGAGATCCTGAAAACACCGATACTGACATCGAACGGATCTATAAGAGAAAAGACCTGCTCAACAAGTTTACCGTAATCTTCTTTCCAGTCCTTATAGTAGATCATCGGATCAAAGCAGACCCTGACCTTAAAACCCTTCTCATGACAGGCCTTCATCGCTTCGAGTCTTTTCTCAAGAGATGCTGTCTTGTCCTCGATCGAGGTGACCTTCTCAGGTGACAAAGTCCACGCGAATATAACGTTATCAAGCGTCTCAAAGTTCTTGAAGAGCCCCGGATTTCCGCTCTTGGTCCTTACCTCGATCGTAAGGTCCTTACGTATCTTGCAGGCATCTATGAACTTAGAGACAAAGCCGAACATATTCTCTATCGCGAGAAGATCGGTGTCATATGAAACGCAAAGATACATCGGGTGCTCTTTAAGTATCTCATCGATCTCTTTAAGCACATGATCAAAGTCAGGAAAAACAACCAGATTCCCCGACGGATACATTCCCGCGAGGTAGCAGTATTTACAGTCAAAGATACAGTTCATGACAACGGAACAATAATAAAAGTAGCTGTTACCAAAGCTTTGACAAACTCTTGCTCCTTCATATATGAACTGACCTCTGTTATGTGACAGGATAAGCGCCTGCGACTTCTTCTGAAGATCAAAGTTCTGATGCGATCTGTTGAATATGTCCTTATACGAATCGATCCTTACTATATGGCGGTCCTTAAGATATCCGTCAAGCTCAGGATCATCGGAATATACATTCGTGAACGAAGGATTAAGTCCGTCTGATCTTTCTTCCCGGTCCATCCGAAGATCCGAAGCCTTTATATATTCGCTCAATACCTTCTCGAAAACATCCTTTTTGTGAGCCTTGTCATTCTTAACTGTCTCTGCCTCGAAAAAGCCTGACAGATCGATGTCCTGACGGTTTATACGTCTGTAGTCCACTGCCCTTTTAAGTCTCTTTGTCATGGAATCAGTCAGACTGAACTTACTTATGACAGGACTAAGATCGATATCGTTCAATGAACTTTCTGAAGTCTCATAAAACTTCGCAACACGCTTTGCAAAATCTATGATCTTGTCAGCATGCTGATCAACGATATCAGATGTAACCTTAACGTCAGGATCGAGGTTATCGGAAACTATCTTAAAGAATATTATCCTTTCAAGCGTGTAATAAGGATATGAGGCTTCATATACGGCTGATGCCTCCATATCATAAAGACCTGTTCCCTCTTTTTTAGGTTTGATCGTTGTAGTAAGAGAAGAATGTGAAAAATCCTCCCTGAACAGGAGATCCGGATAATATGTCTTGCCGCTTACTTCGTCCGTGATCTTTTCGATAAGAAAAAGGCTTCCTACAGGTGAATCGGATGCGCCGCAGATGCCGACATTAATAACAACGGATCCCGAAGAAGGTTCATGGACAGCAAAATGGCGCGAGCAGTTCCGTAATGCACGGATACTGCCCACGCCTGTTATTACGACTTCATATTCGTCAGAAGCAAAATACTGATAAAAGGTCTCGTCAGAGACTTTCTTAAGGCCCAATCTCTCGATAAACGGCCTTGCTTCATCATAGATCGCCGTGACAAATGTTATCATTATCAGTTTCTCATACTATGGATCGGTGCAGGGATCCTTCCGCCTCTGTTAATGAAATCTGCACAGGAAGCAGTATTAACAGGCATGATAGGAGCCATACCGAGAAGTCCGCCGAATTCGACTTCATCACCTACACCCTTACCTGGTACAGGAATGATACGAACTGCTGTTGTTTTGTTATTGAATGTTCCGAGTGCCATCTCATCGGCAATGATACCTGAGATCGTCGTTGCATCAGTATCACCCGGAATAGCAATCATATCAAGACCTACTGAACATACGCAGGTCATGGCCTCGAGCTTCTCAAGCTTAAGACATCCTGATCTGGCAGCCGCGATCATACCTTCATCTTCGGATACAGGGATGAATGCACCTGAAAGACCGCCAACGAAGGAAGAAGCCATCGTTCCGCCCTTCTTGACTGCGTCATTGAGCATTGCAAGAGCAGCTGTCGTACCCCAGGTACCACACTCTTCAAGACCGAATTCTTCAAGAAGTCTTGCAACGGAATCACCTACTGCAGGTGTCGGTGCAAGAGAAAGATCGATGATACCGAACGGAACACCAAGTCTTTGTGATGCTTCTCTGGCAACAAGTTCACCTACACGTGTGATCTTAAAGGCTGCTTTCTTGATAGTCTCTGCAACTACGCCGAGATCTTTACCCTTAACGGATTCCAGTGCATGCTTAACAACACCTGGACCTGAGATACCGACATTGATCACGCATTCAGGCTCACCCGGACCTAAGAAAGCACCAGCCATGAACGGGTTATCCTCAGGAGCATTTGCAAATACAACGAGCTTGGCACAACCGATTGCATCTCTGTCAGCCGTACGCTCAGCAGCTTTCTTTATGATAATACCCATGTCACGGACGGCATCCATGTTGATACCTGTCCTTGTGGAAGCAAGGTTGACCGAAGAACATACAAAGTCCGTAACGGCGAGTGCTTCAGGGATAGAATTAATGAGATTCTTATCTGATGTAGTGTAACCTTTCTGAACGAGTGCGGAAAAACCGCCGATAAAGTTAACACCGCAAGCCTTTGCAGCTTTATCCAAAGCCTTGGCAAAAGGCGTATAGTCCGTAGCTCCGCATGCAGCAGCCACGATGGAGATAGGTGTAACGGATATCCTTTTATGGATGATCGGTACATGGTACTTCTTGGAGATCTCCTCACCTACTTCAACAAGTCTTCCTGCGTATCTGCAGATCTTGTCATAGATCTTCTGACAGGATTCCTCAACAGTTGATGCAGAACAATCCATAAGGTTGATACCCATCGTGATAGTTCTGATATCAAGATGCTGTTCCGAGAACATCCTGGTTGTTTCAAGGATTTCAAAATCAGTTATCATACGGCACCTCAGATCCTGTGCATCGCATTGAAGAGGTCAGTATGCTGGATAGTGATCTGTACACCGAGTTCTTCACCGAGCTTATTAAGTTTTTCGGAAATGTCCGATCTCTCGATAACAACATCCTTAAGATCAACGATCATGATCATGGTAAAAAGGTTATCAAGGATAGTTTGAGAAATATCTTTTATATTGATGCCTTCCTGTGCAAGAAGGTTGGAAACACCTGCGATAATGCCGACTCTGTCAACGCCGACTACCGTGATTACAGCTGTATTTTTAGAGGACATAAATGATCTCCTTTACGATAATTAGGATTCTTATCAACAAGGAGTATTATATACCAATTCAGACGTATTTTGAAACGAGCGCATTAGCACATTTGATACCATCGATGGCCGACGAAGTTATGCCTCCTGCATAACCGGCGCCTTCTCCGCAAGGATAAAGTCCGCTTACATTGACGCTCATAAAAGATTCCTTATCTCTGAGGATCCTGACAGGTGAAGAACTTCTCGCCTCAACGGCTGTCAATACGGCATCATCACGGTCGAATCCCCTGATCCTCTTGCCCATCTTGGCTATGCCGTCCTTTATCGTCTCGCTTATGACTTCAGGAAACAATTCATTAAGATCACAAAGAGACACAGACGGCTTATAACTCGGCTTTATATTACCCAGAGAATCAGGTGCGTGACCTTCAACGAAGGCTTTATATGTAGTTACCGGGGCACTTTCATTACTGCCGCCGAGAACATATGCCTTCTTCTCGAGTTCCTCCTGAAATTCCATTCCGGCAAGGATGCCGTCACCGTAAACTTCCGGATCTACGGGAACCAGGAGTGCGGAATTGGAATTCTCCTCATTACGCGCATAATAGCTCATTCCGTTGGTACAGATGTGTCCCCCGGAAGATGCGCCCGCAACTACAAGACCTCCCGGACACATGCAGAAAGTATAGAGCTTACGGCCGGTAACCGTATCAACTGCAAGCTTATATGATGCTGATGATATATCGTGAAAATTAGCGGTATCAAAACCGTACTGTGCCATATCGATATCCTTACGCGGATGCTCGATCCTGACACCGACAGAGAAAGGCTTGTTCTCCATGGCGATCCCGCTATCCAGGAGAATACTGAACGTATCTCTGCTGCTGTGTCCGATAGCAAGGATTATGTTGTCAGTGATGATGTCATAGTTGTCCTGTCCTGCGTCATAGGTAAGGCCTTGGACCTTACCGTTTTCGATAAGGATGCTGTCGAGACAGGAGTTAAAGAAGATCTGACCGCCAAGTTCCTCGATCCTTTTACGAATGTTTACGACAACAGTTCTCAGATTATCAGTACCGATGTGCGGATGCGAATCATATTTGATGTCAGAAGGGGCACCGAAATCCGCAAAAGTATCAAAGATATACTGCTTAAAGCCGTCCGAGATACCCGAGAAGAGCTTGCCGTCAGAAAACGTACCTGCTCCGCCCTCACCGAACTGGATATTGGAATCAGGCCTTAGATTAGATCTACCTTCGATATATTCCTCGACATGTTTTACACGCTGCTCCATGTTAAATCCGCGTTCGAGAACAATAGGCTTAAGGCCATACTCGGCAAGCGTCAGGGCAGCAAACATTCCTGCAGGGCCGAAACCGACGATTACAGGCCTGTTTTCGAGAGCGATATCCGTATCTTTGTACTTAAGGACCGAAGCTTTAAACTCCCTATCCCTCTTCTCGAAAAAATTCCCCGACTCGACCTCGACTTTATAAAGTATCACCGTATTAGGCTTACGGCGTGCATCGACGGACTTTTTTACTATGCGAAGGACATACGATCCATCCGCTATCTTTGCTGCGGCTTTGTGCATAGCACCGTTACCGGTCTTGAGCTTATAGATGACAGCTTCTTGATCGTTTCCAAAATGATTCAGTTCATCAGGTAAAAGCTTGATATCAAAGATCATCCGATACTCCTTTTTATGGAATCGGCAACGACAACAGCCGAGCTCCATGCCCACTGAAGATTATAACCGCCACAAGGTCCGTCGACATTCAAAACTTCTCCGCACACGTAAAGGCCCTTATGTTCCCTGCTTTGGAGTTCATCATCCAATGCATTAAGGTTAAGTCCGCCCCTGGTTACCTGACTGTTATCAAATCCGTTAGTTCCTGATATATTTACCGTAAACTCATGGAGCATCCTGATAAAGCGTCTGATAACAGACGGATCTTTAAGTTCCGAGGTTCCTAATCTTTTAAGCACCGTCTTGGTAAGTTCCGAAGGCAAGATCCCGATAAGTGCATCAGGGACACTTCTATGGCTAAACCTTCTTAATGAATCGCATATCGCTTCATCATCGACCAAAAGATCGATAACGACCTTATTTCTTCCATTCGTAAGGTGCCTCGAAAGCTGCATGACACAGATCCCCGATATGCCGTAATCCGTAAACAGCAATTCGCCAACCTCAGTTGCTTTAGTTTCATTATCGGATATAAGGCTCACCCTGGAATTAAACCTGAAACCGGATAAAGACTTAAGATCTCTGTCAGAAGTCTTGAGCTGAACAAGAGAAGGCGTTACAGCCGTAAATTCTTCCTTCTTAAAAAATCTGCTTAAAAGTCTGTAGCCGTTACCGTCGCTTCCTGTCTTAGGGTAACTCATTCCGCCTGTCGCAAATACGACATTCCTGCCTTCAAATGACTTCTCACCCGCAAAAACAGTATATCCTTCTGCATCTTGCGACACCTTATCTACCTTCAACTCGTATTCGATATCGATCTTACTGATATAAAACCTCAAGACATCTATAACCGAACTGCTCTTAAGCGTCACGGGATATACAAGTTCATCCTTGGAAACAGTCTTAAGTCCGAGTTCCTTCTCGAAAAAGTTAATAGTCTCATCAACGCCAAAATAAGACAAGACTTTATAAAGCCTGTCTTTATCGTCCGAAAAATATAGATCCTTGTCCAAAGAAAGATTAGTAAGATTGCACCTTCCGTTACCCGTTATCGCAAGTTTTTTACCTGCTTTAGGGTTGGAATCGAGCAAAAGGACATTATCCATTCCATCACAAACAAGCCTTGCGGCACACATTAATCCCGAACTACCGGCTCCGATTATAATGGTATCGTACATTTATTCCTCTTCAAGGAGCTTCATGCAACGCTTAAACTTACTGTCATTCGAAAATCTTGCATCTGTCTTGCTGACGATGTAATTAGCCATATCCATAAGGTCTACGACATCACCCGATATAAGCTCAAGTTCAAGCTCACAGATAGGTTCGCTCTTATCACCTGCAGAAAGCTTACCGACGTCAAAACAAGCCTCCATGATACTGTCTCCATATCCGAATGTATAGACAGTCCTGTTAAACTTTGTCTTGCACAAAGGTACAAGCTCATCATCCTCAATTCCGTCAAGAGCTGACGTAAGGATATCAGAAGGATCTTCACTTCTGGAGATACCGTCCAGGAACTCTTCCTTGGAAAAATACTTGGAAAAAGTCTTATAATTCCACTCATAGCGCTGGTGAAGTCCGTTATCGACCTTACCGCCGAGCTTTATCGTATGCTCGTATGTCTCTTCCTCTTCATCGGAATCAGAGATGTTACGAACTCTGATAGCGCCACCTCTGGCGATCATCTTCTTATCAGGAGTATCATAATAGATACTTGTAAGCTTAACAGCTTCCTGCTCTTCATGCTCCATGCAGATATTATAGAACCACTCAGTCTCCAATATACCGAAAAGTTCCTCTTCGCTCTTAAATGTTAATTTGTATTCAGTCTCCATAATAAAACCTTAATACGTGTAGGTGTGAACACCGCTTGTTGATACGACTATTACTTTATCGTTTCCGACAAAGCCAACTCTTAATACATCTTCATCTACGGAAATGTCAGAAATGACATCGCCATTACTCTCAAAAACAAATATCCTTCTGTCAACACTTATAACTGCTCTGTTCTTATAAGTATTATAAGCATTAACAACACTTCCTAAACTTGAATCGTAAACGATATTATTGCTGCTGTCAATTATAGCAAGCTTATTGACCTGTCCTACGCCATCAGAATATACCAAGAAAAGGTGATCATCCACATCGAAAACGTTATTCATTGAAGAATAAGATACATTAAGTGCAGATATCGCTTCGCCAGTTACAACATAAGCACTGTCGCTTCCGAAAACAAGGAATCTCTTACCGCTATAGATGATAGAAGAAATGATATCATCATTTTCCGTTGAATAGATCGCGTAATCATCCGCTACTATCTTATTGTTATCTGTTCTTAATGAAAGCAATTTGATATAAGGCTTAACTACAGCTCCGTTAGTATTGATAGTTGAGATCGCAAGGACACTGGAGTCATCATTAAACTTTACGGCCACAGGATAACCCGAATCCTTGGAGATCCACTTATTGGAGATATAGTTTCCTTCATCATCTACTATCATGACCTGACCGTAAGCATCCTCACTTCCAAGGATCAAAGAGACAAAACAGTCATTGGAGATAGTTGCTCCCTTGATCTTCTCATCCGTAGACTTGGAATAAATCTGAGTATCAGCATCGTAAACTGAAAAACCGTATCCGTCCAGGTCAAAGACCACGGCATAATCACCGCCAAATACACAGAACGGATTTGTATACTTTACCGAATAACCATATGCCTCGTTACCGGAAAGAGTAAGATAAGCAACACGATCACCGGTAACTTTAAGAACACCGTCACAGAAAGGATAGAACTTCTGTGCTTCCGCAAATTCACAGGCAAAACCGGACTGAGCTGACAACCTTACTGAACTGTCAGCACCTTCAAGAGAAGTCTGTTTCTTAGAAACAAAATAAAGCAAAACACTGCTTGCAACGACAAGTATAAAAAATATTATCATTGCAAAGAGAAGTTTTTTCTTAATAGTTTTCCCTTCGTCCATTATCAATCCTCTGTCGGCAGATCATATACACCATTTAAGTTATCACTAATTGCCGTAGTAAGCAAATCGTAAGCCGGGGCAATTCCGTAAGCATAGAAATTATCCTCGCCATCCTTAAACAGTTCGTTTGCATTTACGTAGAAACCGGAGTACTCACCATTGATCATGCAATAATATGAAGCATCGCCTCGCTGAATGAACGAGATCTTGGTAACGACATAATCCTTACCGAGGATCTGAATATCCATTACAGAATCTCCGGAAGGTGTAGCTTCTGAATCAATACCGCCGATCTCGATAGTAGCAAGAGTCTCAAAGAATATGCCGGCATAACACCTGCCCTTGGAATTAAAGATCTTGGCATTTCTTCCATCGAGAAGTACATCTGCATCTTCCTGAGAGATCGAATTATCAGTATCAATAGAAAATTCAAAATTCGTTCCGTTTATAACACCTGTAATAGTCTTAACTTCAGATGCAGTTATGTAGTGAATATATCTGCTTATAAACAGTTCAATAGGTGTATCCAGATACGAAAGCTGCTGTGAACTTAACGTAAAACACTCATCACTTACTGAACCGTATCCGTAATAAACTTCATTCTGCAAAGATGAAAGATAGAACTCTTCCGTTGTTCCGTCCGTATTTACAAACTTAAAATGGTAACTAGGATCATCAAGACCTACTTCAGCCTTCTTGGCATCATCCATCTTTACGAAAGAAGCGATCTCCAACGACTTAATATCGTTGAGGAGCAATGTCATCTGATCACTTGTTCCGGTTGCAAATGGCTCAACGATGTCAAAAGTATATCCTGATTCCGTTTTACGAGGTACCATCTCAAGAGATGTATCATCAGCCTTACGATCAAAATAGATCTTTTCTACTGTACTGAAATCCACATCAAGCTGGATCGTATTATAGAAATTGATCGGTTCATAAGCACACATGGAACGCTTTATAGAAGCGATCATGTAAACAGATGGATCTCCGTCGACCATAATATAGCAATTAGTATTATCAGGAGCCATATTACCGATGGTTACAAGACTTAACGACCCGTCTTTTTTCTCTATAAGGATCTTATAAGCATTATCTGCATCAAGACCATACTCAGAAAGATCAGGATCTTTAACATCAAGCTTAGTATTAGCATTATAGTCGAGCATCAAAGAAATATACGTCTTTATGGCATCTTCTGAGATACCTACATCCGCATTAACGCCTTCGATGAACCATTGACCCTCGTTGAAATAGAAGATCAATTCATTACCGTTACCGCTGACTGTCATTCTGTTGACATCTTCAGGGGCGAGGAGCAAGAGCTGATATTTACTGTCATCTGTTTTCTCGTCATCCTTTGGTTTAAAGACAAATACAAGAACAACAGCAAGGATAAGAACACCGAGGATGATCAACGGGATCAATAAGTTCTTAAGTGATTTCATTTAAGTACTCCAATCACAAGTGAGATCTTCTGTAGTATACATACCAAGCAACAAATACAAATACCAATGGAATTGCTACGAGGAATATGATACTGATGGCAGAAACAGAATTCTGATTTACCTTAGAAGCATCGATAGAATAATCAAGGAGAGGCTTTACTGGTACATCAATACTGTCACTTGTCTTAAAGATGTTTGTAAGCAAGGAACGCATGAACTGGTTATTGTCATCATTATTGGATCTGCCTGAAAAGTAGGAATCAGAGGTAAATGACGAAGAACCGAACAAGAAAACATTGATCGGCTGATCATAGCCGTCAGAATAAGTTACCATAGCAACATTACGCTGCTCACCCTTCTCGATCTTATTGTCCGGACTGACAAGTGAAGACGATTTTGATGTTACAACTACAGGCTCGGTAATAAGACCTGACTGTTCATTTCCATACTTCGTGATATTTCTCGAAAGCTGATAAGTAACGGAACCTGTTGAATTATTGTACTTATAGCTGTCAGAGAGCTGACCTCTGAAGATGGAGCCCTCAAGACTAATGACGTTAGATGTATCGTCATCCATGACGATCTTGTTCTCGAATGCAAGATTAACATCATTAAGAACGTTATTAAGGTGAGGATATGTTTCAGAAGCGTTATCACTGTCGATACCTACTGAAACAAAGATATTACAAGGATGCTTACCGTTATGGATATAATCCTTGATAGCTTCCTGAACAGACTCTGAAATATCTACATCAGGTCCGAGGATAAAGAGCAAATCGCAATCATCCGGGATCTTGAAATTTTCCGTATCGACAGAAAGTTCAGCAGTCTCAACATTCATTGAACCAAGGATATTATCAAAAGTTACATGTGTATCTTCCTGAAGACCTGTAAGGAAGTATGCTTTTGCAGAACTTTCTGATGTAACTGCAATGATCGAATTAACAAAAGCCGACTCAGCCTTATTAGCTACAGGAACTAATCTCTGATTCATCTCGATATCATTTGAATCATAATTAAAGCAGTCCATGATCGCATCTACAAGTTTTACCTTACCGTCACAGTAAACGGCATATGTTGGAGATGAAAGACCGGAACGGATATCCGTAACACCATTAGGATCAAGCTCATTGATAATGGAAGGATGAGTGTTTGGGTTTATATACTCAACACTTACTCTGCCCTTTGATTCATCCTCGAGATTAGCAAGCATAGGAAGGATATACTCATACTGCGTATCTTTAATTGAAGAAGGCTTATCAAAAAGACCTACGATCCTTATCTTCTTATCCGCAGGAAGAGAATTGATATATTCCATAGATGCATCAGAAATGGAATTCTGAGAAGTCGAAGATGTATCAAATGAAAGTTTCTCGTTTAATGTTGCATATAAAAGGATATTAAGTACCAAAAGGATAGCAAAAAGAACCGCTACTGAACCTACAGAGAAAAGCTTAAGGTCTGACGCTCTTTTATCGATTTGGAATTTCTTAGGATTTTTGTTTGAAGACATATTCCATCACCTCCAGATCAAGACTGAGTCCAACGCTTCTTCTCGAGCATCCTGTATGTAAGGAAAAGGAAGAAGAATGCAAAGCTCAGGCAATAGAATACGGAAACAAGGTTAAAGATTCCAAGACTTGTGGTATCGATCCTCTCATTCGGGTCAAGCCAGACAAAGATATTGATTATCTTCTGACTTACACTGTTCAAAGTAGCCGAAGAAGGATTTCCAAGGATACTGAGCAATGAAGTAACAGCAGATGAAACAAATGAACCTATAGTCGGCAGGAGCTGAATGATCATTATGAATACGAATGCAACGATAGCAGCAACTATCTGACTGTCAGATATCGACGAAGCAAAAAGACCGATAGAAACATATAAGAGCACTATCGAGAAATAAATGACGACCGCAGTAAACACAGATGCATCAATAACGCCACCGTAAGCCTTGGTTACGATCATATGAACAACAATGTTGATGAACATAACAACAAAAAGACCAACTGCAGCAAGGAACTTACCAAGAACAACCGCAGTAAGCTTGATAGGAGAAGTGTAATAGATTACATCCGTTCCCCTTCTCTTGTCATCAGCAAGAAGACCCATGGTAACTATCGGTACGAGCACTACAAAAAAACCGCACAATCTGATTATCTCAGAAGTAATGTTACTGTATGCATTACCGAAGCTCATAACAAATATAAAGCCTGAAAGGAATGAAAAAAGCGCTATTGCAACATAACCTACAGGCGACTTAAAGTAAGAAAGAAATTCTCTTTTTAATATAGCCAGCATCGTAAACCTCCTTAAGCTTCCTTCGTGATACTCAAGAAGATCTCTTCAAGTGAAGCATCGAGCTCTCTCATCTCAAGTATCGGACTATTGGCCTTAGCCATCGTGTAGAAGATAGACGATCTGACGTCATTCTCACTCATAACAGATACTTCAACCTGTTTGATATCTGCACTTCTGGATTCTCTCAAATAAACATTTTCAACGCCCGGAATAGCTCTTAAGAGATTACATACGAGTTTCTCATCTCCCTTAAAAGCTACAAGGATCTTCTTAGCCTCATTAAGACGCGTTGAAAGATCACCTATCGTATCGATAGCAGCAACCTTACCCTTGTTAATGATAACTACTCTGTCACAGACAGCCTGGATCTCAGAAAGGATATGAGAACTGATAATGATCGTATGATTCTGAGCAAGATGTCTGATAAGCTTTCTTATCTCTCTGATCTGATTAGGATCAAGACCTACTGTAGGCTCATCGAGAATAAGGATTTCAGGATTTCCTATCATAGCCTGAGCGATACCGACTCTCTGCTTATAACCTTTAGAAAGGTTCTTTATGAGTCTGTCACCTACATCTACGATCTTTACAAGTGACATGATCCTTGCAAGTTGCGGAGCTCTGTCCTTTTTGCTTACACCCTTGATATCACACATGAAATCAAGGTACTCGATAACAGTCATATCCAGATAAAGCGGCGGAAGCTCCGGAAGATATCCGATGGATTTCTTAGCAAGTTCCGGCTCTTCAAGGATATCATGTCCGTTGATCACGACCGAACCGGATGTTGAAGAAAGATATCCTGTAATAATATTCATCGTAGTTGACTTACCGGCACCGTTAGGTCCTAAGAAACCTAATACCTCTCCCTTGTTTACTGTAAAGGAGATACCGTTGACAGCCAGTTTTTTTCCGTAACGCTTAACAAGATTTTTAATCTCTATCATTATTTGCCCTCCAAATTAAGCCGTACATTTCATTTTACAATAACCTGTCTCACATTTCAAAAAAACTTGTTACCTGCACCTGAAGATAAAGACCTTTGTTCCATCAGCCTTGTAACCGTAAATGACTTCATTTCCGTCTTCCTTGACATGATAGATATCAACCTTCTCTCCGCTCTTAACTTCGGAATGATAATTGATATCGAATTTACGGATGGAATAAAGATCAACGCCGATCTTAAAGAGCACATCATAAGCCCAGGCAATATATCTGGTGTTATTAACATGATCATTATGATCGAGTTCTGAATAATCAGCATATTTAGACAATACAGGCTCACCAAGAACAGACACATCATTTGGGAATCTAAGTCTCGGTGAAGCATATGGAAGTGCGTGACGATCATTTTGAGGATCAAGCAATTCCTGATCATTAAAGACATCAGCAACTTTGGTAGGTCTTACAGGAGCATGAGAACTGTCATCAGCAACGATCCAGTCAGAGCAAGCTCTTCCGATCTCATTACCTTCTGAATCGATAACAGAATAATCCCTTCTCCAGAAAAGCTTATCTGCTCCGCATCCCCATGTCTTTATCTTAAAGTTTTCCTTCCAAGCGGGAAATCTGTCCATTTCCACAGACATACGAAGGATTATCCAGCAGAAATTATTAGCCTTGAGAGTCGGCGTATCAACGCCGCAGGCATAAACACCATATTCTGCCGCTTCCTGGAAGTCACCGGCAAGGACCGAAGGAAAGATCATATCGTCTCTTGAACATTCATGACATTCAACATAAAAATCACGTTCAGTATATTCCGGCTTACTCATCCTTATTTTCTTCCTTCTCTGTTATTCTCATAAAATGAGTATTTCTGGGATTGTATCTCCTGAAAGCCTTATACATTTTCTCTTTAAATTCGAAGATAACGATATATTTAACTCCGTCAGTCTCAACAAAACAGAACCAGTTAGAATCTGTCTTCTCAAAGTCCTTGTATCTTGTAGCATTAAGATGAAGTGAAGCTTCATTATACAAGCTGTCAAATTCATCATCTGTAACAGGAGCTATCTTCTTGCAGTCTTTAACGGAAAAATCAGCAAGAAGTTCTCTTTTTGTTTCATAAAGGATCCTGGAAACCGTGAAATTATCGTTTGTAAGAGATGTCTCGTACTCAATATTCTGTCTCTTATTCAAGATATAACAGAGAAAACCAACGCCAAAGGCTATAACAGCCGAAAAGAATATGACGTTAAAGCCCAGGACTATCGGAATATAAAACACCGCTACGATCAAGATTATACTTGCCGTTACGCTAAACACGGTAAAAAGAGAATTTGCAGCAGTCTTCTCGCGTTTTACAAAATTCTCTACAAAAACATCATCTAACAAGGCACTATCCCCCGCTTCAATTTATCTAAGATATATTAACATAACTTTCAAAGTTCGGAACTTACATTTTGTTAAGGAATAATAAATAAAGGCCACTCCGGCGAAGAAGTGGCCTTAAGGTAATTTTTATCACAAGTATTAATACATACCCGGTGCCTGTGCAGGCATTGCCGGCTCCGGCTCAGGAATATCAGTTACAACAGCTTCTGTTGTAAGAAGTGTTGAAGATACTGATGCAGCATTCTGAAGTGCAGAACGTGTTACCTTAGCAGGATCTACGATACCAGCCTTGAACATATCAACATAAACGTCATTCAAAGCATCATATCCGATGCCAGGCTTCTTGTTCTTGATCTGATCGCAGATAACGCTTCCGTCTACGCCTGCATTTGCAGCGATCTGACGCACAGGTTCTTCAAGTGCACGAAGTACAATGGAAACACCTGTCTTAACATCACCTTCTACTGTATCGAGAAGAGCTGCAACTGTAGGGATAGCATTGATAAATGCTGTTCCGCCGCCAGGAACGATACCTTCTTCAACAGCAGCCTTTGTAGCAGCGAGAGCATCCTCGATACGGAGTTTCTTCTCCTTCATCTCAGTCTCTGTAGCAGCACCGACCTTGATAACTGCAACACCGCCGGAAAGCTTAGCAAGTCTCTCCTGGAGCTTCTCTTTATCAAATTCGGATGTTGTCTCTTCGATCTGAACACGGATCTGGTTGGAACGAGCCTTGATATCCTTCTGGTCACCTGCACCATCTACGATAATGGTGTTATCCTTAGTAACCTTAACCTGATGAGCACGACCAAGCTGCTCGATCGTTGTATCCTTAAGCTCTCTTCCGAGATCAGCAGTAATAACCTGACCGCCTGTAAGGATAGCGATATCCTCAAGCATTGCCTTACGTCTGTCACCGAAACCAGGAGCCTTAACACCGATACATGTGAATGTGCCACGGAGCTTGTTGAGGATCAATGTAGCAAGTGCATCACCTTCGATATCCTCAGCAATGATCAAGAGCTTCTTACCCTGCTGAGCGATAGGCTCGAGAACAGGAAGTACATCCTGAATATTGGTGATCTTCTTATCTGTAATAAGGATATAAGGATCATCAAGAACAGCTTCCATCTTATCCATATCTGTGCACATGTAGGAAGAGAGGTATCCTCTGTCAAACTGCATACCTTCAACAACCTCAAGGGATGTGCCCATTGTCTTGCTCTCTTCAACTGTGATAACGCCGTCAGCTGTTACCTTATCCATTGCTTCGGAAATAAGTTCACCGATGTACTCATCACCTGCGGAAATAGCAGCAACCTTTGCGATATCCTTAGAACCGTTTACTTTCTTAGCTCCATCTAGAACAGCCTTAACAGCAGCCTCTACTGCCAGGGAGATACCTTTACGGAGAATGATCGGGTTGGCACCTGCTGCAACGTTCTTCATGCCTTCTCTGATAATAGCCTGAGCAAGAAGTGTTGCTGTTGTCGTACCGTCACCTGCTACATCGTTCGTCTTGGAAGCTACTTCCTTTACGAGCTGTGCGCCTGCATTCTCGAATCTGTCCTCGAGTTCGATCTCTTTTGCGATAGTAACACCGTCATTTGTGATAAGCGGAGCACCATACTTCTTATCAAGTACTACGTTCCTACCCTTAGGTCCGAGTGTTACCTTAACTGTGTTTGCTACTTTGTTTACGCCGATCTCAAGTGCCTTGCGGGCATCCTCAGCATATTTAATATCTTTAGCCATGATTGATTACTTCCTTCCTGAATGATTATTCAACGATTGCAAGGATGTCATCCTGTCTTACGATAATGATCTCCTCGCCCTCGATCTTTACTGTTGTACCAGCATAATCTCTAACGATTACTTTCTGGCCCTTCTTAACTTCCATCTTTATCTCAACGCCGTCAACCGTTCCGCCAGGACCTACAGCAATGATCTCAGCGATCTGCGGCTTTTCCTGAGCACTGGATGTGAGAACGATACCGCTCTTTGTTGTTTCCTCAGCCTGAAGCTTCTTAATAACTACCTTATCTCCTAAAGGTTTAACTGTCATAGTGCATGACCTCCCTTAAAAAATATTCTTAGCACTCTACCACTACGAGTGCCAACGTGAATAATATAATGCTATGAAAGTACAAAGTCAAGATGAATATCAAAAAAAGTCAAAAAGAAAGACAGGCAAATTTGCGGCATAAAAAACTGCCTCGAAATAAGTATTCGAGACAGTTTTGATCAACTGTATTATAAGATCGATCAGCCCTGGATATGAGCCTCTACGTCAAAATCACTCGGGCAATCCTTCTTCTCGCTCGGGATCTCTTCGACAGGATCAAAAGGAGTCTGTTCTCCATATAAGAATTCCTGAACATAAGGTATAGTTTCATTCCAGTTATTTCTGATACTCCACTCGTCACCGTACATACCGGAATTGAAGAAACCTTCGAGAGGCAACTGGAAATAAAGGATCCTTGCCTCCTTCAAGGAAGGAAGGAATTCAAGCGCATACTTAGTGATCTCATCTTCAGGAATATTGGTTACGAGAAGTCCGAGGATATCATCCATACAGGAAGCCTTTTTAGTGATACCCATAGCCATGAACTGATCCATCAGGCTTCTTAATACTTCTACCTGACGTTCTGAACGCTTGTAATCACTGTCTACGTGTCGGATACGGGCATATGCTACTGCCTGACGACCGTTAAGCCAAATATAGCCTGTCTGATTTACCTTCTGATAATCTTCTGCATAACCTGCGATCTTGTTGATCTCACCCAAGTTATCATTAAGACCTGCCGCGCTATAAAGCTCTGAACTTGAAACGTCACAATAAACACCGCCTACGGCATCTATAACACCTGCCATATTGACAAAGTTAACATACGCATAACCATCGATCGAGATCCTCAAAGTGTTCTCGATAGTGAGCTGCAAAAGATCAGCACCGCCTTGTGACATAGCGGCATTTATCTTCATAGGTCTCTTATATCCGGGGACATAAACGTAAGAGTCTCTGGCGATCGACATCAGTTTTATCGTCGATGCCTTCTTATCAATAGACATGATCATGATAACGTCAGCAAGACCATCCTTACCTGTTGAAGAATAACTCTTGGTCCTGCTGTCTACACCTATAAGAAGGAAGTTATGTATCGACTCATCCTCGATTACAGGGATCTCAGGCTTATATTGTTCACGGAGCTGAGAGATCTCAACTACTTCACCTTCATCATTAACTATGGTGGCATTCTGTTCAGGTTCGATAAAAGTGATCTTGCTGAAAAGATAATGCTTGTACCACAACAGGAAACAGAAAACACCTATCAAAAGGCCAAGAACACCCATTCCGCACCAAAGAAGTATCTTATTTCTCTTCCTCTTCTTAGCACGCTTCTTGGCAATATAGTCATCAACTTCTTCGTGTCGTTCATTCTTCTTGATATTGCCGGCATTAAAAGGCTTGGTGGCGCTGAGTTCATCGTTATAGTCAAACTTATTCTCAACTATGGATGTTTGTTTTTTCTCAACAGAAGGTACATTCGTCTTCCTCTCGAGTGCACCCTTGTTCTCTTTCCTAGGTTCCGGTTTGTTGTTATTTCCCGGAAACATCAGTTCATTGTTCCCCATTAAGCTATTGTTTCTCCTTTATTGTAAACCATTAGGATTCATTGTCTGCCAACGCCAAGAATCCTCGCACATTTTATCCATGTCGTACTTTGTCTTGAATCCCAAGACTTCATACGCCTTCTTGGTGTCTGCATAACTTACAGGAAGATCACCTTCTCTTCTTGGAGCAAACTTAACGTTGATCTTCTTTCCGCAAGCTTTTTCATATGCAGTAACGACCTGCGATACAGAGTATCCGTTACCTGTACCGAGATTAAAGACGTATCTGCCACCTGTTTTTGTTGCAATATAATCCAAAGATTTTACATGACCTTCTGCAAGATCACAGACATGGATATAGTCTCTTATGCATGTTCCGTCAGGAGTATCATAATCATTTCCAAAGATATTAAGGCATTCGATGACGCCTGCTGCTGCTCTTGCAACGTTAGGGAAAAGATTATTAGGGATGCCCTGTGGATCTTCACCCAAAAGTCCGCTCTCATGAGCTCCGACCGGGTTAAAGTAACGAAGAAGAACAACATTTAATGACGGCTCACTTGCCTGGATATCAGTAAGGATCCTCTCGATCATCCACTTGGTCCAGCCATAAGGATTAGTACATTCTCCGAGAGGGCTCTCCTCAGTAAGAGGGACCTTACCCGTGCTGCCGTAAACCGTAGCGGAAGAACTGAAGATAAGATTCTTCACTTCATATTTCTTCATAAGCTCTACAACGGTAAGAGCACTGTTGATATTGTTCTTATAGTATTCAAGCGGCATCTTTACAGACTCGCCTACTGCCTTAAGTCCGGCAAAATGGATTACCGAGTCGATCTTATTCTCCTCAAAAACCTTGGACAACGCATCCTTGTCGCAACAATCGATCTCATAGAACTTTACCTTCTTGCCAGTGATCTTCTCGATCCTGTTGCATGCTTCTTTCTTACTGTTAACAAGATTATCAACGATAACGATGTCATAACCGTTTTCGATAAGTGAAATACAAGTATGGGAACCAATAAAGCCTGTTCCGCCTGTTACTAATACTGTATGCATATTAACTCCGTTTTTTTGTTTTTTTGTGTAAACACATCGATTTTATACTAATCTCCTACATTTAACAAACCTTTTTACATTACATTTAAGTAAGGTAGACAAGATTTTGTCAAATGCACCAAGTTTTCACCATTTAACTATATGTTATAACGATTTTTATTATAAAATCTTCTAAAGTAGGAGGTCAGAAATACCTTATGGATAAGATTATTTATATTGCCGATGACGACAACAACATCAGAAATTTGCTTAAGCAGTTCCTCGACCGCGAGGGATTTAACTGCATGGGATTCGAGACGGGTGATGACCTTCTTAAGAAATTCATAGCTGATCCGTGCGATCTTGTCATTCTCGACGTAATGATGCCGGGAAGAGACGGATTCTTCATTTGCAGCGAGATTAGAAAGATAAGTAATGTCCCTATCATTATGCTCACTGCAAGAGACAGCGACTCCGATTACATTGAGGGACTGAACATGGGTAGTGATGACTATTTCACAAAACCGTTCTCTCCTGTTAAACTCGTAACTAAGGTTAAATCTATTCTTCAAAGAAGAGAAGCAGTTCAGGATAACAAGGAACTTGACACTTCAAATCTTACCTTTGCTGATATAAGCCTTAACATAAAGAATAAAACGGCAACATTGAAAGATCAGGATCTTCAGCTTACTCCGAACGAGTATGCCCTTCTCTCATACCTTATAATAAATAAGGACAGAGCGATCCCGAGAATGGAACTTCTCGACAAGATCTGGGGTTATGAGACAGAGGTCGAGACTCGTGTAGCTGATGACACCGTAAAGAGACTTCGTAAGAAGATCGTCGATTCGGATGCTGCTATCTCTACTGTTTGGGGCTATGGCTTCAGACTTGAGAACAAGAACGAGATGTCTGCAGAAAAATAATATCTTTCTCAGGTGGTAACGAATGAGTCTATTTAGACCAAGGAACAAGGAAAACGCTATAGAAAAAAAGAAGAGACGTCTGTTTAAGACACCTATCGCACTTCATTTCTATTCAGCATTTACTGCTATCATCCTCTTTTTCTTCATAAGCATAAACCTCGGATACAACAGGATCTATAATTCCTATATTGAATCCGAGTGTTCCGGACGTATCGATAACGCCATCAAATCCGTTACTACATATTCAGAAGCATACAGAGCCACATTGGATGCTTCTGACTTCGAGTCACCTACTGCATTTCGTAATGAGTATTTTAACCTGATCATTTCTTCAACCAACGTTTCTACAGATGCTTCCATGGCACTTTTTTACGAAGCTGACGGAAGCGAAGACAATGAATATGTTCTACTTTGGCCAAATCCCGACTCGTACTCATATGAGCATTCCGAGAAAACCAGCGAGATCATGGACAAGATCAAGAAAAAAGGCGGATATAACTTTTCTTCACAGTCATACGTTAACAAGACCTCCAATATCTTGAAGAAGATCATCGAAAATAAAGGTATCCAGACTCAAAAAGTTAAACACATACTGGTCAATGACAAAACTTATTACTATAAGTTCGTCAAACTTACCTATGATGCTAACGACGAGAACATCAAGGATAATTATTACCTTCTGTTCTATATTGATGCTTCAAACTATTATTCACTCGGAGACAAACTTAACTCCGCCATGTTTAACACCATGATCATAACGATCATCATTGCCGGTGTCCTGAGTATCATAATCTCCTTCCCTATCATCTCTTCCTCAAGAAGACTTTCAAAGTTTGCAAACAGGATCAGTAAAGGTGATTTTGCACCGTATAAGGGCATTATCGTCTCTCGAGAGTTAAACGAGCTTTCCGAGACCATGAACCAGATGGCCAACAAACTCGAAGAAAGCGATAAGGAACAAAAGACATTCTTCCAGAATGCTTCCCATGAACTTAGAACTCCTCTTATGTCCATCCAGGGATATGCCGAGGGTATGAAGTATGACATCTTCGATAAGGATGAAGCTGTTGACATAATCATTTCAGAGACTTCAAGACTTTCCAACATGGTGGAAAACCTTCTCACCATATCAAAGATGGATCTGTCAGCTTCAAACAGTTATCAGGTCAAAAAGACTATCGTAGATGTCTATGAACTTTTGGGCGTTACGATAGATAAAGTCCGCGGAGGCTTTATTCACGAGAACAAAGAGCTTATAAATGACATCAAGATAAAGAGCAATGTCCACATATACGCTAATGAGAACGACATATTCAGAATGCTCGAAAATGTTTTCTCCAACTGTTTGAGATATGCCAAGAAAAACGTATGGTTCAATTGCTACACAGAAAATGATAAAGTCATTTTCGAGATATCTGATGACGGTCCGGGAATCAGTGATGAGGTAATGTCTCACCTTTTCGACAGGTTCGCCAAAGGAAGCGACGGTAAGCACGGTATCGGTCTTGCGCTCGTAAAGGCTATTGCGACCGAACACGGAGGTAAGGTTACCGCAGGAAACAAAGAAGAAGGCGGCGCCATCTTCAGGATAAAGCTCCCTACAGTTACCGCCAACGAACAGTTAAGTCATCAGAACAAGACGAAAGAAGTTTAAATTATCAGAGGGCCATGTGTTAATACACACAGCCCTCTGATGGGTAGATTGATAGAACTTTAAGGTTCCGGTGTTATCTGGCAATTCCACACGAATCGCAAATGTTTGCGAATTCTTCAGAGTAGCAGAAACCGTAGAATACATTGATCCTTGACTCTCCTGCTGCAAGCTTTGACATCCAATAATCATAACCGCCCTGATCATATTCACGATCCATGAACAATCTGTATAGCATCTGTACGAACTCGGAGTCGGAGTGTCCTGCGTTTACATATTCATCACTGAATACAAAACCGTATGCTGCATTGGTTCCCGTGATCCTTCCGGATACGAGTTCACCATACCAATAATCCAATCCCTCTGATTCAGCATCTCTTCCGAGAGCCTTTGTATATAACCTTTCGGCAAAGCCTCTGACTGCAGTATTTACTACAGGAGCCGAAGGGATCTGTGCACCGGACTTGATGCCATATGCCTTACAAACTTCATTCCACTCATTTGAATAGATAAAGCCTTCAAGAACGGAATCCTTGCTGACGCCTGATGCGAGCTGACTGAGCCAGTAATCTCTTCCGCCGTCATCCATCTGCCTGTCAAAGAATGTGGAATAAAGAATCCTTAAATACTCTTCGTTACTTACGTTCTTGCTGATGAACTCTTCGCTCTTAATAAAGCTTCTTGCTGCTGTAGCTCCGTCGATCCTCTGGTTCTTAAGTTCGTTTGTCCAATAGTTCAAGCCGTCTGTCTCAGCGTCTCTTCCGAGAACCACTGTATAAAGCCTTGATACAAATGCAGAGATGTTAGAGGAATCTCTCTTATAATCAACAGCGGAAACCTTGTATCCGAGATTGATATCCTGATTATCAAGGTGGTGATCATAACGGAAAGCATTAGTATTTCCTGCGAGGAAGTATACGTAATAATCTGTTCCGAGATCCCATGTTACGTCACAGTAGTAATAGTTACCTTCAAGCTTAACGATGTTCCAGCAATGATTGTCCCAATATACGATCCTGTTATCTATACCGCATGTAAGGAGCATTCTATAAAAAAGAGTTGCAATACCCTGACATACAGCAGTTCTTTTGATCATTGCATTATATGCGGTATATGCTTTCCTGTCCTTATTTGTTGCGGATCCTACCTGAGAATTATCAAAATCATAAATGATGTTATTTGTGATCCAGCTATAGATAGTTGCGATCTTATCATAATCGCTCATTCCATATACACCGAGTTCGTTCAGAACTGTATTAATGGAATTATTGAGCCTGTTTTCCTCAGAAAGGTTCGTATAATACTTTACCTTAAAAGTAACAAGGTGAAGATCAGTATTGTTATACCCGCCAGGGAATGTCATGTAGGAATAAGTATAAGTATCATAACTCTTAGCAAGATAGTCACCTGCATTAGGTGTGCTCGGGTCATGAACTAGTGCAGTATTAGTAAGATTCTTAAAGTAATTCTTATCAGAACTAATACTGTTCTTTACATAGTAGAACTTAAATTCCGTATTTCTGTTAATGAAATTTAATTTGATAAGTGAAACGGCGTCAGTCTCTGTCTTTACGAGAGTATACTCTCCATAACTCTTATTGCCGTACTTATGATTGTACTTGTCATTTGTCCCGGCGCTTACATTCTGCGGAACAGCAAAAATCAAGCCTGCCGCAACAACAACGCTCATTACCAAAGCAACGATTCTTGTAGTCTGTTTCATACCTGAATCCCCCAAACAATTCAACCAAAAAACACTGCCCTATAAGTCTCATTCTATCTGTAAAAAACATTGAATCAACGCGTTTTGGCGACCTTTCACAATCAATTTATCACGTCGAAACAATTGCTCACTTTTGGTAAAAAACAGTTAACAACTGCTTAACAGATTTACATTTTGTACAAATCTAACCGCTCAGTTATCCCTTATCAAAAATCCTCCTTAATGGCAAATCCGTGATTCATTGGTCCGGATCCCTTTCCCAGATCGAGCATATCTTCCAGTGCGCCCGAAATATATCTTTTTGCCTTCTCGACCGAAGTCTTAAGATCACATCCTTTGGCAAGATTAGATGCGATCGCACTTGATAATGTACATCCCGTTCCATGCGTATTCGGATTATCTATCCTCTTACCTTCAAACCACGTAATGTTTCCGTCGTACAGACAGTCATTCGCATCATTGATACTGTGACCGCCCTTGAGAAGAACAGCACATCCGTACTTCTCGAAAATATCCTTAGCTGCAGATTCCATCTCGCTTTTTGTAGTGATCTGCTTGCCGGTAAGGACCAAAGCTTCCGGAATATTAGGAGTAATGACTGTTGCAAGAGGTATAAGCTTTGTCTTTAAGCTTTCTATCGCTTCGTCACTTATAAGCTTGGAACCGCTTGTTGCAACCATAACAGGATCGAGAACGATGTTACCCGCCTTATATTCCTTAAGCGAATCGGATATTACATTAATCAAGGAAGAAGATGAGACCATTCCTATCTTTACTGCATCCGGATAGATATCCGTAAAGATCGCATCCAACTGAGACTTCAAAAACTCGGGTGTAACATTCATAATGTCGTAAACGCCCAATGTATTCTGAGCCGTTAAAGCTGTTATGGCGCTCATCGCATACACTTTATTTGCGATCATCGTCTTGATGTCAGCTTGTATTCCGGCACCACCGCTACAGTCACTGCCGGCAATGGTAAGTGCAACTTTCATAATGTATACCTCAACTCAATTTGATTATATTCTTTTTTATAAACCTAATAAATCGTAAATAAATTTAAAAGATTTTTGATTTATGACATTTGGGGGAAATGACATAAAAAAACGAGGCTGTCTCAATTGAAACAGCCCCGTGACAGATCAAAGATTATCAGAATTCGATTCTTCTGCCCTTCTTCTGCTCGTCGTCGCCGCCTTCGTTGTTATCCTTACGATCGAAGTTCCTTCTCTCGCGGTTACCACCGTTAAAGCCACCGCGACGATCACGGTTTCTAGGCTCACGCTTACGTGGCTCTTCCTCAACGAATCCCTCCGGCTTTGGAAGTGTATCTCTGATAGAGAGATTGATCCTGCCCTGATTATCGATCTCGATAACCTTAACACGAACCTTATCACCCTCGTGAACTACATCCTCAACCTTATCTACGCGATTCCAAGCGAGCTTACTGATATGAACGAGACCTTCCTTACCAGGAATGAACTCAACGAAAGCACCGAAGTCCATAAGTCTTGTAACTGTACCTTCGAACTCAGCACCTACCTCAGGATCGGAAATGATGCCGTTGATAATCTTCTTAGCCTTATCAGCCTTCTCAAGATCAGGTGTAGAGATGTAAAGCTTACCCTCATCGTTGATATCGATCTGAGCGCCTGTATCAGCAATGATCTTGTTGATGACCTTTCCGCCTGAACCGATTACTTCACGGATCTTGTCTACAGGGATCTGCATGGATACGATCCTTGGAGCATAAGGTGAAAGATCCTCACGTGGAGCAGAGATCCTAGGAAGGAGGATATCATTGATGATCTGAAGTCTTCCCTTCTTAGTCATAGCAAAAGCTGCCTTGATGATATCGAGTGAAAGACCTTCAACCTTGATATCTACCTGGATGGATGTGATACCTTCTGTAGTACCAGCAACCTTAAAGTCCATATCACCGAAGAAGTCCTCGATGCCCTGGATATCCATGAATACGAGGAAGTCCTCGTCATTTTCTTCATTAACGATCAATCCTGAAGAAATACCTGCAACAGGTCTCTTGATCGGAACACCTGCATCCATGAGAGAAAGTGTGGATGCACAAACAGAGCCCTGGGATGTAGAACCGTTACTCATAGTGATCTCAGAAACTGTTCTGATCGCATATGGGAACTCTTCCTCAGAAGGAAGTACAGGGATCAAAGATCTCTCAGCAAGAGCACCGTGACCGATCTCACGACGTCCAGGAGATCTGGAAGCCTTAGCCTCACCTACGGAATAACCAGGGAAGTTATAGTGGTGCATGTATCTCTTTGTGTTATCAGTATCAAGACCCTCAAGATTCTGAGCCTCAGACAAAGGAGCAAGAGTACAGATATTTACGACCTGTGTCTGACCTCTCTGGAAGAGAGAAGAACCGTGAACCCTTGGGATGATTCCTACATCACAGGAAAGAGGACGGATCTGATCAAGTGCACGACCGTCAACACGAACATGCTCTCTGAAGAGATAATCACGAACGACCTTCTTCTCGAGCTTGTAGATAGCATCCGGAGCCCATGAAGAAAGACCCTCTTCCTTCTCTTCGAGGAGGTTTACGACCTCTTCCTGAAGTGCTGCAACATTAGCATCTCTTACGCTCTTATCATCAGAAAGAACTGCCTGACGCATCTTGTCCCAGCCATATTCCTTAACCATAGCGAAGATCTCTTCAGGAACATCTGCGGAATCGTATGTGAACTTCGGCTTACCGATCTCAGCAACGATACCGTTGATGAACTTACAGATCTCCTTACATACTTCGTGACCGTCTGCGATAGCCTGAAGCATTACATCATCAGGTACCTCGTTAGCACCTGCCTCAACCATGCAGATCTTCTTCTCTGTACATGCAAGTGTTACGTACATGTCAGAGATCTTTCTCTGCTCTTCTGTAGGGTTGATAACTGTCTTACCATCGATAAGACCGAGAACTACACCACCGATAGGTCCCTTCCACGGGATATCGGAAATAGCGATAGCGATGGATGTACCGATCATAGCTGTAATCTCAGGTGAACAATCCTGATCAACAGACAAAACGAGGTTAGAAACTACAACATCGTTACGAAGGTCCTTAGGGAACAAAGGTCTGATAGGACGGTCAATAACACGTGATGTAAGGATAGCCTTCTCAGAAGGTCTTCCCTCACGCTTGATGTAACCGCCAGGGATCTTACCTACAGCGTAGAGCTTCTCTTCGTAATCAACAGAGAGCGGGAAGAAATCAATGCCTTCCTTTGGCTTCTCAGAAGCTGTAACTGTTGAAAGGATCGTTGTGTCGCCGTACTTAGCAAGTACTGAACCGTTAGCAAACTGAGCAAGTCTTCCTGTCTCAACAACAAAAGGACGACCTGCAATGGTTGTCTCGAAAATCTTTTGCATAATTTTCTCCTTTAATAATTTACTAAGGGAGTAGCTTGCAGATTCACATTCCGACACGTGTTCGGGATATCAATCTACACACTACACCCCTTTGTTTAAATCGACCTGTATATTATATCTCAAAATACGGAATTGGCAAAAAGTTTATTTGCAGAAATCAGCCCGGTGTCAAAAATGATAAATTTTATAGACAAAAATCTTTTTTTACCTTATTGAAGATATATAGTATTCACTATAAAATAGGAAATGGAGGTATATTATGGCTGTTTCACGTAATGAATTTATCGAATTTTTCGATGCATGTATGTCCTTTACGCTCGAAGGTAATCCGTTAACGGATATAGAAGCCGTAAAGTTCTACGCATCTGAACTTGGCATTGCCAGATGCGATTTCATTACGTATAAGAACGGAACTCCTGAAGAACCATATATCATCTGTGATTATTCAGAACCGGTTTCCTCTGAACACCATTCATATCATTTTGAGAACCTCTTTAAGGTTGCCGAGATCAGGACGTTCTTCAAGGACGGTTCGACTTCGGTAAGCGAAGATAAGCAGTTCTACCTCGACGTTTGGGACAGAACAATATTCAGATCCGTTAACTGCTTTATCCTCTCTACTCAGGCAAGTTACAACCTGATGCACGATCAGATGACCGGCATCCATAACCAGAACTATTTCTTAAGACACCTTGGTCAGCTCTGTGCCACCAAGAAGATCGGTAACTATGCCGCATTCTACATGAATATCCGTAATTGCCGTTTCCTGAATAACGTTTTCGGAAATTATGCTACTGATGAGATAATCAAATATCTTGCAGTTAACCTCGATAATACTCTCGATAAGGAAAACGGTGAGTGCCTTTCAAGACTCGGCGGCGATTTCTTTACGATGATCGCGCTTAAGGAGAACCTTCAGAAGTATGTCGATCTCATAAGTGCCTTCCCTATCGACCTTACTTACGGTACTGACAGGATTATCTATACTGTATCGCTCCGTGCAGGAATTGCCGAGATCGATTCACTTCTTGATACTCCTGACAGGATCATGGCCGCTATATGCGCAACATTCTCGCTTACAAAGACAACGCCGAATAATCCGCCTATAGTTTTCTATGACGAGCATATCGGAACGATGATGACAAGCAGCAGGGATTCTCTCGAGAACGAGCTTCGTAACGATCTCGATTCAGGCAAGCTCCTTGTATATTATCAGCCTTATGTAAGCCTTAATGATGACAAGGTTACTTTGTCCGGAGCTGAAGCTCTGCTTCGTTGGAGACGTGAAGACAGGATGATCACTCCTGTAGAGATAATTCCTATTGCAGAGAGGAGCAGATTTATTTCCGATATCGATTTCTACGTATTGGAAAAAGTATGCGAGAAGCTCTCTGAATGGAAAAATGACGGACTTAATATAGTTCCTGTATCCTGTAACATCTCCGAGTTCGATCTTAAGATCCCTGATCTTGCCGAGAAGATCATTACTACCATCGATAAGTACGGTCTTGATCATTCTTCTATCATGATCGAGTTCATAGAAACTGCTTTTACAAACGAACCGGAACTTACGAAGTACACCATTACTCAGCTCAGGAATAACGGTATCCGCGTAGGTCTTGATAACTGTTCTGATGTATTCTTCTCATATAAGACATTTATGGATTGTACATTCGATTACGTAAAGATCGATTACAGATCCATTGATATTACGGACAGCAAGAAGCTCATCGTTCTTAAGAATGCGATCAGACTTGCAATGGATCTTGATATAGATGTCATCGTTGAAGGGATTGCAGATGATACGCTCATCAAGGAACTTAAAGAGTTCGGTTGCAATACTTTCCAGAGCATCTACTTTGATAAGCCTCTTTCAGAGCGCTTCTTCGCCAACAAGCTCAAGAATCAGTGAATGACTTTAAGAAATGATCTTCTGTGGATCGGTGTCATGCCGTGTTCTCTTATTGCGGCATAATGATCCTTTGTTCCATAACCTTTGTGCTTGGCAAAGCCGTATCCCGGATATTCCTTGTCATATTCGATCATAATATGATCCCTTGTTACCTTTGCAAGGATAGAAGCTGCCGCGATCGAATTAGACTTCGCATCGCCCTTGATAATGGGTTCGATATCAACGCCTGTTCCCTCGAGCTTGACTGCATCGATAAGCAGAAGGTCAGGCTTATTCTCCAGGTTTAAAACGCACTCACGCATTGCCTGCTTGGTCGCTTCCAGGATATTGATCTCATCAATGACATCAGGTCCTTTTGCTACGACGGCATAGCACAAAGCCTTCTCCTTTATGACTTCGAACAGTTCTTCCCTTTTCTTCTCGGAAAGTTTCTTTGAATCATCAAGGCCGAGTATGAGTTCCTTCGGATCAAGGATACAGGCAGCTGCAACTACAGGCCCTGCAAGAGGTCCTCTTCCCGCCTCATCTATACCTGCAACGAGTTTATATCCGTTCTTCCATGCTTTGTTCTCGAACTCCATCATGGAAACATATTTCTCAACCAACTGGGCTTTTGTAAGCTTTGCCATATTACGGAACCTCCAAAGTGATCCTTCCGATCCTTGCCTGTCTTAAGTCATCCAGGAATACCTTGGCAAATCTGTCTTCGTCAACTCTTCCGCCTGACATGATACATCCTCTTTTGCGGGCCATCTCAAGGAATCTGTCGTAATCGTCATAGATAAACTCCTCATCATCAGGCGGCGCGATCTTAAAACGCTCGCACAGTTCATTGGGATATCTGTCGAGAAGTATCTTTATGGTCTCATATGCGATCTCAACTGAATCGGTAACTTCCTGCTTTACAGCGCCTGTTGCCGTTAAGACAAGCTGACTTCTCTTAGTCTGGATCTTAGGCCAGAGCACTCCCGGCATATCCATAAGCTCGAGCTGACCGTCTGTCTTGACCCACTTTGGAGCTCTGGTTACACCAGGCTTATCACCTGTAACTGCAACCTTACGTCCGCAGAGCGCGTTTATAAGAGTTGATTTACCCGTATTCGGAACACCGACGACCATAGCTCTGATCGGTCGGCCGATCCTTCCTTTTGAAGCTGCCTTTTCGAGAATGTCGGAACAAAGCTTCCTTGATTCCTTAATGAGGTCATCAAGGCCTTTTTTTCGAGTACTTTCAAGAGCGACGGCAGATACGCCTTGGCTCCTGAAGTGTTCGATCCAGGCTTTGGTGACGCCGGGATCAGCAAGGTCAGACTTATTGAGAATGACAACCCTCGGCTTATTTCCGATTATCTTATCAAGCTCAGGATTCCTGCTCGAAAAAGGTATCCTGGCGTCGCATGTTTCAAATACAATATCTACTAATTTCAGGTTTTCCTGAACATCATTGAGAGCTTTTCTCATGTGTCCCGGAAACCAGTTAATGCTCTTTATATCGTCCATAAAATCTCTCTCTTGGAATTTATAGCGATAATTATACCATATTTATTTTTGGCTTTGCCTTCTCGAAAAAACTGTGATGACGACACACACGATCAACACAGGGATTACTGGAATAAGAGAGAATGCCGAAGGTCCCAGGATCTGATCGTTTCCTGTCGGAAGAAGGATCAATGGCATAGTGGCAGCATTCATGGCTCCGTGTGCAAGAGATGCTATGAGGATGGAACCTGACTTCTCATACAGATGATCGATATAGATTCCGAAGACCGTAAGAGCTACGCAGATCATTACAGGTCCAAGGAACGGATAACCCGTGTATTCATTACCATAGAAATAATTGCCGATGAAGATCAGCGGCCAATGCCAGGCACCCCAGAGGATACCACCGACGATCCTTCCCGGTGTTACACCCAAACGCTCCTTAAGGAACGGATACATAACACCTCTCCAACCTGCCTCTTCACCCAAACTTGGAAGCAGCTGAGATATAGGAACAGCAGTAAGTGACAATACCATCATTTCAACAAAAAGAAATTCAGGTCTTAATACTGACGGATCAAAGGTTTTGCTCAATTCTTCAGGGAGCTGGGAAACGATCCCGTCGTAACTTATCCTGAACATATCAGGAAATATAGCAAAATAAATCGCCATACCGATCCAGCAAAGTATCTGCGGTCCCATGAGTGCCAGTGGAATGATCTTAAACTTCTTTGGTTTGAAACCAAGCTTTTTGAATCCTGCTCCTGATACGATAACAGCGATCAACGGGATCATAACTGCTACTATCCTGAAGAGGAACATAAATAATATAGTATTTCCTTTACTTAGCATTATGCCGGCAAGGCACATCGGGATCAGGGCAACACCAAATGCTATAGCCATAAATATAATGAATCTTCTCGTTGTAATGGTTTTAGGTTCTATCATTTCAACGCCTCCTTATGTTTAATGATCGAAGGATAGCTGTTTTCGAGGATAGCATAAAGGACACAAAATGAGCAAAAGCCTGAAAACACGATATGGGACACAGATGTCACATGTAAATCAGCTTTCATTTCAACATTTTTGGTTCATCGTTTTATCAAACTATCGAATGGTTTAAGAATTAAAAAAGGAGCCGTTTCACTAATGAAACGACTCCGTATTTATCTTATGAGCTGATATCTATCAGGACTTCTCAAGAGCGAGAGTTCTTGTTGTGATATCACATACGGAAGAAGGTCCGTAGTACTGGATAGCACCCGGATATGTGAAGCATGTCTCAACTGCCCACTTCTCTCTGTTAGCCTCGAAGAACTTGAACGGCTTGCCGTCGAGTTCAACAAGAGCCTTACGGATAACCGGCTTATCTGCACCGTTTCTTCTCTCCATGTTCATCATCTTTGTGATAGGCATACCACCTGCAACCCACTCCTCAGCAGGCTTGGAGATATTGGATACCTTTGAGAGGTAACCTGTGTAACCATACTGGATGAGCATGAAAGCATTGAAGCCCAAAGAATAGCAGTAGTCTGCATCAAAGTTACTTGGGAATGCGCAACGGCCTTCATAACCGAAGAAGTGGTGCTGAGCACCGAACTTGCCCTTGTATGTGCCTGCTGCCTTTCTCTTAGCAAGTTCAGCCTTAACCATCTCGGAGAAGAGCTTCTCGGACTCGATGAGGGAAACCTGAACGTTACCGTGTGGATCTCTCTCGAGGAAGAGCTGCTGCTGAATGCCCTGTGGAAGGATGTCGAATACCTTGAAGGCATCAGCTGTAAGGCCTGCCTTGATGAACTCATACTTAGCGTTCCAATCAGGAAGTGCATTGAACTGAGCTGTCTTCTCACCTGCGAGGAGCTCGTTGATCTCAGCGATAAGAGCAGAGAACTCAGGAACGAACTCTACGATACCCTCAGGGATGATAGCAACACCGAAGTTCTCGCCGTTATTGCCACGTGTCTCAACTGCATCTGCGATGTAGTTTGTGATCTGAGCAAGGGACATCTTCTTAGCTGCAACTTCCTCACCGATGAGGCAGATGTTTGGCTGTGTCTCGAGAGCGCACTCAAGAGCAACGTGGGAAGCAGAACGACCCATAACCTTGATGAAGTGCCAGTACTTCTTAGCGGAGTTAGCATCACGCTCGATGTTACCGATGAGCTCGGAATATGTCTTTGTTGCTGTATCGAAACCGAAAGAAGCCTCGATATCCTCGTTCTTAAGGTCACCGTCGATAGTCTTAGGGCAACCGATTACCTGGATACCTGTATTCTTAGCAGCCATGTACTCAGCGAGTGTAGCAGCGTTAGTATTGGAGTCGTCACCACCGATGATAACGATAGCTGTAAGTCCGTTGCTCTTAGCATTCTCAGCTACGATGTTGAACTGTTCCTCTGTCTCGAGCTTAGTTCTGCCGGAACCGATGATATCGAATCCGCCTGTATTTCTGTAAGCGTCGATGAACTTGTCATCAAACTCAACATAGTCATTCTTAAGAAGTCCGTCAGGACCGCCCTTGAAGCCGAGAAGGACATTGTCCTTGTTTGTAGCCTTCAAAGCGTCATAAAGACCTGAAATAACGTTGTGTCCGCCAGGTGCCTGTCCACCGGAAAGGATAACACCTACAACCTGCTTCTTAGCAGCAGAAGTGTTGGAACCCTTCTCAAATGTGATCTCAGGCTTACCGTATGTATTAGGGAAAAGAGCCTTGATCTTGTCCTGATCAGCTACGCTTGCTGTTGCAGCGCCTTCCTTTACGCAGATATCTGCGATACCGTTTCTGAGCATACCCGGAAGCTTTGGCTTATACTCATATCTTGCTTTCTGAAGTGGTGAAAGATCCATAGTTAACTCCTTTTTATTATTTATAATAAGTCACTAGTAAAAACTCTAAATCAAATCCCACTTAAAGTAAAGAGTGAAATTGTATTAATTTACAAGAAAAGGATCATTCTCGAAAATATCTTCTGCCCTGAAATTCGACCTCATCCTTTTCGTCCGGAAAACCCATAGTATGCCACTCGTTAGACGTCAGGAGCAGGTCTTCTTCCTTCAGGAGCGTGATGCCGATGTCTGTGCAGACGAACTTTTTAATGTATTCACTTTTTCGAGCCTTAAGGATACCGATCTTAAGATAGCCGATAACCACGGTAAGATCAGACTTTACGGCAAGTCCCGCTTCCCCGCTGTCCCCGTTCATACCGCTGTTTATATCGGCACTTATGATGTAAGAACCTGAGTTGTTGATGGCGATTATCGCGTCCCTGTATAAACCTTTGACATCGCCTTTGAAACCTGTCCCCAGAAGGCAATCGACAATGGTATCGTATCCAACAAGAGACCCTTCATCAAACGGAATGATTTTCAATCCCCTTTTGAGAGCCTCGTTCATGTAGTGGGTACTGTCTTCTGAATAATGATCCGTTACGGTTATAACATCGACTTTCTTACCCTCATCAAGAAGGAGCATGGACAGAGCGAATCCGTCTCCGCCGTTATTGCCGGAACCTACTACGACAGCTGTCTTTCCCTCAAAATGATAAGATGCTCTGATGCCTTTGGCGGCCCTGAGCATAAGTTCAAGTGACGGAACACCTCCGCTTATGGTCGAAGCATCACTTTCTCTCATATTCGAGACAGAAATCACATGCTGCATGATATAGTTCTCCGTTCTATTTTTCCTAAAAGGATTATAGATATTACGTTGAAACGCTTCAAGATAAAAGGTGCTCGCAACTGCGGGCACCTTTACTGTTATCCTCTGTTTATACTTAGCCTCAAAGCGTTGTATTCGCTTAGAAGTTTCATCTCCTTCTTTTTAAGTGCACTTATCTCAGATGTCAGATCTGCCTTCTTAGACTCATAATCATTAATATGTTCAAGAGCCGGTTCTATCTTGTTACTGTAGGTATGAAACAAAGCAGCAGCGATCGATATTATGAGCATGAACTCCATGAATATAAATGCGATCAACCCGTTTTTAAGTACACAGAGCGGTAAAAAGACAAGACTGCATATTATCAAAGCTATGATCATGATCCAAAGATATTTATGCCAATATTTCGTAGGATGCATCGTCTCTCCCGAAGAATTGTCATATCTGTTCGGAATATAGATGTACTCATTAAGGATACCGATCTCGGCCTCATCTTTACTCTTATCACATTCTTTGATCTTACTTCTGATGTCCAGTATCTCGGAATCGATCTTCGAACATTCTAATGCGTTTACTATCTTCTTATGAAGCCCGGACAGATGTTCGCGCGAATCTTTATGGGCCTGATCGATTATCCATTCTGTCTCCTTCGGATCACCTTCCAGAGAATTCACGATCTCTCTTTTTTTAAGATCAGATTCATCAGTAAGCTTATATGTGATGAGCATGAGTTTTTCAAGAGCCTTGGCATTATGCGGATCTTTCTTAAGAAGGAACATCAATGCATCACGTGCGGCATTAAATTCTTTTGAATCAATGAAGTTTTCAGCCCTTTCAAGGACATCGCTCTCGTTGAAATATGAATAATCGTAGGAAACACCGCAAAACTGGCAAAAAAGTATCTGCTTTGAAGTATCCAGCGTCAGCTGGCCGCCACATGAATCACAAACAAATCCGATCCTCTTCATGACCATCACCTCGCTTTTCCGATAATATTATATATTTTTCTCGAAAAAGCTTATTTCATTACCCGAACTGAATAAAGTTCTTATTTATATTTCCGGGCAAAAAAAGATCGTCCCCGAAGGAACGATCCTGAAAAATCAATTTTCTGTCTATCAAAGCTTCTCTGCGATTCTTGCAGCCTTGCCCTGACGTGAACGGAGATAATAAAGCTTCGCTCTTCTGACACGACCCTTACGGACGATGTCGATCTTCTCGATCTTAGGAGAATGTACAGGAAGAATACGCTCTACACCTACGCCGTAAGAAATACGACGAATTGTCATTGTCTCGGAAATACCGGAACCCTTACGAGCGATTACATATCCCTCGAAAACCTGGATACGCTCACGGTTACCCTCTTTGATCTTGAGGTGTGCCTTAACGTAGTCACCGATCTCAACTTCGGAGTAGCTATTGCGAAGATTCTCACTCTCAACAACTTTTACCAAATCCATCTTAAGTTTTTCCTCCTTCTCTGTTAGATGTTCGTGCATTTCCCTATGTAAATACAGAGGACCATCCCAATTAACCCGTAGATTTTATCAGTTTTGCTTTTTCTTGGCAAGTACTTTCTGCCAATCTTCCGCAGAAATCTGCAGTTTATCGAACATATCAGGCCTTTTATCCATTGTTTCTATCAAGGACATGGTCCTGTTATATGAATCGATCTCGGCCTGATTGCCGTTTAGAAGGACTTCCGGAACTTCCATACCCTGCCATACTCTCGGCTTGGTATACTGCGGAGGTTCTAAGGTCCCGTTCATGTGAGACTCATTGGTATATGCATCACTGTTAGGAAGGACTCCTTCGATCATTCGTGATACGGAATCGACTATGACAACGCTTGCTATCTCTCCGCCGGTCAGAACATAGTCTCCGATGGAAATCTCCTCGTCTACTGTTTTCGAGAGGACGCGGGAATCGATACCTTCATAATGACCGCATATGATGCAAAGATGATCTTTCTTCGAAAGCTCGATAACTTTCTTCTGATCGAGCACGTTTCCCTTAGGACTTACGTAGATAACGTAAGGCTTACCCTTCTCACACGCTTTCTGATAACAGCGCCAGACAGGCTCACACTCCATGAGCATTCCTGTTCCGCCGCCGTATAGCGTATCATCGACCTTGGAATACTCATTATCGGCAAAATCCCTGATATTAAGACATTCTATATCAATGATACCCTTGTCGCTCGCACGACCTATGATACTTTCAGACAGGAAATTCTTTACCTGATCGGGAAACAATGTCATTATCGTAAATTTCATCATCAGCCCTCGTAAAGCTCGTATAATCCGTCCGGAAGCTTAACCTTGATAAACCCGTTTTCAGGTTCGATATCGTAGCATATGGCCTTAAGGAACGGAATCATAAGGTCCTGCTTACCTTGCCTTTTAACCTGAAGGACTTGATTTGCGCCCGTCTCGAAAACATCCTTGACCTTGCCGAGACTTCCCAACTCATCATCGATCACTTCAACGCCGATAAGATCAGCGATAAAATAACTGTTCTTAGGAAGCTTAACGGCATCATCACGGTCAACGGAGACGAACAATCCCTTAAGCTTTTCAGCTTCTGTTCTGTCGATGATATCCTTGAAAGCCACAAGAGCGTTAGTCTTATCGACTCTGGAACTCCTGACTTCAAACTCTTTTACGACAGTACCGTCCTCTTTGGTCACAAAGCATTTTTTCAGTTTATTGAAACGGCGCACACTATCAGTAATCGGGAAGACTTTGACTTCTCCCCGAATACCATGTGCGCCGATAATCTTTCCAATTACTATGCGTTCGTTCATCAGCCGACGATGTCTACGACTACGCGCTTACCTTCCTTGAGGTACTTCGCCTTCATGATGGATCGGATAGCCTGAGCTCTCTTTCCGTTCTTGCCGATGATCTTGCCCATATCATCAGGTGCTACAGAAAGCTCGAAAACAACAGTGTTTCCTCTTTCTGTCTTCTTTACGACAACTTCGTCAGGATTATTTACCAACGACTTTGCCATTGATGTAAGTAATTCGCTCATTTTTCTCTCCTATAAATTAAAAAGCTGTTGATCAAAGAATGCCCTGCTTCTTAAGGAGACCTCTTACTGTATCTGTAGGCTGAGCACCGTTACCGATCCACTTCTTAGCTGCCTCTGCATCGATGTTAACCTCTGCAGGATCTGTAAGAGGATTGTATGTACCGATCTCCTCGATGAAACGACCATCACGTGGATAACGTGAATCTGCTACAACTACACGATAGAAAGGTGCCTTTTTCTTACCCATTCTTCTCAAACGAATCTT
>CAMVBS010000013.1 GCA_947165785.1 uncultured Clostridia bacterium | reverse complement strand
CTTCCTCTCGAAAATCGTTTGTGCTCACCTTCGGTTTTTTTATAGTACAATCAGACTATATCTGATATTAGGGAGGGATCTATACGAAAAGACCGATAAACACAGTCACTTTGATCGCAGGTATCCTTGCATGCGCTATGTTCCTCGGGGGCTGCAGCTTCATGGACGCCATCAGGGAAAGAGCCGACAGGGATGACGATGATGACGAAGTAGAAGAAACAGAAGAAGACGAGGAGGAGGAAGAGGAGAGCGAAGAGACCTCTGATACTTCGGAAACCGAAGAGACTTCCGAGACTGAAGAGACTACCGAGATCACCGAGGAAACGGTTGTTGAGAATACTAAGCCTGCAGTTACTGTAGAGACGTTCTCCGATAACTTCCCTAAAGCGTATCTTCCTATAATAGACGAGTGCCTGTATCACATCTCAGGAAATGTTGCTGAAGACGATATGTTTATGGTAACGGGTATTGACGAATATGTTATGTACTACACTTACGGTTCCGATATGGAAGATCCGCTCGGACATTTCGGCTATGCTCTCGTCGACCTTAACGAAGACACGGTTCCGGAACTTCTCGTTCTCGAGAATGATGAATACAGCGAGATCTTTGAGCAGGCTATCATCGAATGCTATACGATAAAAGATAACGAAGCTGTCTGCCTTTTCGACGGAGTCGCAAGAGACAGATATTATCTTGCAGATGACCTTTCAGTCATCGAGATCGGCTCAGGAGGAGCTGCTTACTCGATCTGGTGCAGATTCAGACTGGACGAGAACGGTGATCTTCAGAAAGATGAGGCATACTTCACCGACTTCTCTGTTTTCGATGATGACGGAAATGCCGATATCAACAGTGAAGTCGTATGGTATGAGAGCAATGACGGAAACTATTCGGCATATAACGGTGACTGCACGTTCTACTGTAAGATGGAAGATTTCAATCCTGAGATCACGCCATATGTTTTCGAGGGTGACGAGATAGTACCGTTCGGATATGCCGAGCACCGTTATGAGGTCATCATTGACGACCTTAAGTACGACGAAGCAAAAGCTGCCTGCGAAGAAAGAGGCGGACACCTCGTAGCTATCGAGACAGAAAAAGAGGCTGCCGTAGTACAGAAGATCATGGCATACAACTACGCTGACGAGAAGATGCTCTTCACCGGTGCTGATGACGGTCTGTGGCCGAACGGCGAGAAGGTCGGAAAGTTCCTCTTCCCTGAAGGCAAGGTGATCAGAGAAGGCTATCTCGGCGCGACAGTAAGCGGCATGGACGGAAGTCTGATCCTCGTATCTATGTCGAGCGATCCGATGGGTGAAGAATACTACTACAGCGGATTTATCGGTTACATTTGTGAGTTTGAACCTTCATGACCCTGTCGTAATCATAACCGCGGTCGGAAGTGATCTTGTTAGGCTTAAGGTCTACATAGATCACCGCATTCGGATCAAGTTCGATATCGACAGTGCCGTTGCTCCTTGAGGAACTTACGAGCGGCTGAGCACTGCGGCGCAAGAGCTCACGTTCATCAGGAGAAAGGCTTGAAGGCTCACCGAGATCGTGCCAGACCTTCAAAGGATTGCAGGTCTTTTCATCACACAGCTCGCTTACAAGTGAATATTCATCCGAAGGGAATTCAAAGGACATCTTTAAGGTGTCCTTTTCTTTGTTCCAGATAACGGCACGATACTCGCCGTTCGGGAACTTTACGACGACTGAAGAATCGTCCTTATAGACACATTTATATTCCTGCTCCTTAAGCTTTTTGAAGAACACGAATGTCCAGAATGTAGGCTTAGGGATAAGGCCGTTTGCCACGAGACCGAAGCCGCCGTGGAAAGGAGTAAACGGCACACCGAACTCTTCGAAGATATCGCCGAATGTCCAATAGGAATAGGATACGTTGTCATCGCCGAGTCTGGAAAGCTGGTGCGCTATATACGCGGCATTAAGATTCGTGTCGTGCAAAGGACAGTTAGGGATATAGGATGTATTGAACTCCGTTACGTGTATCTCTAGACCCTTGAACTCAGGGAATGAGTCAATGATCTCACGTGTTGAATGAAGGTTCGGGAATCCGTCCTCTTCGTTCTCCGGATCGAGAAGATCCGCATATCCGTAGTGACCGTCCATTTTAGGCTGATCCGTACAGTAGTGATGTCTGGAGATGTAGTCAGGCTTAAGGCCTTCCTTAGAGCAGTACTCGAGGAATGCCTGTATCCACTCCTTATCGGAACCTCCGCATACTGCAGGGCCTCCGACCCTGAAGTTCGGATCTACACTCTTAACTGCTTCGAGAGAAGCTTTGAAGAGCTTAAAGTATTCTTCCTTGGAAGCATCCTTCCAGAACGTCGTAAGATTAGGTTCGTTCCATACTTCAACGGGCCACGTGAGGACTTCCTCACGGCCATAGCGGGATATCAGGTGTTCCAGTGTCTTCTTAAGAAGTGTCTGCCAAGCCTCATAATCCTTAGGCGGCGTTACGTTGCCCTTCCAGTAGAAGACTGTCTGATCTCCTGATGCCATCTTGCCCGGCATGAATCCGAGTTCCAGGTATGGGCGAAGACCGAGTTTCAGATAGTTATCCATTACCATATCGAGGTACGTGAAATTATAGTCGATCGTTATACCGCCTCCGAACCTCGTCATATCGCGTTCCTGATAGATCGCCATATCATCGGAGAAAAGACCGTGACCTCTTATGTGCTTGAATCCGATATATTCCTGAACGAGCTTCAGCTGGTCCTGATATTCCTTCTGAAGCGCGAGGCCCATGCGGCCTGTTCCCACACAGTCATCAACATGATTATTAAACAGATATTCCTTATCACTGATCTTGATCATTTCACACTCTCCTTAAGAAGTTTACGTAACAGCAGATACCTTTGGTATTTCTCTTCCTTCGCGAAGTGGACGGATCTTTCCTGGATCTTATCGGTATCGCTGTAGATGAGCCTTTCCTTAAACTGCTCGCTCGTCAGGTCAAAGACCTTGCCGTCCACAACATTGTAACAGTGGAAGTTACCGTCCTCAAGAGAAACTCCCCTTACGATCCCTCCGAATATATCCTGAACGAGAAAAGCCGTTATCGAACACTGTCCGCAGGTCCTGTCATCTTCCGACCACTTGTCCCGCAGCCTCGGTGCACATGTCTCAACGCACCAGATCTTACTTAGCTTGTCATAAAGCTCTTTGGGATCATTCACGTTATATGACGTATCGACCGCTCTTACATCACAATCTTCATTGCCGTAGAAAACATACATACTTGATCACTCCTGGTAAACATATCCGAAGTTAAGATAGAACTCATCTCCTACCATCCAGCCGCGGAAATCCAGATAACCGATATGATATTCAGCTTCTTCATCCATTCCGTAGTAGTAATACATCTTATCGAAAGCCAACGTGTCTTCCATATATGCTTCGTATTCTGCCTCGGCATCATAATTATATGAACCTCCATCCGACTGATAGAAAGCTCTGATCCAGTTATCGACACCGTTATAGTAGAACGGTTTATAGAGTTCCTTATCCAGTTCCTCTTCCTTACCGTCGATGATCATCGAGCAGTTAAAATAGTTGATGGAATCATTGTCGCCAGCCGAGAATTCATAATCTTCTCTACCGTCAAGTATGACATGACAGTCAAAGAGCTCGGTAATGCACTGGCCATCTCCTATGAAGCAGTCTCTTGTGCCATAATCCGTGTAGTTCAAAGTAGGATGATCAAGTGTCAGGCCTATCACGGTTGCCAAATGACAGCATTTGATGAAGGATTCATTTCCGTCACCGAGGGTCATGTTCTTGATCGAATATCCGTTTCCGAAGATAACTCCCCTGAAGGCATATTCACAATCAAGGTCTCCTGACCTTCCCCAATAAGTATATCCGAGCGATGCCCACTCATATCCTTCAAGATCTATATCGTTCAAGAGATGGACGTAATACATGACCTGAGTCTCAGTCCCATCTGCAACAGGCAGTGAGTTTACGTAATAGACAACAGAAGCAAGCTCCTCCGGGGTACTTACCCAGAAGTCCGCACTTCCGGTCTTGAGATCGAATACGGAACTCTTGATATAATCGAGATCGACAAGATCCAGGATATCGCCTGTATTCTCGTTAACTGCCCAGTAACTCATGTTCGGATCCATTTCAAAAAGCGTCTCAGGTGTGACCTCTGTAGATTCGGCAATGATCTTTCTCGTATCATATATGCTGTATGATCCGGGTTCCGTGACAGTAAAGTTCGCAGTGTACCCCTCAGTTGCCGGAGTAAGATCGAGGTCGATATCGATGATACCTTTATCCTGTTCGACAACACTGATATATTCCTCCGGACAATCGGTCTTTATATCGAGTGAAAACTCAACTTTCTCACTTTTCATAGAACTGATCTTTATCGTATCCGTAAGAACATTGCCATCCGAAGGATAACCCGTCATTACAGTCTCATCTTGACTGAAGATGCTGATATTTGCGTAGTCAGGAAGCCAGATATCCTTGATGTCCTCACCTGCTGTATCTATTTTCGCAGTTATTTTTGTACCGCCGGATAACTTTATGTTCAGAACATTTTCCGTATAGACTTCATTCTTGATCTTTCCGTCCAGGACATCCTGCCTGTAATCATACGCGATACCTCTTAATGTCCAAGGATAATAGATACCATCGACCAGAACATCTCCGACAAGATACAGATCATATCTTCCGAACACACATCCTGATCCGAACAGGAACAGCGTCCTTGAATCATCTGTAGAGATCCCTGTTTCCGAATTATCCGTTATCTCCAGGCTCTCTTTGATATTCCCGTCTTTATCGGTAAGTATAAGATGATCATCTTCAATAAAATAAAGAGTCTTCTCAAAAGTAACCGGATCGATGGAAAAAGGCTTATCTTCAAACATTACTTCACTCGGAGATCTCGAATCGGAATTTCCCAAATAAAAGTTAGAAAAACAGATGACGACATCATCACTGTCCTTATCCGAGAGATAAGCCCATCCTCCCGCTATATCATATGAGTCCTGACTTGCCGTAAACATGCCACTTTCATAATCGATATCGAAGATCTGATCATTTTTTTCGAAAGTAAGAGTATCCTCCGTCAAGGTACAAGAAACTTCAAAAGCCTTAAAAGTATCATTAAAGAGATGTTCCTCTATCTTGCTGAGGATCCCCTTGGCCTCTTTGGTGTCTTCCCTGAACAGATCATATCCCATAAGATCCATGTGTCCTTCGGAAGTGAGAGTAAACGGTACAAGAAATTCGCAGTCATAAAGGATCGGACTATACTGTCCTGCCGTAAAATAAGACATGTAGTTAAGAGAGGAGTTATCTGAATGATCTACCAGACAAAAACCGTCTTCCGATATGGAACGCAACTCATATTCAGAAGTTATAGGATAAGAATTCCGGTTTTCCCTCACAAATTCAAGAGTGTTCCCCTTAGGATCGATAACCAGGAACGGTCCGTGGGAATCATACCATATACCCTCTAAGGTTTCATCAGTAACCTCAATTGTCTCTTCAGTCTGTTCGTCATCTTCATTCTTAGACGATCTGTCCTTGTCATGTTTCTTAAATCTGTCGCAACCGCCGACAGCAAAGACCATTCCGGTGATCATCGCGAGAGACAGTAATAAGGCTGCACATTTCTTCATATGTTCTTCCTCTTTTTGAAGGTTTTATATCAAAGACATCATAACACAGCCGTGTCATTTTTTGCCTGCCTCTCGAAAAGATGATATCATCTCCACAGATCACAAAAGGAAGTATCTCTTATGCATTCTTACAAACACACCGTCAACTACTACGAGACTGATAAGATGGGCATTACCCACCATTCCAACTATGTACGTTTCATGGAGGAAGCAAGGATCGACTTACTCGCATCGATCGGCTGGCCTTATGACCGTCTCGAGAAAGAAGGCATAATCTCACCTGTAGTTGCAGTTGAATGCAGATATAAAACGCCTTCAACATTCGCCGACATCCTCGATATCAAGGTAAGGGTCGCCGAGTTCAAAGGCGTTAAATTAAAGATCGAATATAAGATGACCTGTAATGACAAGGTCGTATGTGAAGCACGTTCCGAGCACTGCTTCGTCAATGACAAGGGTATGCCGATCCGTCTGCAAAAAGAGTTCCCGGATCTTTATGACTGTCTCATCGAACATGCTCAGGAAGACAGTGGGATCATCCTGTAACAGTATAGTAGATCGTCAGGATAAACATCAGGACACCTATGAGCGTGGACAGGATCCCGAGTATCAATCCTATCGTTCCCGACTTTCCTTTGTATCCTGCTTTCTTGGAATTTACTGCCTTAACGATACTTATGATACCGAGGATCAGACCGGGAATTATAAGTGCCGACATAAAAAAGCCCAATGCTCCCATAACAATGGAGGATGTCGCTGAAGCTTCGGCTCTCTTGCGTTGTTTATCGACTGATACGGAATGCGAGACGGAGGCTTCCTTAGCATATTCCTTCTCGTAGTTCAGTTTTTTGAAATACTCATCTACTTCGTTCTTGGACGGCTCCGAAGAAACACTTTGAGATACTATGGGCTTACCGCATTCCGTACAGAAATTGAGCCCGTCAGCTATCTGACTTCCGCAATTTTGACATATCATAACGATACCTCCTTCTCCCTGCTCTTGATTATATCAGCAGAAGGCGGGAGTGCGGGATGTTTTCGAGAAAAAGATCAGGCCTCGTCGACCTTAGGCATATGCCTGAATTCATGCCACAAAAATGCAAGGGACATGACAACGGTAACAAGATCGGTTATCGGCTGAGCGTACATGACTCCGTCAAGACCCATGACCATAGGAAGGAGAACAAGGAGCGGGATAAGAAGGACGACCTGCTTTGCAAACGACAGTATCGCACCTTTGGCCGCCTTACCGATCGCCGGGAAGAATGTTGCCGAACATATCTGGATGCCGTTGATGAAATTGAAGAAAAGGTAAGTCCTCATGAACCTTACTGCGTAGACAAAATAGATAGGCTCCTCATTCTTGCCGAAGAACATGAAGATCTGCTTCGGGAAGATCTCAAATCCGAGCCAGCAGATGACAGAGATGATCATGGCAGTGACCATAAAGAGCTTAACGGTCTTTCTGACCCTGGCGAACTTACGCGCGCCGTAGTTATAACTGCAGATAGGCTGGGCACCGTTTATGAGTCCTATGATGAGCGCTATGAAGATAACATTGATCTTCGTTACGATACCTGCGACTGCCAAAGGTGTCTCGGCACCGTAGATGGAATTCTCACCGTACTTATTAAGGACATTGTTCATGATGATCTGAACAACGAGAGTGCTGAACTGGAAGATAAACGAGTTGAATCCGAGCTTAGTGATGACCCAGAGCCACTTCGCCTTCGGGATAAAATCCGAGAACCTGAACTTAACTGACTTAAACCTCGGAATATAAGCGAAAAGGATGACCGCACCGATGACCTGGCCGATGACCGTAGCCCACGCGGCACCTGCGATACCCCAGTTGAATACAAAGATGAATATCGGATCGAGGATCGTATTGATGATGGAACCGATAAGGATCGAGAGCATGGAAAGGATAGGCGCGCGGTCAGCTCTTACAAGCGGATTTACACCCATCGAGAAAAGAAGGAACGGTATACCGAACGATGTGATGCCCGCATAGTCTTCCGCATATGGAAGGATGCTCTCGGTCGAGCCGAAGAATATGAGCATCGGCTTAAGGAAAATCCTGACAAGGAGCATGATGACAACACCGCAGATAAGAAGTGCACCGATCGCGGAACCTGCGATCTTTCTGGCCTTGTCCTCGTTCTTGCGTCCGAGCTCGAGCGAGAAGCCCGAAGAAGCGCCGAGTCCTATCATAAGGCCTAAGGCAAGGCACACGGTCGTAAGCGGAAATGATATCGAAGTAGCGGCGTTGCCGAGCTTACCGACACCTCTTCCGATGAAGATCTGGTCGACGATATTATAGAGTGCATTGACGATGTTCGCGATTATGGCAGGAACGGCAAGTGAGAACAGAAGCCTTCCCAAAGGCTTGGTTCCCAACGGATTTTCTACTGTCTCACTCATTATCATTCATCTCCTGCTTTGAAAAAATACAGGATACATTCTTGCATATATTATTATAATAAGCAATAAGAAATTTAGAAGTGGCTCAAAACAGCAGTCCCTCTATGTCAGTAAGACACGGAACGCAGGCAAAGAGCATTGGCTTAAGCTCATCGTCCGGTTCGGTAAGGTCAGGTACCATGATAACGTTGCAGCCGGCTCTATAGGCACTCCTGACTCCGTTAGGCGAGTCCTCCACCGCGAAGGTCTCCGAAGGATCAAGTCCCAATTCCCTGCAGGCATGTGCATAGATATCCGGTGCAGGTTTTCCGAATCTGACCATATCTGCACAGATGAGGCGGTCGAAGTAATCGATGATCCCTATACGCTTAAGATATCCCGTCGTTCTCTCGAGATCGTTGGCCGTAGCCATGGCAACCGTTATGCCCTTGTCTTTCAGGCATTTCAGGATCTCGACGGCACCTGGCTTAAGCGGGATACCGTCCTTTAACATGTCTTTGATGAGTTCTTTTCGATAAGAACGGACCTGTTCATAATCGAAATCCTCGCCGAACCATTTCCTGAAAGTCACTATGGCGTAGGGCCTTCCGAGAGATCGAAGTTCGAGCGGCATCCAGGGTTCGACCTTATAGCCGAAGTGGGACAAAGCCTTGGGCCATGCCTTCTGATAGAACTGTTCCGTATCCGTAAGCGTGCCGTCCAGATCGAATATGACGGCTTTTATCCTGTTATCGTTCATAAAAGACTCCTGACATATTGCAACAGATCATCCCTGCCGCGCGTCAATTATATATCAACGGAATGAGGAGTACAAAGAAATGAAAAAACTTACTGCAGGATTTTTATCCGCTCTCTTACTTGCATCCCTTTTTTCAGGGTGTTCTCGAAAAAACCGGACCGATACCATACCTTTGTATGAGAATAAAACGGTAATGGCAGCAACTGAAACAAAGACCGATGAGGAAATGTGCAGGAACTATTCCGAATTCGTCTTTGACATTGCCGGAAGATGTGCCAAGGAAAGCGACGGCAATGTCCTGATCTCAGCAGATTCGATATTATTCTCTCTCGGAATGACGGCCGCAGGAGCATCAGGAGACACTCTGACACAGATGACGGATGTCCTTGTACCGGGTGCCGATCCTGCTGATGCGGTGGCATTTTGCATAAGACACTATAACGAACTTCAAAACGATTCCATTTCCATAGGAAACTCCGTGTGGATCAACAAGGCTATGTCAGACACGCTTAAGGATGCCTATGTCGTTTTCACCCGAGAAAATTTTGATGCCCGCGTCGAGAACATAGAGTTCGACACTCAGGGTATAGATACCATCAATTCCTGGGTCAGCGAGAAGACCAGGGAACGTATCCCGCATATCATCCAACCTGAGGATATCGATCCCAACACGTACGCGGTACTTGTTAATGCGATCGCATTTGACGGTGTTTGGAAAGAAGGCTTTGAGCGGGTTGACGAAGACTATTTCTTCAATGCTGACGGTTCGAAGGTCTCAGCCGATTTTCTTTACGGAACTGCAGACACCTACATCTCCTCATCTGATGCCGAGGGTTTTATAAGACCATACGACGGTGACAGATTCGCCTTGATGGTGATCCTTCCTGACGATCCGGAGATCTCCGCATCCGACTATCTTGCCAAGATGTCTTCTGACTCTTATTGGGATCTGTGGGAGAGCCGTAAGAATGTAGATGACCTTCGCATTATGCTCCCCGAGTTCACCAATGAATATGATATTGAACTATCATCCATTCTCATCGATATGGGAATGAAAGATGCATTTGCCGCTGCCGATTTTTCCAATATGACAGATTCTTCCGTCCGTATCGACAAGGTCATCCACAAGACATACATAAACGTAAACGAAGAAGGAACAACTGCAGCTGCTGCAACAGCCACCGTTATGTTGAGATACGGCGGCAAGGCAATGTCGCCTTCGGTCACATGCAATCGTCCGTTCGTCTATGCGATCGTCGACCTCGATACAGGTCTTCCGGTATTTCTCGGAACACTTGATAACATCAAATAACAAGGGCGATATCACGTGTAAATTCTTTGTAAACGAGGGGGTGTAAAATTCCTTTGAGGCACTGGTATTCGGACGTTTGTGCATAATAGTCAGTTTGTTGAAAAAGGCCCTTAGAATATTTATAATATAAAAGTAAAACTTTTTCGGCAGGTGAAGTATGGGACTAAGAGGGGCACACTCCAAAAAGAGCGATAAAGCGTTTCTCTCGGCATTCTCCGAGTTCTTTAACAATTCATCCATACCTTGCTATCTGAAAGACACGGATCTTAAGTATCTGGCTGTCTCCAAAAGTTTTGCAGATTTCGTTCACGTAGAAGATCCTAATCTTCTTATCGGTAAGAACGATTACGAGTTTTTCGGTGTTAATCCAGTCAGTTCCAAGCATATGGAGATCGACAGACGTGTCCTCGAGACCGAAGATTCCATCGTCGACGAGGTTATCCCGATAGAGATGACCGCAGAGAAAAAGACCATCTACTCCAGATGCACGAAGGTCCCTTTCTATGACAAAGGCAAGCTGGTAGGCGTCATGGGAACCGTTATCGACTACACCATGACCTACGAAGCCGAACAAAGATTCAAAAAGCAGGTCGATATCTATCTCAGCCTTCCAAACAGCGCACTTTGCTGTGCCTTCATCGACGTATCAGATTGGAAGATGCTCGAGTTCTCGGCTATCCGTAAAGGTAAGGTTACCCGCATGCGCATGTCTGTCGAGGAATTCATCTCGAGATCTGACAGACTTATCTCGGTCGACATTAGCGAGCACAGATATTTTGCAAATCTCGATCAGGAGAATATCCTTCGTAAGTTTAATGAAGGACTCACGGGAGATTCACGCGAATTTTACGTAAACACAGACGAATTCCCTTCCAAGTGGATAAATTACGAGTATTTCTTCGTGATCGATCCGACCAACAACCACGTGTGCATTCTTTTCTCCGTAATCGACATCAGTAAGCAAAGAGAAGAGAAAGACAACCTCATCAAGGCTGCCGAACAGGATCTGATGACGGGTGTCCTCAATCACGAGTCGATCATGAACAAGATAGATCACCACCTTCAGAACGAAGGTCTCGATCAGATCAACGCGCTCTTTATGATCGATGTCGATAACTTCAAGGAGATCAACGATCAGTTCGGTCACAGGACCGGTGACAACGTTCTTATAGATATCGCTCAGAAGATCAAGTCAGTCTTCAGGGATACGGACCTCGTAGGTCGTGTCGGCGGTGACGAGTTCATCGTCCTCATGAAGAATCTCGATAAGGCATGGATCGCCAATAACAAAGCTCAGGAACTCATCAACTGTCTCCAGTACGAGTGCCTTAGAAACGGCAAGTCCATTCTCATGACGAGCAGTGTCGGTGTCATGGTCTTCACAGGAGGTCAGGCTAAGCTCGAGGATCTCTACTCCGAAGCCGATGCAGCTTTGTACAAGGCTAAGCATCTCGGCAAGAACAGATTTGTCATAAGTGAGGATTCCGATGCTGAATCGTTCTCTCTCAATACTTCGGTCGCGGATATTTCCGTTAATCTTCAGACCGTCCTTGCCGGCATGGACGGAGTATTCCTCATCATAGAACTTCGTGATGACGAGATCGTCGTTATCTACACGAGTAACCCGTTCTATGGTCAGGATGTTATCGAAGTCATGCCTGCAGAAGAATATAACGGCATCGTTTATGCCATAAAGAAAGCTCATGAATCAGGAAGAAGCGAAGTCGAATACATCGCTTCGTCGCCGTTCGAATACAGGGGCAGATCCACATGGATCAGGGTAAAGGCCTCCTTTGTCGAACCTGACAGGGCCAACACGCTTAAGCTCGTAGCTCTCGTAACGGACATAACCAACTTTAAGACTACCGAGCAGCTCCTTAAGCTCGAAAACACCAAGAACAGTCTCGCACTTTCCATCTCCAACACCATCACATGGGAGTACGATGCTACGACCAAATACATCACTCTCCACGGTTCTGACGGAGCATCCGTCCCTTACGTGGATGAGAACACGGTCTTCCCTGAATCCTATGATACCTACGTAAAGATGTATAAGGACATCGATTCAGGCGTTGACAACGGTTCTGATTTTGTTCATTTCAGATCCATCTTCGGCAACAATATGTGGATGCAGGTATCCTACAAGACCACTTATAACGAGAGCGGTCATGTAATAGGCGCGCTGTTCGCGGCTCACGATGTCACGAACTTCATGAATTCCATGGACAAATATGACACCGCATCGAGAAGTTACATCAAGGCGATGAGAGACGAGAAGACGGTCTTCCACCTTAACCTCTCTACCAATAAGCTCATGAGCTGCGGCTACTGTAAGGATTTCATAGAACCTGACCATAAGATAGACACGGCTGACGATTATCTCGACTACTTTAAGAGCATCATCGACGTCACTGGCGACAAGAAGAAAGATCTCGAAGAGACCTATTCCCGCGCTCATCTGAAGGAAATGATGAACTCCAACGTCGATGACCTCGAAGAGGAGCTCTTCATCAAGCTTCCGACGGACGACTCCGAATGGTTCAGGGTCAGGATGGCTCTCGTTGTTAATCCTGAGACCAGAGAGAAGGAAGTCTTCGGTCAGATGCGAAATATCAATGCCGAACATACTTCCCAGATGATCATCGACAGGATCTTCGACTTCGAGTACGAGATGCTCGCAGTCCTTGATACCAAGAATTCTTCTATCAAGATATTGCAGGACAAGACTTCCATGGTCCCTGTGAATACTGACTACATGGACTATGACGATTTCCTCTATTCTTCACTCGAAGATTATATCGTCGACACGGAAGTCATGGAGTGTGCGAGCTCCATCGATATGCGCAATCTTAAAAAGGAGCTCAGTTCCAAGAAGGTATACCTTACTTCCTTCTCCGCCTATGACAGGTCTTCCGAGAGCGAAGACGGTCAGGTGCAGATCAGGCGTAAGAGCTTCTTCTTTACATATCTTGATGACAACAAGCGTTATATCGCGATGACCAAAAGTGATATCACCAACCAGTACAGGGCTGAGTTCGACCGCGTCTCCGGTGTTTATAACAGAGCCGCTTTCTATGAGAAGACAAGGCTTCTTATCGATTCCAACCCGCGTACCACATTCGTCATCATAAGATGGGATATAGACAAGTTCAAGCTCTTCAATGATATCTTCGGTGCAACTGAAGGCGACGATCTTCTCGCGATGATCGGTAACTCCTATAAGACCGAAGAGTATAAGAGTGAGAAGATAATCGTCGGTAACTTAGGCGGCGATAACTTTGCGATCTGCATGCCTGCGAGCGATTTCGCACCTGAAAACGAGATCGCCCACGTCATGAACATGTTTAACGACCTGTTCGTCAACTATACGCTGACATTCCACATGGCTGCCTATAAGGTCACAGAGCCGGGCCTTGATGTCAGTATCATGTGCGACCGTGCGGCCATCGCGATCAAATCCATAAAGGACAGAGCTTCCACAAAGTTCGTCTGGTATGAGGAGTCGATGCGACTTGACGCAGTTAAGGAACTCGAGCTCATCTCCGAGCTTCGTAATGCCCTGTTGACGGATCAGTTCGTCATCTACATCCAGCCTCAGTTCAACCAGATGACCATGAAGCTCGTAAGCGGCGAGTCCCTTTGCCGTTGGATCAGACCTGACGGCCAGAACGTCCCGCCGAGCGACTTCGTACCGATCCTCGAGAAGACCGGTCTCATCACCAGAGTCGACCAGATCATCTGGGATCAGACCTGCCAGTTCCTGAGCAGACGTAAGAAAGAGGGCAAGCCGAACGTACCTCTTGCCGTCAACATCTCGCGCCGTGATTTCTATAATCCGAACTTCACTTCGATCATCTATGACCTGATCGAGAAGTACGACATCGAACCTGAACTTCTTGACCTCGAGGTCACGGAGTCCGCATATATCGAGAACACCGACCTCATAGTCGAGACCATCAACGAACTTCGAAGCCACGGCTTCAACGTCAAGATGGACGACTTCGGTTCGGGCTATTCGTCACTCAACACCTTAAAGCACGTTCCTGTCGACATGATCAAGCTCGACATGAACTTCCTTTACTTTGATGATGACGACGAGACCGCAATATTCCGCGGCGGCGTTATCCTCGACTCTGTCCTTCGTATGGCACACTGGCTCAGCCTTCCTGTCATCGCCGAAGGCGTAGAGACCGCCAAGCAGGCCGACTTCCTGAAGACCATCGACTGCGCGATCGTTCAGGGCTACTATTTCTCCAAGCCGTTGCCGCTCGACGAATTCGAGAAGATGCTCGACGAGGCTTCCATAGACTCATCCGTCTCGATCTTCAACCTCGACAACAACTTCGATAACTACGATTTCTGGGATCCTACGGCACAGACTTCCCTGCTGTTCAATACTTTCATCGGAGCAGCCGGAATATTCGAGTATTATAATAACCGTCTGTCAGTCTTAAGGCTCAACAACAAGTTCTTCAAGGAACTTCACATCCAGCCGGGCGAACTGGACCTTCAGACGCTCAATATCTTTGACATCGTTCCGAAAGAAGAGCTCGACAAGGTGATCTCAGTACTTGAAGCAGCATCCAATTCCTCGGAAGAACAGACCATGGAGTGCTACCTCCCTCCTGCCTTCCCAAGCAAGGACAAGCTCTTATGGCTGCGCATCAAGATCAGAAGGATAGCACACACCGACAAGCGTTTTGCTTTCTATATCTCTATCGAAAACATCACGCGCCGTAAGCTTCTCGAGGACAAGAACACAAATCTCGCCAAGCTCTTGTCGGCTGTCATGAACGTAGGAAACAACGGTATCTTTACGTATGAGATCGGAGAAAAGCTCTCCGTCACCATGCACAGCACAAGACTTGCTCCGCTTTACGGATTTACGGAAGCCGAGTACTATGAGCAGTTCGGCAAGCACCCGATCTTGGGTGTCCACCCTGATGACAGGGATGAACTTCTGAAGGTCTTGAGAGCACCGTTCCCTAAGGACCGCGTATCCGTTCGTCACGACTGCCGTCACGTATGCAAGGACGGTTCCTACAAGAAGATCGAGTTCCTCATCTATAAGCCTGCGATGATCGGAAGTAAGCTCATGGGATACTTTGTAGTATCAGACTCATTCGAAGATCAGTCACCGATAATCCGCTAAACTTTTTCGAGAATAAAAAAGACGATAAAAAGGCGCCCCGCTTCGAAAACGGGACGCCTTGCTGTTTGTTTAAGATCACTCGGTACGCAAAGCTGCGACCGGGTCCATATTGGAGGCTTTTCGAGAAGGAATGAGACCTCCGATGAGAGTAAGGATGATACTGAGCACCACAAGGATAATGGCAGGGATAGGAGGCAATACCGCATTGACATCCGTCCTGTCAGCGATGTTGTGGATTATCATGTTGGCAGGGATCAGGGCCAGAAGCGATATTCCGACACCGATGAGACCCGAGCACAGACCGATGATGAACGTCTCGGCGTTAAATACAAGAGAGATGTTCTTCTTGGATGCACCGATAGCGCGAAGGATACCGATCTCCTTTGTCCTCTCGAGGACTGAGATATATGTGATGATACCGATCATGATCGATGAAACGACCAGAGATACTGCTACGAAAGCGATGAGGACGTAAGAGATAACGTTGATGATCGTTGTTACGGATGAAAGGAGAAGTCCTACATAGTCTGTATATACGATCTTGTCCTTCTCATCGACACCCTTGTTATAATCCTCGATGCATCTGGAGATGTTATCCTTATCCTCGAATGTATCAGCGTAGATGCTGATCCTTGTAGGAGTATTAAGATCTGTCTTACCAAATGATGCAAGGTTGTCATCGTAAGATCCCGGAGATACTACCATGTCGTAGATCTGAAGGAGAGTCTCATCGTCAGGATCGCCCATGTATGTGTCAAACATCTCAGCAAGTTCGGTCTCGCTCTTGTCTTCGATCTGATCCATCATTGCTGCGTTATCGCCATACATCATCTTCATTGCTTCAGTGATGAACTCAGCCTTGTCGGATACACCGAGATTTGAAAGATAAGTTCTTGCATCTTCGCACTTCTGCTCGTCTGTTGCAGGGCTGAATGAAAGTCCCGTGAGGACGTTTACTTCAGGAGAAGCTTCCTGAGCCTTAACAACTTCACTGCTGTTGGAGTGTTCGATGAGGTGAAGCGTAAGTGCATTTGTATAAGCGATTGGTGTTCTGATCATTGCATTGGATGCATCAGGAACAGCCTTGATGATACCTACGACCTTGACCTTTGTAGCACTGTCTAGACGGTTCTCGAGCTTCATGCTGTTGTCGCCGATATACTGGAAGAGACCGTCGGAAGACTTCTCATACTCATCTGACTTGGTAAAGATATAGAACTCCTTGCCGACTACTTCATCGTAAGCAAGTTCGACCTGAGGGACTTCAAACTCCTCCATGTTCTTGAACTTCTCCATAAGTTCCTTATATTCGGAATTCGGGAGATAACCGAGTTCATACATGGAATCGATCTCGATCTCGTTAAGGGAGTTAACTACTATGACTACTTCATCATAGTTCTGCGGCCAGTTACCGTAGACAACTTCGTAGTTATCCTTTACGACACCGCTTATAAGGTCGTTCTCGCCACCCGGAAGCATCTCGGAGAAAGAGGTGTTCTGAGCAAAGCTCATGGAATATGTGGCACCGTTTACACCTGTGATCGTCTGACCTTCGGCAAGCGGATTGGTATTAAAGAATGTTCCTTCAGTATCGTAAGCATATGCCTGGAAATCGATGCTGTAATCGTAAACGACTCCGTTCTCGCCTACATACTTCATAAGTTCACAGTCAGGGCTGTCGAGATACTCCTTGAAAGCCTTGAGGTTGTTCGTCTGAATACTCGTTGTGAGGGCATTAGCCATCTCAAGACCTCTTGAGTTGGAATAGACCTTGTCCATAGGCCTTTCAGCGGCCTCATCAATAGACTCCTGCATATCCTGAGGCGTGGTCAGGAAAGCACTTAAGTCCATTGCCTGCGACTCGAGGGATATCGGATAAGAAGTCATGGTCGACTTCTGGATATCATAGATATAGTTCTTTACACCTGTTGCAAGAGCAAGGATAAGAGCGATACCGATGATACCGATGGAACCTGCAAACGCGGTAAGGAATGTCCTTCCCTTCTTACTCTTTAAGTTGTTGAAACTTAAGTCGAGAGCCGTGAGTACAGACATGGAAGACTTACCCATGTTCTTGTGCTCAGCCTTCTCGGCGCTTTCATCTTCAGTCGTGAAAGGATCTGAATCATCCGTGATCTTACCGTCACGGAGCTTGATGATCCTTGTAGCATATTCTTCTGCAAGTTCAGGGTTATGTGTGACCATAACGACGAGCTTGTCCTTGGCTACTTCCTTAAGAAGGTTCATGACCTGGATACTCGTCTTGGTATCAAGAGCACCCGTAGGCTCGTCGGCAAGAAGGATGTCAGGATCGTTGATAAGCGCACGGGCAATGGCAACACGCTGCATCTGACCGCCACTCATCTGATTAGGTTTCTTATGCATCTGCTCCTTAAGTCCGACCTTCTCGAGAGCATCGATCGCTCTCTGTCTTCTCTCAGCCTTGCTGATTCCCGAGATCGTAAGAGCAAGTTCTACGTTACTCAAGACCGACTGATGCGGGATGAGAAAATAGCTCTGAAAAACAAAACCGATCGTGTGGTTTCTGTAGGAATCCCAATCACGATCCTTGTATTTCTTAGTAGATATATTATTAATAATGAGGTCTCCCGAATCATAACGGTCAAGTCCGCCGATGATGTTGAGGAGTGTCGTCTTACCGGAACCTGAAGGTCCAAGGATAGCTACGAATTCATTGTCTCTGAGATTAATGGAGACATCATCGAGTGCCATCTGAACCAGATCACCGGTCTTGTACTGTTTACTGATGTTTTTGATCTGAAGCATCTTTTTACCCTCTCCGTTTTATTTCCAAGGCATATTTTGTCATCTAGTATGTTTTCGTGTCAATTGTATATTTTGTTAATTTATCTTAAATGCATAAGGTTATTGACATAAATGCAACACTTATCATATGAAACCCGTAATTTCCCTCACGCTGTCATTGATGTTTTAGATAATAATTTGCATTTGCACTGTAATTTTTTTGTGAAACGCAGTTATCAAAGATTTGTTATCATAGGGAGGTCCATTGACAATTTTTGGATAAAGGAGAAATAAAAATGAAAAATGCTAAGATCATGAAGACAATCACTGCTTTGGTTCTTTCTGCAGCTCTCGTTGCATCCGTAGCAGCTTGTTCTTCAAAGACAGAAGAGACAACAAAGGCTGAGGAGACAACTACTGAGGCTACAACAGAAGAGACAACAACTGAGGAAACAACAACAGAAGAAACAACAACTGAGGAGACAACAGAAGAGTCTTCTGATGAGTCAGCAGATGCTTCTTCCGCTGAATCTGAGATCACAGCTGATTCTTTCACAAACGAGGCAGTTAAGGCTGAGGCTCAGAAGTGTATCGATGGCGGTTCTAAGATCGCTATGGTCATCGACCCTGAGATTGCTGAAGCAATGGAACTCGAGAACGTTGAAGAGGGCTTCTATGCAGGTTCCGAGGATGGCAAGTCCATCACTTTGGTAGTTAAGTTCGCTGACGTTGAGGCTGCTAAGAAATACGTTGACATGGAGAACGAAGGTCTCGAAGAGTCAGAACAGGCAAAGCTCGTTGAGAATGATGACGGTTCTTTCACACTCGAAGTACCGGACAATGAAGAGGGTTCAGCTACTATCTCTGCTGACGGACTTCTCGTTCTCACAACAGCATTCTGATCATCTATTTTAGAATGATTAAAAAGGGATTGCGCTGCAATCCCTTTTTTCTTGGGCAAAATATCGGCAATCACATATTTTTGACTTCCCTTTCGAAAACAATGATGCTAAGATATCAACGGCTTATGGAATAGCCGACATTTTTATCAAGGGATAGGAGAAAAGAAAAATGAAACTTAAGAAATTTGCAGCAATCCTTTTGGCATTTTGCATGGTCTTCGGATTAATGGCATGCGATTCCACATCTTCCAAGAAGAGCAGTCGTGACAAGCACAAGTCTGAGCGTGAAGACGACGATGACGACGATGACGACGATGACGATGATGATGAGGATGATGAGGACGACGAAGACGACGAGGACGACGACAAGGACTCCAAGAAGGATAAGGACGAGGATAAGGACAAGGATAAGGACAAGGATAAGGACGAGCCTTCTGAAACTGAGGAAACAACCGAAGAGACAACAGAGGAGACAACAGAGAATACAAAGTCCAACAAGCCTGAAAGAACCGGTTCTATCGAAGAATTCATCGATTTCAACGATATGCACTTCTATGTTAACGGCAAGAAGTACACAATGGGCGTAACAACACTCCAGGATATGATCGATGACGGTGTTCCTTTTGATTCAGATGATATCAAGGATGCAGATACGGAAGTTGATGCTAACTACGAGGTATCCTTTAACGTTGATATTGGCAAATATACATACGCATCCATTTACTTCATGAATGATACATCTGATGCGATCAAAGCCAGCGAGTGCTTTGTTTGTGAGGTATGCCTCTATCTCGATGAGGAAGAAAGTCAGGATGTGATCACCTTCGACTTCCCTCTCGACATGACAGCTGAAGAGTTGGTATCCGTCTGCGGTGAACCTGAAGATGAGATTTACCACTACGAGAGCGATGACGGTACATACATCTCTGATGAGTACAGATATAAGGCAGATGCAGAGAAGTACTACGGATACAGATATTACGAATTCAATTATGTAAACGGTGTACTTGATACTATCTACATCAACTACCTTCCATAACATGATCTGATCATTCTCAGGGCTTCGCAAGAAGCCCTGTTTTTTTTGCCCGGAAAACCTTCAATCTGAATTAACCGTCTCTTTTTCGCGAAAAAGATATGAGTTTGGAAGTTTAATACCATATCTGCCTTATAAAACTTTCCTTATATGATTGGTATTATGCTAAGGTCACAAATATTTAGTGAACATAAGGAGACATGAAAATGAAAAACATTAAGTTTAAGACAGCACTCGTTGCTCTTTCCCTCTCAGCAGCGCTCGCACTTTCAGCGACAGCATGCTCATCCAAGGATGATACGAAGGATGACGACAACAATAAGGCTAAGATCGAGGAAACTGAGAAAGAAACTGAGGAAACAACTACTGAAGAGACAAAGGTCGAGTTCAGTGATCCCACGGTAAGTTCATTAAAGGACGAGAAGGAAGCCGACGGCTACACTATCGAAGTGATCGACGCAGCATATCTCGGCGCAAGTGATTCCGATTTCGTAGAAGGTTTTAAGGCTACAGGCGGATCCCAGGAAGGCGAATTCGTATGTGCCAAGTTCACAGATGCAGAAGTAGCAAAGACTTTCGTAAAGGAAACAATGGCAGGCGGCACCAACTACAGCATGTCCACATTTAACAATGCAACTTCCTTCGTAGTTAATGAGGAAACAGAAGGAACGATCGATAAGAACGGCGTAATATGCTACTATCCGTATTCCGAAGAATCAACCGCTTCAGAAGACTTTTTCGAGATATCAGCTGACGATTATTCAGATCCTGAACTCAAGGAACTTTGTCAGCAGTACATCGACGAAGGCTGCACGATGATGGACGCAGGCGAGGATGTTGAAGGCTTCATCGCTTATCAGAACGCAGGAGAAGAAAGCGAGGGACCTCTTACACTTATCGAGTGTCTCAAGTTCGATTCCGTAGAGGATGCAAAGGCATACGTTCAGGAAATGACTGAAGGCACAGATGCCGAGTTCACTGAGAAGGACGACGGTTCTTTCGAATTCACGGTAACGACCAATATGGGCGTTGCAGCAGAGGGTTCCGTAAGTGCTACAGGCCTTTTCATCGCAAAGTCTGTCTATGGCTGAGTGCATATCACAGCATAAGTTCAACGGTAATGCCGGAGAACGATTGATGTGATTTCCCCATACTTGGATCCCCGGGCAATAACCTGGGGATCCTCTTTATGATTTCTTAACGTTTTTTTAGCGATTACTTTTCCTTCTGTTGCGATAATACGATCGAACAAAAGGAAAGGAGATGTGAGAAGTTAAATGATCTACGCGCGTTTTTTCGAGTAAAAGACGCTATCCCAAATTAGTTTTTTATGCCAAGGCGGTCTCATAAGATGCCGGCGGCAATATCACAAATATCAAGTGAAATAAAAGGAGACAAACAATGAAGAACATTAAGTTTAAGACAGCTATCGTAGCACTTTCCCTTGCAGCTGCACTCGCGCTTTCCGCGACAGCATGCTCATCCAAGGATGATAAGAAGGATGACGACGACAAGAAAGCTAAGGTTGAGGAGACTGAAAAGGAAACCGAAGAGACAACTACTGAGGAGACCACAACTGAAGAAACAACTGAAGAGACTTCTGATGCTGATGAATCAGATGCAGATATCAGCGGTATGGAAATGCCTGAGCCGGCAAAGCCGTCAGACTTCGAAGATGAGAGAGTTCAGGCTTTCGCTCAGAAGGCCAACGATGCAGGTCTTGAGATCATGAAACTCGAGAAAGACTGGGTTTCAGGTGAAGAAGGCATGGATAACTATGTTGAGGGCTTCATGGCTACAGGCGGAAGCATGAGCGTTTCTGCATCGGTAGATGAGGACGGCAATTCCGATTCATCCGTCAGCGACGATTCCAGCTTCAAGGTTTACATGTGCTATCTCTTCAGTGATTCCGAGTCAGCAATGGGTGTTTTTGATGAAAACGTAGAGCAAATGTTCTCCGTATATGATGAGTCAGCTTATTCTATCGAGGAAACAGAAACAGGTAAGGTCCTTAAGTATGATCAGGACGGTGTAACAGCAGTAATGACATTAGACGGTGAGCTCTTTACAATGGAAGAGATCATCGGATCTTAAAAAAAACATACGATCAGAGATGACGATGAGGATGCCTTTCTTTTGAAGGGCATCCTTTTTTGAGCAATAAAATACTGCCCCGCCGAATTAACAGCGGGACAGTCGTTTTCATTTGAAATATCAGTTAGCCTTAGCCTCTTGTGTATCGATGATGTATCTTCTGATGTTGCTCAGATTGTTGTAATTCTTGTACTCACCATTCTCGAAAACAACAAGCGTAGGTGCCTGCATGATCTCGTACTTGATGCTGAGGTCTTCCTGCTCCTCTGCATCGATGACTACGTAGTCGATACCTGCTTCGTCAAGGTAGGCTTTTGCTGCCTTGCAGTTAGGGCATGTCTTGGTGGTAAAGAGCATTGCCTTGCCTCCAACCTCTGCTGCTTCTGAAGCGAGATCGTTGGAAACTGCTTCTGCCTGAACGAGTGGTCCTCTGTGCTTCAATACGGAAGTCTTGATATCGTAAAGCTTACGATCCTTAAACTCCTGAGCCTTACCGTCGTTCCAGTTCTGTACCGGACGATAGTAACCTGTGATACGGCTGTATGTCTCAGTCTTCTTACCACAGACAGGGCACTCCTCGACCTGGCCTGCAAGGTAGCCGTGAGCCTGACAGATGGAGTATGTCGGTGACATTGTGTAATATGGCAGAGAATAATTCTCGGCGATCTTACGAACGAGGTTTGCAGCTGACTTCCAGTCAGGGAGTTTCTCGCCGAGGAAGGCGTGGAATACTGTACCTGATGTGTACAAAGTCTGGAGCTGATCCTGGATATCGAGTGCATCGAAGATATCGGAAGAATATCCTACAGGAAGGTGTGAACTGTTCGTGTAGTAGTAAACACCTGATGCATCATTTGCTGTGATGATCTGTGGGAAACGCTTCTTATCGTGCTTAGCAAGACGATAGGATGTGGACTCTGCAGGTGTAGCCTCGAGGTTATAGAGGTCTCCGTACTTCTCCTGATAATCGGAGAGACGGTCTCTCATGTGGTTCAATACCTTCTTAGCGAACTCCTGTGTGATCTCGTGTGTGAGATCCTTTCTGAGCCAGTTGGCATTAAGACCTACCTCATTCATACCAACAAGACCAATCGTGGAGAAGTGGTTGTTGAATGTGCCGAGATAGTGCTTTGTGTAAGGATAGAGACCTTCTTCGAGAAGCTTTGTGATAGTCTCTCTCTTTACCTTCAAAGAACGTGCTGCGATATCCATCATCTTGTCGAGACGCTTGAAGAAATCCTCTTCGTCCTTAGCAAGGTAAGCGATCCTAGGAAGGTTGATCGTAACAACACCGATGGAACCTGTGGACTCACCTGAACCGAAGTATCCGCCGGACTTCTTACGAAGCTCACGAAGGTCAAGTCTCAAGCGGCAGCACATGGAACGTACATCAGAAGGCTCCATATCGGAGTTGATGTAGTTGGAGAAGTATGGTGTACCGTACTTTGCCGTCATCTCGAAAAGGAGTTTGTTGTTCTCTGAATCGGACCAGTCGAAATCTCTTGTAATGGAATATGTAGGGATCGGATACTGGAATCCGCGGCCGTTGGCATCACCCTCGATCATGATCTCGATGAATGCCTTATTGACCATATCCATTTCCTTCTGGCAATCCTTGTACTTGAAGTCCATCTCCTTGCCGCCAACGATACAGTTGAGCTCTGCAAGGTCATTCGGAACTGTCCAGTCGAGTGTGATATTGGAGAATGGAGCCTGAGTACCCCAACGGCTCGGAGTATTTACGCCGTAGATAAAGGACTCGACTGCCTTCTTAACCTGCTCATATGAAAGATTGTCAGCCTTAACAAAAGCTGCGAGGTATGTATCAAAAGATGAGAATGCCTGAGCGCCTGCCCACTCGTTCTGCATGATACCGAGGAAGTTGACCATCTGGTTGCAAAGAGTAGCAAGGTGTGACGGAGGTGAAGATGTGATCTTACCTGTGATACCGCCGAGGCCCTGTGTGATAAGCTGCTTCAATGACCATCCTGCGCAGTAACCTGTGAGCATGGAAAGGTCATGGATATGCATATCTGCATTTCTGTGAGCATCTGCGATCTCCTGATCGTAGATCTCTGAGAGCCAGTAGTTAGCTGTGATGGCACCGGAGTTGCTGAGGATGAGACCGCCTACTGAATATGTAACAGTAGAGTTCTCCTTAACACGCCAGTCATCGATCTTAACGTAGCTGTCAACGAGTTCCTTATAGTTAAGAGCAGCAGACTTCATCGCACGGATCTTCTCACGGTTCTTACGATAAAGGATATAAGCCTTAGCTACTTCCTCATAACCCGTCTTCTGAAGTACGGACTCAACACTGTCCTGGATCTGCTCTACCGTGATCTTGTTATCCTTGATCTTAGGTGAATAGTCTGCTGTAACCTTCAAAGCCAAAAGGTCGATAACGTCATCGTTGTACTCCAACTTTACCGCCTCAAAAGCCTTCTTGATCGCATCTGATATCTTGGAGATATTAAAATCTACGATCTTCTCATCTCTTTTTACAACCTGATACATAAAACCCTCCGTTTATAATATTTCTCCGCCTCTGATCTGCGCCTTCGGGACCTTCTTCCTTACGATCTCCAGAAGCTTCATGAGCTTCTCCTCGCTCGGCGCGTGAAACCTGTCTTCCTCGATGAGTTCCCCCGAATCTTCGAACCTCTGAAGGAAGTATCTCTCCTCCCCTTCTATGAGCTCTCCGATCTTCTCGAAAACATCTTCATCATGCAACTCGTCGATCACCGTTGTCCTGAATTCGTACGGGATCCCCGCACTCCTCAGTATCTCGATGCTCCTTTGAAGCCTGTCGACCGGCGGATCCTTTAAGCCGCATACAGGTCCGTACGCTTCAAGGTTGCTCTTGATGTCCATTGCCACATAGTCCACAAGTCTCTCATCAAGGATCTCCTTAAGCCTGTCCGGGAATGACCCGTTAGTGTCGAGCTTGACCAGATAACCCTTCGCCCTTATCTTCTTTATAAATTCCTTTATATCCGGCTGCAGTAATGGCTCACCGCCCGTTATTGCAACACCTTCAAGAAGACCTTGGCGCTTATCCAAAAACTTGAAGAACTCTTCCTCCTTAACAGTCCCCTCTTCATGTACCTTACCCGGTAACACCAACGAAGAGTTGTGACAGAAAGGACATCTGAAGTTGCAACCTACCGTAAACACGGTACATGCCACATGTTCGGGGTAATCAAGAAGCGTCAGCTTTTGAAGTCCGCCTAGCTCCATATATGATATTCCCCCTCTCAGTTTCTTCATTAAGCGTTATCATTGTAACTATATCTAGTGGTTAAGTCAACTACACGCCACTATATTTAGTGTTTTACCGTTTTGAACGCCCTAACGCGCGCGAAACGTTTTTCTGCGGTCTCAAGGCGCGATTTCAGGGCATATTTTCACAATTTTCATTTATTTTTCGGGTTCAGAGGACCCGAAAAGAAATATTACAAAAATATTACAAACCACAATATCTAGTATCGTTATCCCTAAATATGGGACGATATGCTTACCCGATCAACGTATTGGGAAACTGCTTAAAACGGTTTATATATCGGAGAAATCTTAATTATATCTTTAACAATTCTTTACCCCCTTCTGAAGGATAATGGCTATTATAATGTCAGTTTAATGAAAGGAAGAAGAATGTATGAAGAAACTGAAGGTGACAGCTGCTATCCTCGCGATGGTCATGCTGGTTGCTACCGGTTGCTCTGCCACGGGTAAGACAGAAGAGACAACCGAAGAGACTTATTCCAGGTCTGACATCAAAGATATCAGGGCACAAGATGATTTCTACGGATATGTAAATCTTGCAACGCTCAAAGATCTCACGATCGAACCCGGAAACAGTAGCGCAGGTGCGATAATGAGCACCGAAACTGACGACAAGCTCAAAGAAGTCGTCATGGAGATAGTCAAGGACAACAAAGATTATCCGAACGGATCTGCTGAACAGATCGTAAAGAGAGCATATGAGGAATATGTGGCTTTCGATACGGATGAAGCGGCTAAGAAAGCTGCAGCAGATGATGTTCACAAGGTCATCAAGGAGATAAGCGACATCAAGACAAGAGATGAACTTGTCGAGATGGCAGGTAAGCTTTACAGGGATTACTGCGTGAACACTTTCCTTCTCGGAGGAGTAAAGGAGAATGATCTCGACCCCGAAAAGTACACGGTAATGTTCGCTCAGAAGCCTAATCTTGTTGGTCTCGATCTTGAGGAGATCAGTAAGGATACCACTAAGGCTGAGAAAGGTGAAGAAGCTATCATCGCATCACTCCAGGTATCGGGAATGGAGCGTAAGGAAGCTGAGTCCGTTGCTCACTCACTTATGTTCCTCATGATCGATATCGCATGGGAGACTGATTACGAGATCGTTAACGCAGCTGACCCGATCGCCTACTCCAAGACAATGGATAAGAGCGAGATCGATAAACTCCTCACAAATCTTACTGCAGATGAATATGAGAAACTCTGGGGGATCAACGAGAACCCTTACGGAACATGGGTCGTTATCGGTGAGAACCAGCTCGCAGCCATCGACAGACTCCTTACTGAAGAGAACGTAGAAGCATTGAAGGCATGGCTCATGTATGACTTCGTAATGTCTTACGGGGAATTCATCAAGGATGACCACAAAGAACTTAAGACATACTTCCCTGACTCCAAGGAAGCAGACGAGGATCAGATCTATAACTATCTTAATCTCTACTTCGGAATGGAACTTAGCGATATCCTTGTTAAGTACTGCTACACTGACGATCAGGAAGAACTCCTTAATAAGCTCATCGAAGATATCATGGACAGTTACAGGGACCTCATCGGAAATGCCGACTGGCTCAGCGAGGATGCCCGTGAAGGATTGACCGAGAAGCTCAACGGTATCATCTTCATCACACCGGGTTACTGCAAAGACCACATCAAGGACGATCCTTCAAAGAATGATGTTTTCGGAGATAATTTCTACGAGACATATATCAACTCCTCCAAAAAGGATATGCAATACAACATCGATCACCTCGGTGACAAGACCGAGAGGTTCAAGCAGAAGATGACCATGCAGACACTTAACGCCTGCTACAGCTCCGACAACACTGTCACGATCTGTATCGGCATGATGAGAGATCCATGGTTCAACGTTAATGATGATTATTACAAGAACCTCGGCGGCCTGGGCTCCGTTCTCTCACATGAGATCGGTCACGCCTTCGACTCCAACTGCATCAAGTACGATGTAAACGGCAAGTTCGATCCGTCATGGATCCCTTCCAAGGACCTCGAGGCTCTCGAGAACAGAAATCAGTCAGCGATCGCATATTTTGAGGAAGCCTTCCCTGTATATGGCGTTTACTATGTCGACGGCAAGCAGACTTTGGGCGAGAACTACGCTGACCTCGGCGGAATGGAAGCTTTGATGAATTCCATTGAGGATAAGTCGAAGTATAAGGATGTCCTCGAGAGCTACGCATCGATCTGGTGCATGCTCATGACTGAAGACTCCGTGATCCAGCAGATCAGCGACGACTCCCACAGTCCGTCGATCATAAGAGTCAATGCCATCGTGGCTACTCTCGATGAGTTCTATGAAACTTACGATGTCAAGGAAGGTGACGGCATGTACATCAGCCCTGACAAGAGGATAAGCAGGTGGAGGTAAGAAATGAGGATAATACTTAAACATACACTTAAAAACATCTTCCGCAATCCGTTCAGGCTGATGCTCATGGTGTTCTGCCTGTTCTGCTGCGCTTTCGTCGCGCTCCTGAGCCTTGATATGTCAGGTGCGATCGACTCGATGCTCAGGTCGTTCCTCGGCAGCAACGCCGGCAATATGGATGTTGCATGTGCAGGCACAGGTCTTACTGATGAGCTCTTGTGTGATCCTAACCTTCCTGAGAACAACCACGTTATCTTCTACGAATACGACAACAATTTCTATACAGATCTTAAGGATCAGTACACATATGTTCATCAGGAAAAGATCGACATCTATGCATTCGATTTTGATGATGCCCGTAAGCTCAACGTCATAAACTTCGAAGGCGTTATCCCTGACGGTCAGGTCACGATATCCAAGGAACTTGCAGATCATCATAAGATCGGTAAGGGCGACACGATACAGCTCTATGATGAGATGAACGAATATCATGACTTCAAGGTATTTGATGTTGTCGACTACAAGGACACTTCCCTTTTCTCAGGATATTCCGCGATCATCAGCACCGGTTCCATGGCTGAACTTACTCCTGAAATGGAGCCTGCCGAAGCCATGATCGACGTCAAAGACGACAAGACGGCTAAGGAACTTGCCGACTATGTCAAGGAACAATACCCTTCGATGAATGTCCTCTCCATCTTTGACAGCGACGAGATCGTAATGGTAAAGAATATCATCACCAAGCTCATGTATTCACTCCTCGTGATCTGCATCTTGATGGCTATCTTCGTTGCGATCTCCGTATCAGAGAGGATCATATCAGAGCGTATGTCTGTCGTCGGAACCCTCCGAAGCGTCGGCGTATCTTCGCTTACGACCACGGTGATCCTCCTTCTCGAAAACATGTTCTACGGACTTCTCGGATCGATCCTCGGCTGCCTGGCATATAAAGCAGTACGTTCGGCGCTCCTCTCAGTGCTCGTCAGCAACCAGTCCGAAGGAGAATTCGGTGAGATCAACCCACTGTTCTATCTGGTGGTCATCATCTTATCCATGGTCGTAGAGTGCCTCTGCCCTCTTAAGGAAGTCATAAAGGCAGCGAACACTCCTATCCGTGACCTCATCTTCGCCAACAAGGATACGGAATACCGTTTCAGCAAGTTCGGTACAGCCGCAGGTCTCCTGTGCGCCGCAGCAGCTGTCGTTATCATCTTTGTTCCGAAGTCTTTTGCCCTCAGCTTCATACAGGTAGGACTTATCGCATTCTCACTCGCGCTCCTTTACCCGTACATTCAGTACACAGTCGGTAAACTGCTCGCGCGCCTTTTCGAGAAGCTCGGATGGCCTATCGCAAGGCTTGCGGCAACGGAGGTCTACTCCAAGAAGAGCACGATCGGAAGTGCTGTATTGATCTCAACAGCCCTCGCCCTCGTAATGATCGTAAACCTCGTAGGTACTTCCATTAAGGATGTTATCATGTCAGATAATTTCTCTTCTACCAACTGCATCACAACAGACGGTGAGAAGGATCTTTCTTTCTATAAATGTCTCGAAAACATTGATGAGATAACGGATATCGAATACATCTACAATTCACAGGGTCTGTTCACCATTAACGGCATCGAAAACAAAAATACTCAGATCTACGGTGTGCCTGAAGGCGGTCTTAAGTATTTTGTAGTTACTTCCGGCGCAGTCCCTCTCGAAGATGACGAGATCAGCCTAGGCGAGATGGTTGCAAAGAAGAACAACGTCAAGGTCGGCGACACGATCGAGGTAGTCTTTAACAGCGACAGTTATTACCCTGTAAAAAAGACCCTGAAGGTCAAGACCATCTGTGACTTCAGCTCACGTAACATCTCAGGTCTCGATGTCCTCGTCAGCGAGAAACTTGCAAAAGAGATCTCTGATGACAAGCCTGACATAATCAATATCCAGGCAACCGATCCTGACAAGGTCGATGAGTTCATCGAGAACAACCTCGGCGATATCATCGTAACCAGCTACACCCTCGAAGAAAACCACAAGGAAGCAGGAAAAGCCGCTGCAGGCCTGGACGGTGCCATCAAGGGCGTAATGATCTACGGAACGCTTATCGCATTTATCGGTGCAGTCAGCAGCCTTCTCATAGGTTTTGAAGGACGTAAGAGAGAGTGCGCTGTCCTTTGCTCAACGAGTATGCCTCGTAAGCGTCTGAACAGAATGCTCTTCCTCGAGAGCTTTTTCTCATCAGGCATCGCAGTCCTTGTAGCTATCCCGGCAGGAATCCTGATGATGATCCCGGTCAAGGTCGCATTCAGCTTCATGTCGATGCAGCTTCGCGTCCTTACAGGTTTCAGTTCCTTCGTCTGGATCATCCTGATAATGTGGGTAGTCTTCACATTGACCAGCATCTTCCCTATCAGGGCTCTTAAGAAGATGAAACTTGCAGAACAGCTTAAATATGAATAATGAGGAGTACTACAATGGAAAACTTAATAGAAGTAAGAAATGTAAATAAGATATTCGGAACCAAGGGCAACACCAACCAGGTCCTCGACAACTGCTCAATGTCAGTTGCCAAAGGCGAATTCGTATCGCTCATGGGATCATCCGGTAGCGGTAAGTCCACCCTTCTTTACCTGATCGGCGGACTTGACCGTGAGTACACGGGCGAGATCCTCATCGGCGGCGAAGACATCGCCAAGGCTAAGATGAAGGAGAAAAAGCTCACGGATATCCGTCTTAACAAGATGGGCTTTATCTTCCAGTTCTATAACCTCGTTCAGAACCTGAACGTAACAGATAACATCCTCCTTCCGCAGAACGTCAAGGGTGTTTCAAAGTCCAAGCTCAAGAAGGATCTCGATGAGATCCTGGAGATCACAGGTCTTACGGAGAAGCGCAAGGCAATGCCTTCTACACTCTCCGGCGGTCAGCAGCAGCGTGTTGCCATCGCCCGCGCCATGATCGGCAAGCCTGAGATAATCCTTGCTGATGAGCCTACAGGTAACCTCGACACCAAGTCCACGGCAGAGATCATGGAACTGTTCAAGAGAGTTAACCGTGACCTCGGCATCACCATCCTTCAGGTAACACACTCACCTGAGTGCGCCGAGTACGGCACCAGGACCATCGTTCTCAAGAACGGCAAGACAGAATAAATCCTTTAATACTTCATACCCCTACAGGCGTCTCACTTTGATCAGGTGAGGCGCCTGTTTATTTCTTCCAAACGCCAAAATGCCGCAATCATCTGAATGATTACGGCATTTATTCATATCTTGCTTATATAGCAGTATCAGCTGTGATACAACTTAGATGTCTGATACTTCGGCTCGCATGTAAGATTTACTCCGAGCTTCTTAAATACGTTGATATCAACGGAGCTGAGCAATACGGAAGAATGAACTTCGCAGTGGCGCAGCTTACTTAACTGCTTCATGGCCTTGCGTGCATTCTCATCAGTAACGGCTGAGATACAAAGCGCGATGAGGATCTCATCGATATGAAGGTGCGGATTGTGACCGCCGAGTGACTGAGTCTTCAGATCCATAACAGGAACGATGACATCCTGTGAGATGAGCCTGATCTCCTTAGGGATACCTGCGAGCACCTTCAAAGCATTGAGGAGCATAGCAGAGGATGCACCGAGCAAGGAAGTTGTCTTACCTGTAACGATTGTTCCGTCAGGAAGCTCGATAGCGGCTGCAGGCTCATTACCGGTCTCTTCAGAACGACGGCGTGCAGCTTCGATAACAGGGCGGCATGATTCATCGATGCCTGCCTGCTCCATGAGAAGCTCGATCTTCATCATCTCGGACTCGTCAGCTTCGCCCTTGACCTTCTTGCAGGCAGCCTCATAATAGCGGCGGACGATCTCGTTACGAGATGCTTCCCAAACAGCTTCCTTATCAAAGATGCAGTTACCTGCCATATTAACACCCATGTCCGTAGGTGACTTATAAGGGCACTCGCCGAGCATCTGCTCAAGGCATGCACGAACTACCGGGAAGATCTCTACATCACGGTTGTAGTTAACCGTTGTCTCACCGTAAGCCTCGAGATGGAACGGGTCGATCATGTTCACATCCTTAAGGTCAGCTGTTGCAGCCTCATAAGCAAGGTTGACAGGATCTTTCAAAGCGAGGTTCCAGATCGGGAATGTCTCGAACTTGGCATAGCCTGCACGGATTCCGCGCTTGTGCTCGTGATAGAGCTGTGAGAGGCATGTTGCCATCTTTCCTGAACCCGGACCCGGAGCCGTAACGACTACGAGCTTACGTGTTGTCTCGATATACTGGTTCTTGCCGTAACCCTCATCGGATACGACGAGCTTGAGATTTGAAGGATAACCCGGGATCGGGTAATGACGATATACAGGAACATTCAGAGCATTGAGCTTCTTCTCGAATGCCAATGCTGCAGGCTGCTCCGCAAATCTTGTAAGAACGACGCTTCCTACATAAAGGCCGAAGCTTCTGAAAGCATCGATAAGTCTTAATACATCAAGATCATATGTGATACCGATATCACCGCGGATCTTGTTCTTCTCGATATCTGCTGCATTGATAGCGATAACGACCTCCGCTTCGTCCTTAAGACGGGAGAGCATGCGGATCTTGGAATCCGGTGCAAAACCCGGAAGGACACGTGACGCATGGAAATCGTCAAACAGCTTGCCTCCGAACTCGAGGTAGAGCTTACCGCCGAATTTATTGATCCTGTCGAGGATATGAGATGACTGCATCTCGAGATATTTGTCGTTATCAAAACCAACCTTGTACATACAATAACCTTCCAACTCAAAGCATAAAAAATGCGAATGGCAACCAATCCATTCGCCTATTTATTTTATATTTTCCACCATCGAAAAACAAGCAAATATCGTTCCTTTTTTTATCACTTATTGATATAGCAGAATTTTGCCTTATTCCGTCCCATGCTCTGAGCATCCGAAAGACAGCGGTCCGCATGCCTGAACAAAGTCAGCAGGTCCACATCCCTGTCAGCATACGCCACACCGATACTCGCGGTCAGCCTTATCTTCTTATCCTTCTTATCGAAAACGTGATCCTCGATATGCCTTAAGATCTTGGTAACTTCCTTCTCGTTCATGGAGTTATCGGTACATATCACAGAGAACTGCTTTCCTCCCCAACGGGCGATCGGACAGGAAATATCCTTCGACAAGAGTTCTCCGAACTCCTTAAGGATAGCATCGCCCTTGATATGCCCGTATGTATCATTGATGATCTTAAACTGATCTATATCGATTACCATCAGGGTAAGCCTGTCAACATTCTCATCAGCCTGATACTTGGTGATCAGTTCATCAAATCCGCGTCTGTTGATAAGGCCCGTAACCTCATCATGATAGTACAGACGGTCATATTCATATCTGGTACGCTCCAACTCATGATAGATATGCGTCCTTATGGATTCCAAAAGGAATGAGACTATAAAGAACGTAGCATAAACGAGCGGGAATCTTATCCTCATCGAGAAAGTGTAGTGATACTTCAGAAGGTCCGCACCAAACGGAGTCCAGAAGAAAAAGATCAGGATGAGGAACATCGCGCCTATGAGCATAAGAGCATACTTACGCTTGTAAAGGAACAGTCCGCAGGCAGGCAGAATGCAAAGCCAGCAGACACTCGAGCCCTCAGGCATTCCGGTATAGATAAACAGCGTGAACACACCCAGAAGTTCAAAGGCAAAGAGCCACGCCGACAGGATAACGCCTGTCCTGCTCAATTTACAAAGCACATAATCGAGAGTACATAAGAGCGCAAAACATGAGGTTATCCAGAATATCGGGATATAGCCCGTAAAGTAATCGATCGCAGACAGGGTAAGTGAAACAACGATGAGTATGGCAAAGATCCAGCTGAACCTGAACTCCTCTTTGTCTTCTGCACTTACCGTATCATGAACGAATCGCTTAACGAGCCTGTTCATATGATCAAGCCTTGTAGAATGGTTCGAAATTCGAGCAGAGCTTGATGAAAGCAGGAGCCTTCATGGCAAACTCAGCCTTAAGCTCGCGGCCGATAGAAGGAAGTATAGCTCTGTAAGCATCATCAAAGATCTGCTTACGCTCGTCTTCTGTAACACTGAAATCCAGATCGAAAATGATGAGAAGGTTCGTCTCGCCTGCCTCATTCTTCGCGAAGAGATAGATCTCCTTAACAAGATCATTCTTCTGACCGAGGTCTTCGAGAGCCTCCTTTGTAAGGCGGATCTTCTCGCTCTCCTGAGGTATACCGATCTTGATAGGTGTATCCTTGTCGATCTTACGCTTTGTTACATTCTTCTCGCCCTGATAACCCTCAGACTTCATGATATTCTCGATGAAGAGCGGAGGTACAGGTACCGGCTCAGAGAACGGATTGATAACGAATCCGTCACTGTTCTTTGTAGCGATCTCAGCTACATCGTCAAACTTCAATATCAATACCTTGGCAGTCTTTTCCTTTGCCAGGTAATCCTTCCACTGTCCGAAAGCACCCCAGTCAGTAAATACAGGCAACACCTTCTTGTCTGTCTGACCTACATTTAGCATAGGGAAACCTACCTTCATTCCCTTCTCTACCTTGCCGCTCTCATTTCCGAGCTCATCAGAGATACAAGGTACTACGAACTTGGTATGAACAAGGTTATAGCAGAATTCGTTAGTGAAATCCTTATCCTTGTAATTATCCTTATATGCACGAGCAAGTCCCAAAAGGAATGGGTTCTCGATAGGCTTACCGACATTAACGGCAGCCTGTGGCTCGACATTTGTTATAACAGCATTTGTAGCTGTCTCAGGTACATAACCTGCATCTACACAGATCTCAAGATAATCTCCGTCCTTCTGTGCAAAGGAACTCTCGATCTTTACGACCGGCATATTCGATCTGCTCAGATAAAGAGCCTGGTCGCTCGGGTATTCACCTGAAGGAATACCTTTAAGTCCAACCTTAGTTCCATATGTTGCTACCTCCTTCACGAGCATCGTGAAGCGGTTCATTGTAATAGCCTGATGATTCTGATCCATTTTCCTTCCTCCCTTAAGAAGCTTCCTAGATTGTACCACATAGTCATGCATATAAAAATCGCCGATCATTTCGATCGGCGATCAATTATTCTTAAGATTTGATCAAAGATCCTCTGCGGGTACAAACGGTAACTCGATCGGACCCATCTCTGTCTCCTCCGTAGGAGTACTCGGGGCCTTTGTCGGAGTCTTTGACGTTTCCGTTGTGCCTGAACCGCCGTTACCGCCATTTCCGCCAGAAGGTGTTCCCGTAGGCTTCTTTCCGCCTGACGGCTTAGTAGTAGGCGTCGGCTTAGGCTGATCAGGCTCGATGATGATCAACTCGCCTTCCTCGGTTTCAGGTGGAACTATCGGCTTAGTTGGTGTAGTTCCGGAAGACTTGGTCGTTTCAGTTGCAGATCCTGATCCCGAAGATGTCGAACCGGTGGACTCTTTTGTCTTATTACCGTCTTTGTCCGTCTCTTCAGCAGCCTTATCCTTGGTTTCTTTGGTATCCTTGTCGTTCGTCTTTGTCTCTGAAGACTTAGTTGAAGCCGCAGAACCATCGGTTGAGGTTGCTGTGTCTGCTGTGGAAGTCGGCTCTCCCGACTCTTCCTCACCTTTTATGGAAACGGTAGAATCAGGTTCCTTATCCTTTGATAAAGTCTTTACACCAAGGACTATTCCCATGATAACAGTAGGAACTGCCACACATGCAAGGACTATAAGCAATATCTTCTTACTCTTCATAATACCAGCTTATTGACCTCAGCCCTGACCATCAGTAACGATATCAAATTCGCCGTCATCACGTTCTTCACTGGCAATGGTCGGCTTTACCGGATCCATCTCGCTTAACACAACGATCTCCGGTGCAAGGAATTTTTTCTTAATATCCATTTTCTTCCTCCTAATCAAGCCTGAGTTGCGGCCTTACATGAATTATAAAGTGAGTACATGGACAAGAGAGTATTCATAAGCTTGGTATTGGTAGATTTGCTGTTTCTTGCCATATTCATGTAATCAACGACTGAGTATTCGATAGATCCCGAATCGATAAATTTTGTACCTTGGCCTATTCGATACTTGAAAACAAAAGAATTGGTTTTATCCAGATCAGATAATTTGATATTTGAGACTGGTGCATAGTAGAACATACTTTTACTAGTGTCTTTTGTAAAGTTCAGGATAGATGGATAATCCACACCATTAACGGTACAGGAAATAGCATCATACATCGTGGTAAGACCCTGACCCTCACCATAATACACGTACTGTCTCATAGACAATCCGTATTCATTTAAGACCAAACTGCAACCATAATATGTGAGAAGATTATCTTCGCTACTATTCCAATCCTTAGTATATCCCGTTGATGGTAATGAAACACCACTAAGATCAAGATCACCTTCACTGATCAAGTCCTGAGAAATAGCTTCTGTACGAAGAGTTGAAGTATTGTAAAGATACTCCTCTGTATAAACACCCATGACGATCAAATCCTTAGCAATCCTACGAATCATTTCATCATCGTCATTAATATATGATTTAAGACAGTCCAGCGGTTTTACTGAATCACTAAAAACCGACTCACCATCCTTAACAACCTTCCACGTAATATCATTAGTCAAAAGTGCCGGATTCATTCCAATAACCAAATATGCTTCATCATCAGTAAATGACACATTTCCGTTATGGGCGGTCGCCGCCTGGCCATTCTTTTTGATATAAGTGTACCCTACATCGTATGAATATTCAGATGACTGAAAACTTGCAGGAGCCGACAAAGTCAGTTTAAATGCAAGAGGATAATATGTCCCATTTACTTCATCATTTACTATTGCATTCGCGCCTTTGAAGGTAACTTCTTCATCACCAATACTTGCCAAAGCAATGTGCGGTGATCCGCCTTCTTCAGTAAGTTCATACGAACTATCTGCACAAGTAATTCCTTCGATCGTTCCACCTTGGTTAGAAAACAAACCGAAATACGGCTTACTAAAATCCGCACAACCCAAAGTAAAGTTGTTGGATGTTGAACTTATCTGGATCGAAGAGCCATCCTCAAACCACAAGTCACCTTTTTTACTAGAACTATTATTTTCAGCATTGATCGAACCTGTCAAAGCAAGAGTGCTATTTGGGGCACAATAGATAGCCGCTCCATACTGAGTAGTCTGAGCATTCAATGCAAACGATACATTGTTCAATGTTGCTATTCCGCTTCCTGCTACATAAAGTGCTCCACCTTTACCGTCAGGGGCTACGCAACTCCTTACTTCAACATTATCAAGATTAACTGTTCCACCGGCACCTACATAAAAACATCCGCCTTTTGCATCCTGACTTATTGACGTTTTACCTCCGGCTATAGAAACATTTTCTATGCGCAATCTTGAACCACCTTCTACAGAAAAATAACCACCTTCTGTGGTAGTCGGTTCATATCCGCCATTTAAAATGTAAATGTCAGAAGATCTGTTAGTAATCGTATACTTCGCACCACCAGACAGATTCAGGATCTTGGCTTGAGCGAGGAGATTATGACCATTGAGGTCTAACGTAATGTCAGACTCACCTGTAAGCTCAAGTGTATGGGACAACGTAATAGGTTCGTCTCCTGTTACAATGAAATGAGTAATGTCGTACATTTCTGTTTGTACTGGAAGATTTCCTCCAAAATCCTCAATATTGGATGATGTTATAGCGCCCCATTTAACATTATCAATCGTGGCATATTGGTATATACCAATACCATTAACAACGTACCAAGGCCATTCCCCAATATTCTCGAAATTATATTCTTCTTCAGCATTTACGTTAAACACCGGTCCTGCGAATGCGAAGACGCCGAAAGACATGATTCCGGCGAGCAGGATCGAAGCTGTTTTCTTTAATCTGTTTTTGTTCATAAACTTGCCCTCTCTGTGTTTGATGACACAAAAATGTATAAACTCTCGACGGTATTCTATCACGGATTTGTCCTGTTTGTATTTCAAATATGTTAAATCGTTTTAAAATCTGTTGGGCGAATTGACTTTTTCGAGAAGAAAAAAAAAGCGCCGATCGGATGACCGGCGCATGTGTTTAATTCTTATCGATCTCGCCTTCGCCGCCCTCTTGACTGGCGTTTGGAAGATCAGGGTCGATCTGAAGCAAGACCACTTCAGGTACTATGTATTCTTTCTTGTCCATATTAACCTCCATTAGATCTCATTGATGCTGGTAAGAGCATAGTAGTAAAGAAGGGTCATCTTGGAGAGGGCCTTCATCTTCTCGTTGCTGCTGTTGGCGCTGATCCTGCTTAAATAGTTGATCGGCTTATATGTCAAAGTCAGCTGCTCTTCTGAGTCGTAATATACCTTGACCACGAGCGGTTTCTCGATGTCGTAGATCGGGAAGCCGACAGGCTGAGCGTAGAAATAGTTGCCGGAGAAGCTTACAGGGACTTCTTCGGATGAGATGGTGATCTTGAGCTTGGACTTGTCGATCGTCTTGTCGTCCATGTAGAAGTAGAACTTCATCTGGGCGGTCGATTTGAAGATCATGCTGGCTCCGTAGTAGGAGACTACGCTCTCGTTATTGACTGTCAGGTCATAGGTATTGTTATTAAAGTATGAGCTTGGGATCATGCTCTCCAGAGCGTCCTTCGCGTTGGAAGTCAGAAAATCGTCAGGAAGGTCACCGGTATTGAATCCGAAGTACTTCTGTGATGCCGCACCGTAGGAAACCATTGAAGCAACTATGGTCTTAAGTGTAGTCACAGTGCGTCCCGTGCTGCTCAGATAATTGTTTGGCTTGGAGAAGATCGCATAAGCATAGTCGCGGATCGTGAATCCCTCATCCTTCAGTACCTGAACGCCATCGACGGTCAATGTGAACGTGATAGGTCTGGTCATATCCATGGAGTCGACATCTACACTGAAGATCATCACTCCGTTCTCGTCAGGAAGGGAGCCCTCGACCATGGAATCGCTGAAACTGCTATTCAGGTAGCCGTCCCAGGTGTATGAATATTCGATCTCGCCTGAGATATCGCTCGGCACCTTAACATAATAGTCGATGCTGATCGTATCGCCTTTGACCCTGAGTGCATAGCCCTTTACCGAGTAATAATCAGGAGATACTTTCTTAAGTCCAAAGTTATTATCAAAGTACTTGGTCTTCTCGAAAACATAATCAGGATCTTCACACTTGAGATACTTAATGGATTTTGTACTGTAGTTACTGTTGCTATATTCACTGAAAACGTAGAAAGCCAATGGATAGATCGAAGAATCGAATTCATAATCGTACATCGAGAAACGGATATCCGTTCCGTCAGATGCTGTATCTGCGATCTTGATACATCTTTCGTAATTGCCACCTATCTTCTCACAGAAATATACGTTCTCGCGTACTCCTCCGGGGGTACTGTTATTGACGATTACCGCACCGTCATATGCTGCAACGACATAATCATGCTGATTGGAACCATAGACGGCGCCACCCTCATATTTCTCGGTATAACGTTCACACGTATTATAACGAATAGAACTGTCTCTAAGATTCAAGTAGGACTCATTAAGATAGATCGCACTTCCTGCTTCCTGAGCCAGACAATTCTCGATAGAGGAACCGAACTGCAACAATACACCGCTATTCTCGGCATATATTGCGCCGCCTCTTTCAGCATAACAATTGCTGATCTTTGTATTGGTAATTCTCACGCCGCTTTTGGTATAGAGAAATCCGCCCTCAACGGCAGAGAACCCGCTTACAGTACAATCCTTCATAGTAAGCGAACCATATCCGACATTAATGGCGCTCATAGCGTCCATGACATAACTGTTACCGGAGCCGCTTAATGTAACATTAGTAAGTTCGAGTGAGTTCATCGGATCTCTTGATGCATCGATATTGAACAACGGAGCATTATTGGCATCGCTGATCGTACCGTCATATATATTTGTGTAAACAAGCAAGGATGCTTTCGTATCGATCATGTACTCTTCAGTATCAGGATTATTATAGGTCAGGGTATATCCGTTAAGATCGATATCCATTGGTCTGTATTGAGTCTCAGGATTCTCGGGATAAACACAACCGTCAGTGATCGTCAGGTCACCTGCCAGGATATAGTAACCGCTTGTAGGAAGACTTCCGTGAAGTTCTTCATGGAGCGTCAAGAGTTGATCGTTTAATGCGATCCAGACCTTCCCTGATTCATCAGTCCACTTGAACCACATATCAGACGTATCCAGTTCGAACTCATGACCGTCAACCGTGATCGTACCGTCAAGATCATCTGCAAGGACATTCTCGAACGAGACAGCAGAAAAGATACCACAAGCCATGACAGCGGACAAAAGGGCTGCCGGCACACGAAGCTTAACGTTCTTCATAATTCCCCTCCATTAGACTGTTAAACAAAATTCAATCAAATTTTATTATAGCACAGGTGACACGGGTCGATATATCAGGTTTTTGACCTGTTTTCTCACTGTGATATCAGAATTGCCTGATCGTCTCATCGATCTCTTCAGATGTAAGGAGCTTAAGCTTGCCGTTAATGACGCGATAGACACTGTCGCACATGGAAAGGACAGTCGGTCTGTGGGTCGTGATAATGAATGTCTTGGTCGAAGTTTTGGAAAGGATGTTCTTAAGGACCTTGCGTTCGGTCTCCACGTCGAGAGCGGAGGTTGCCTCATCCATGAGGATGATCGGAGCATCACGAAGGATGGCACGGGCTATTGCTATGCGCTGAGCCTGACCTTCGGAAAGACCCTTGCCCTTCTCATAGACCTCTGTCTCTATACCGTTCGGAAGTTTATCGACAAAATCCTTAGCACAGGCAAGTTCCAGTGCAGAGAAGATCTCGTCATCCGTGGCGTCCGGCTTTGCGATACGCATGTTATAAGCGATGGAGCCTGACATCAGGGAATTGCCCTGAGGCACATAGGATATGTGGCTCCTGCTCGAGGAGTCCAGGATCCGGCGTTCTCCTGACGGGAATACGAGTTCGCAGGAACCCGAGGACGGCTCTACCATACCAAGGAGAAGTCGCAGCATCGTGGTCTTGCCTTCACCCGAAGGTCCGACAAGGGCCGTGATCTTACCCGACTCTGCCGTCATGGACGATCCTGAGATCACGGTATCGCCGCCGTTGTATGCGAAGTCCACGTCTGTTACTTCGATGCGAACGCCGCCTGTCGGGAAATCTTCCGCGGGATCGGCTTTTTCGAGAGGAAGAGATAATAGCTCGCGTATCCTGTGCGCTGCGACAGAACCGTTTACGAAGGACGGAACCATGTCGGTCACGCTCTTGAAAGCGCCCGAGAGATTGATGCGCTGCTGAAGGAACAGGATCATCGTGCCGTATGTGATGGAGTTGCCCCACAAAAGGAAGAGGCAGTATGCGTACGCGAGGATCTCGACACCCAGGGATACGAGCGCCATGAAGATATTGCTCTTGATCGTGAAAGCGTTACGGATGAGGCTTATGCGCTTGTAGCTGTCCTGAAGTTCATTAAGGCCGAAGCTGAAGCGGTCTGCCACGCCAAAGGATTTGATCGTGTCGATGCCCTGGAGCGCCTCCGACTCATAGGAATAAAGAGCGCTCGTGGACTGCATGACCTTGTTCTGGTATTCGCGCTGCTTCTTGATCAGGTACCTTCCCACCAGAAGAAGGATCGGTGCCGACGAGAGCGCGATAAGGCTCATTACTGGACTATAGTAAAAGATGACGACGAAAGTCGCGATGAAGCTGTAGACCGAGATAATAAGGCTCGGGATCCAGTTGATCGCATTGCTCGCGACTGTGCCGATATCGCCGTGAAAACGGTTAAGGATGTCACCGCTCGGGAAATCGTTCAGGGACTGCCACTTGGCCTTCATGACCCTGTCAAAGACATCGGTACGGACGGTATTTGTCATATCGACCTCGAGCTTGACCGTCACGCGACTCATGAGGTTTCTTATTATCATCGAAAAAAGTGCGCCGCCGATCGTGATCGCGGCAGCAAGCCACAACTTATCGGTCTTGCGCTGGACTATTACATCGATAAGAAATTTGCTGGCTACGGAAGACACGAGGCCAAGGGTGCTGCTTAAAAGTCCCAAAAGGGTATAGAACACTATCCTCGGACGATATTTGGACGAGTAGGAAAAGATCCATTTCCAGTCCTCGAACATCTCGCCGACGGATCCGTCTTTGCGTTTTTTCTTAACGATTTCGAGGCTCTCGATCTTCATCAAATTCTCCAGTCAGTAATTAATTGGACGATATGACGGATCCGCTGCCCGGGCCGCCGCCTGTGGATGTTCCGCCGCCGATCGAAGAACCTCCGCCGCCTGCAGAACTCGAGCCGCTTCCGGTAGTTCCGGAATATCCGGTCGATCCGCCTGAACTGCTCGATCCGCTTGAAGATCCGGATCCTGCGTAGATCCACGAATCATCGTAGTAGGCCCACTCATCATCATAATCACCATAGTAAATGACCGTTCCCGTTCCCGTACTACTAGGAAGCGGATTAAACACAGTATAATCAGGTTCATTATCATTTACTTTATCAAAGCCGCTCTGAGAATCAGGATCGGGAAGATCTGCAGGTGTTACCGACAAAGCACTCGTATCATCAGTAGCCTCTGTTCCGTCAGTCCCGTCTGTACTCTCATCAGCCTGTGAGTTATTCGGCTGGTCTCTGGATATATCAGGCAGGATCAATTCATTCTCTTCATCGCTTACATCGGCATTGGTACTGCATCCCCTTAAGAGCAGCAGGGCTGCAAGTATTCCTCCCAGTATGAGCACGATCACACCTGAAATGATTATCGTTCTCTTTATCTTCTCTTTCTCATCCATCGTTATTACCTTCCACTCATTGTCCCGTACGACAACTTCGCCGCCTCGGGTTCCATGTTCGCCCCGAGCCTGAACAGATCCACGCCCGAGTATATCCTATCTGCCAATTCCAAAGCCTTCTCCGCAGTATAAGCTTCCTGAGTCGGAATGTATATCTGCTGCATCAGTACGGGGATCGCATCAGTAAAATCTATTCTCTCGATATGATTCTCCTTCGCCTGTTCGAGCACGCAAATGGCACGAAGCGGAACTTCTATGTTCTCACCGAGCCCGTGCTTGCCGTTCCAAGGCGATCCGCAAACAACTATCCTGTCTTCCTCAACCCTCAAAAAAGGCTTATCATCATTTACCATAATAACACGTTTGTCCAGATTTTCGCGCCATAATCTTGCATGGGTCGATTTTCCGGTACCGCTCTCGGCCGTAAATATGTAAGCTTCACCGTCAACCGCAACGGCCGAACCGTGCATGAGTATCGTGTTCTTGCTGAGAAGACAGATCGACAGTTTCCTTAGGAGCGCCAGCGATTCCAGATACCTGTCAGTATGTTCCGAATCAGGATCTATCTTCTTTGACAGGTCCCTCTCATGCTCGATATCATCCTGCGTTATCTCTATCGTAACCTCGGGAATGCCGTCATCCCTATAAGACTCAAGGATCCTAGGCACTGTCTCATACCTTGCCTTCACATCGAAAACATACCCTGCTATCCTGTACGCCATAGACCCTTACTTTATCCCTTCTATGAGGTCCTGCTTACTCAGTGTCTCAACAAAATCATCAACGGCTTTCTTCGCATCTTCATCAGATACGTCATATTCATCAGTCAATGCCTTTACAAGGTCCTCTTTGACAAATTCCGTTTCAGCCTTCTTCCACAGAAAAGCCGCCGTCGAATTAAGCGTGATCATTCCCTTAAATTTCATGGCCATCTCGCCTACTGATACGACGATGACCTTACCTGCAACTTCTCTTAATATGAATCCGTCCTTTATCCTCATATTGTTCTCCTCTGAGTCGATCTTTACATATTAATTATCCAAAAATTGAAGGATTCTTCAATAGTCACGTAACAGTTCATCATATTAAAAACAGCTGCCCCGATCTTAAAGCGAGACAGCTGTTTGAGGTTATTATATTTTCCGTCAGATCATTGTTCGTCCCATTCGACTTCGATCTCATGAACGATGAGGTCGTCGCGGCGCTTGATGAACTCAGGAGCAACCTGAGGGAACAAAGCGCAGCTCAAAAGATCTTCTTCCGTCTTACAGATATCACCGTACTGAGCACGGATCTTATCCATCTCAGGTTCGATAAGGTCAGCCGGACGACAGGAGATAACTTCATCATCACCGATGGCCATCTTTCTGATCTCCTCATTTACCTTGCCCGGGAGTTGACCGTACTCACCCTTGAGAAGTCCCTTGGATTCCTTGGTGAAGGACTTGTAACGGCCCATGAGTACGTTGAGTACTGCCTGGGAACCTACGATCTGGCTCGTAGGAGTAACGAGCGGCGGGTAACCGAAGTCTTCACGTACGCGAGGTACTTCACGGAGAACCTCCTCATAGCGGTCCTCGGCATTAGCCTGCTTGAGCTGAGAGATGAGGTTCGAGAGCATTCCGCCCGGAACCTGATAAAGAAGCGTATTAGGATCTACACGAAGGACCTTGGAACTGATGAGCTTTTCTTTTTCCATCTTGTCGGCAACCTTCTTAAAGTGAGCTGCTGCCTGTGAAAGCTTACCAAGGTCAAGACCCGTGTCACGCGGTGTACCCTGCAAAGCTGCAACCATGGACTCAGTGCCCGGCTGTGATGTACCGTTGGCAAATGGAGACAATGCACAGTCGATGATGTCTACGCCTGCCATTGCTGCTGCCAAGTAGACCATGGAACCGGTACCTGTCGTGTTATGTGTATGAAGGTGAACCGGGATCTTGACTGCTGCCTTGATCTTTGCAACGAGTGAGTATGCATCCTTCGGAAGAAGGAGGTTTGCCATATCCTTGATACAGATCGTATCTGCACCCATAGCCTCGAGCTCCAAAGCCTTGTTAACGAAGTACTCCTCGTCGTGTACAGGAGATGTCGTGTAGCTCAATGCTGCCTCGACCGTACCGCCGTACTTTTTGACGCTCTTAATGGATGCTTCCATGTTACGTGTATCGTTCAAGGCATCGAAGATACGGACTACGTCGATGCCGTTTTCGATGATCTTGCGACAGAAAGCATCGACAACATCATCACCGTAATGTCTGTAGCCCAAAAGGTTCTGGCCACGAAGGAGCATCTGAAGCTTTGTGTTAGGCATTGCCTTACGAAGAGTCCTTAAGCGCTCCCACGGATCCTCGTCAAGGAATCGCATGCAGGCGTCAAATGTGGCGCCGCCCCAGCACTCGACGGACCAGTAGCCCATGGAGTCCAAAAGCTCACAGGCAGGGAGCATGTCCTCGATGCGCATACGTGTTGCTGCGTGAGACTGATGCGAATCACGAAGGATCGTATCCGTAATATTTAATTTTCCACCATTAAATTCCAGCACGTTAACCCTCCGGCTCTAAGTCAAACAATACAACGCCGCCTGCAACTGCCTGAGCCTCTGCGACGTGGATCTCCTTGATCTTACCTGCGCGAGGAGCTGTGATCTCGTTTTCCATCTTCATAGCCTCGAGAACGAGAACAGTCTCACCCTCTTTAACCTCATCGCCTGCTGCCTTCAATACCTTAACGACTGTACCGGGCATCGGGCTTGCTACTGTGTCACTGTTAACGTGAGTCTTTACATCGACCTGCGGATCGATGACGCGGACTACAGGGTCATTGTTTGGTGCTTTCTTCGGGTTTGCCGGGATAGCTGCGCCTCTGTGAGCACCTGCTACAGGCTGCTCGTCCATAAGCTCAATTTCCATCTCGTATGTCTTACCGTTCATACTAATGCGATACTTGCTCATAATATTAATCTCCTATAAAAAGTCAAACAGTATCAGCTGTTTGCTGTATTTTCTTCTATTTG
>CAMVBS010000012.1 GCA_947165785.1 uncultured Clostridia bacterium | reverse complement strand
GAAACTTTTTTCTTTCAAATCTCCTCTTTCAGAAGGCTCGATTATATTAGCACCTATACCGATATTTGGCAAGGGGTTTTTTCTATATTTTTCAAAATATTTTCTCAGTTTAAAAAGTCGACTTTTTTGAGCTTGTCGCCTTCGTATTCCAGCCTGAGTTTGAACTGCTCTTTACGCCTTAGAAGATCGAACATTATAAGGTCACCTTCCCATACAGGAAGTTCATCTGCTTTGTCTTTGTTGATCCAGATCAGTTCTCCCTCTTCGCAGCTTTGCAGCTTCTTGTCTTCAGGTGCCGCATAATCTGCAAGATACACATGCATCTCTTCTTCACCGTATATGTCACTTACGAATAAGATGTCACCATACTTCTTAAGACCGCTTAGATCTTCACCTGTTAATCCGGTCTCTTCGAAGATCTCCCTTACGATACATTCATCCGGTGTCTCATCCTTTTCGATATGACCGCCGATGCCGAGATACTTTCCAACGTTCTGATCGTTCTTGCGAGACTTATGTATAAAGAGCCAATCCTCTCCTTTTGATATATAGCAAAGTGTTGTTCTTTGAAATTTCATCTTGTTATTAGTCCTATTGTCCGATTTATGAATAGCAGTATTTGATATTATACCCCAAACGGTTATACGGAGGTTTATTATGGAATATATTATATTAATAATAAGCGTGTTTACTTTTTTGGTTGCTTTCCTGTCTTATCTCACTGCCAGAAAGACAAATAATGATCTTATGAATAATTCTCTGGATGACGAACTCAGTCGCGAGGTTAAAGAAGCGATCAGAGAGATGGAGCAAAGTCTTGCCAATGTCGAGCATAATGAGCAGGAGATCTCCAGAAGACATGCAGAAGAACTGAATTCACTGACCAATAGGCTTATCTCAGAGAAACTGGACAATATGAATTCATCTTTCACGAAGATGCTCGCTGTCAATAAAGAATCCAATAAAGAGTTTCTTGAAGGCAATGCAACAACCATTAAGAACGGCATCGAACTCATGCTCAAGTCTACAGAGACAAGACTTACCATACTTACCGATTCGATCAACAAGAACTTCGCTAAGATGAGAGAAGAGAACAATGCTCAGATCGAAGCGATCAGGCTTACGATGAGCGAGCGACTTGATAAGACCTTGAATGAACAGTTTGAGAAAAGTTTCCGTGGTGTCATTACTCAAATGGGAGATCTCCAGAAGTCCATGGGCGAGCTTAAAGGCATATCGACCCAGGTTGGAAGTCTCGAGAAGACATTAAGCGGAGTAAAGACCAGAGGAATAATGGGCGAGGTTCAGTTAAAACAGATCATTCAGGATGTTTTGTCTCCATCGCTGTACGATGTTGAATGTCCGACTAGACCCGGATCTTCAGAGCATGTCGAGATCGCGATCAAACTCCCGGAGAAGGACAGCGATCGTCATATCTACCTTCCTATCGATTCAAAGTGTCATCTCGACAGATATGAACAGTTGCTTGATGCGTATGAAAGCTGTGATCCTGACAGGATCAATGCAGCCAAAAAGCAATTGGAGAGCGCTATCAGATCTGATGCCAAGGATATCTATACCAAGTATGTGGAACCGCCTTACACAACTTCATACGCGATCTTGTTCGTTCCATTCGAGGGAATGTACTCTGAGATCGTCAACCTGAATCTGATAGACGAACTTAATAAGATGCACATAACCGTTGCAGGTCCGTATACCCTGACTGCGATCTTAAGTACAGTTACCAACTACTTCCAGTCACTTGCTATTGAGAAGAAGTCGGCAGAGATCGAGAAGACCTTGGCAGGCGTTAAGAGTGCTTTCGGTAAATTCGATGAAATGCTCGGCACAGTAAAGGGCAACCTCGAGACTGCATCCAGGAATCTTGATAAGCTCCAGACTACCAGAGTCAATGTCATAAACAGAGCCCTTAGAAATATCACCGAATCAGACTCGGATCCACTCCAGTTAACTGAATAAATGATACGTATCTGATAGACAATAATATCTTCAGTGTTAAGATAGTTGATATCTTTTCGGGAGGTATTATCGTGTCAGACAAGGCCAATGTAAAAAAGGGACACAGCATGGATCTTACTAAGGGTGAGCCGTTAAAGGTCATCATCCTTTTTGCCCTGCCCTTATTTCTCAGCAATCTTTTTCAGCAGTTCTACAATCTTACGGATACTGCAATCATTGGCCATGCCCTTGGCGACTCGGCACTCTCGGCAATCGGCTGTGTGTCCACACTGTTCAGTATTTATACAACTCTCATATTCGGACTGACTAATGGTTTTTCGGTCATAATCTCAAACTGTTTCGGAAGCAGGGATGAATCAAAACTGAAAAAAGCTGCAGGTAACAGCATCTTTTTAGGAGTCGCATGTACTTTGGCAATTGTTATTTTCGGCATCCTTACACTGGATCCCGTCATGCATATGCAAAACGTTCCCGATTCATTATATGAAGAAGCAAGATCATACATATTCGTTATCATACTAGCTCTTCCGTTAACACTTGCATACAATATCTGTTCTTCATTCTTAAGAGCGATAGGAAACAGCATCGCACCATTGGTCGTGCTTATCTGTTCCGCTTTTATGAACGTAGCACTGGATCTTCTTTTTGTTATCGGATTAGGAACCGGTCTTAAGGGTGCGGCAATTGCTACGGCTGTTTCTCAACTGGTCGCATCTATAGCCTGCTTCATATACATAAAGAAAGCTGTCCCTCTCCTTCATATCTCGATCAAGGATCTGGTTCCTGAAGGAAGACTTATCGGAAATCTCTTTGCAAGCGGACTATCATTTGCGATGATGTTCACTATCGTTAATATCGGAACTCTTTTCCTTCAAGGCTCGATCAATAATCTGGGAGAATCCACCATCGCGGCTCACCAGACAGCCAGAAAGATCGACAGTTTCTGCATGATGCCTATCTCCACGATAGCAACTGCGATGGCTACGTTTTCCGGTCAGAACCACGGAGCAGGAAGGCACGACAGGATCTTCGCCGGTATAAAGAAAGTATTTCTCGCTTCATGTGTGATCATCGTCATCCTTATCGCCATGATATTCCTTGTCGGTGATAAATTGTCATTTCTCATATCCGGCTCGAAAAACGAAGAGATCATCGATCTTTCACACAAATACCTGAAGTGGAACCTGCCGTTCTTCTTTGTTCTTTCAGTACTTTGCCTTGCAAGGACAACTCTTCAGGGCGTAGGTTCGAAGATCGCACCTTTGATCTGCAGTTTTCTCGAGATGATAATGAAGGTGATCATGGCTGAGTTCCTGGTAGATATCTATGGTTACAACGGAATAATAATATGCGAACCATTGACCTGGATAGTGTGTGCGATATTCATATCCATCGTATTCGCAACTAATCGTTACATGAAAAACGCTTTCAAGAACCGTAAGGATCTTAAAAGCGCTTAAAGCTTGTATTTCTTTGTTACTCGAAGTTCCCACCAGATCTTCATCGTATCGGTGAACATCTTGAAGACATCCTTGAACTTTATCCTTCCGAAAGATGCTGCTCTGGTGTAATTAAGAGTTATCGGCATTTCTTCGATCTTGGCACCGAGCTTATTTGCCATGGCAAGCTGCTCGATATCGAATGCAAAGCCCTTTACTTTCTGAAGACTTGCTACTTTCTTGATTATCTCGGCTTTGTAGATCTTGATTCCTGTCTGAGTGTCCTTGCACTTAAGGCCGAAGAGTACCTTGAGCATTATATAGTAGCAAAGTGAGAAAACTTTTCGAGCAAAAGGATAATCGACCTTGGAGTCCTTGTGCATCTTTGAGCCGATGACAACATCACAGCCTGTCTCCTTCATCTTCTCGCAGAATCCCTTGAGCATCGTAGGCGGAAGGTCAAGATCAGCATCTAGAAATCCGATAACATCGCCGGTTGCATGACTTACACCCTCTACAATGGCTCCGCCCTTACCGCGATTTACTTCATAGATACAAGGAACGATCCTTTTGTCTTCCTCACTTGCGCGAATGATCTCGGAAGCGGTGTTATCCTTACTTCCGTCGTTGACTGCCACTACCTCGAAATCAGCGGAAAACTCGCTCAACGCAGTAACTATCACCTTCAGATTGTTGAAGATGTTCTTTCCTTCGTTATATGCAGGAACGATGATACTGAGTCGCAATGTAGTGCCTTCCTTAAATTTAATCAATTAAGTTTAACACTACTGAGCGTTTTTCGGTAGATAGAGTTTGCCGAATATTACGATCATTTTTTCTCTTCGACGATATTTTGCGCCCAATTCACTTTTTTCAGGAACAAGATCGAGATGAAACATTTCAGTACATCCGACATACTGGCGATTGCAAAGATCTTGAGGATACTAAGATCAGTGTAGTGCGATAGGAAAAAAGCGAGCGGAAGATAGCAAGCCCACTGAAGTCCGCTGTCAAACAGGAACGTGAGCCAGGTCTTTCCTCCCGATCTGAGTGCGAAGTAGCCTGAATGACAAACGCCCTGGAACGGCATGATGCACGCAGCGATGAGGATGATCTTGACGGCAAGTGCTTTTACTTCCGGTTCAGTCTCGTAGATGTTCGGGAATGCACTCGAACACATGGCCATCAGGCAGGCCGAGAAAAGACTGATGAAGAATGTGCTGAAGACGAGCTTACCCGTTTTATCCTTCGCCTCCTCGATCTTGTTGGCTCCAAGGAGCGGTCCGATGATGATCGATACTGCTGATCCCATTGCCAGGAAAAAGACGTTAAATACATTCGCGATCGACGAATTGATGTTGATCGCCGCTATCGCCACAAGGCCTCTTGTCGAGAAGCACTGAGTTCCCAGTGCGATCGAGATTACCCACAAAGCCTCATTGACAACAAGCGGAAGGCCTTTGACAAGAATACCTCCAAGAAGTTCTCTCGGGATCTTCAATGTCTTAAACGCGTACTTTATGTACTCGAACCTCCTGGCATTAATGTGAGTATATATCATATTCAAAACGCATTCGACCACTCGTGCAAGAACGGTCGCGACCGCTGCACCCGTAACTCCGAGCTTTGGAAATCCCCAGTTACCGAATATGAGAAGGTAGTTGAATACCAGGTCTGTAAGAACAGATATGATTCCCATGATCATCGGCGGGAACGTGCTTCCGCTCTCCCTCATAGTCGAGGAATAACACATCGACAGTCCGAGGAACGGAAGACCGAACAGCATCACGAACAGGTAATCCCAAGCGGCTTTGGAAGCTAATGCGACATCGCCTATTCCGTCACCCGTATCATGCATATAAAGAGAGATCAGATCTTTTCCGAAAAGAAGGAAGATCCCGATCGACAGGATGGTAACGACCAGGAAGATGTATATCTTCATTCTGAATGCGCTTGCCATTCCCTTGAAATCTTTCTTGCCGAAATACTGGGCGCTGAAGATCCCCGCACCGGATACCGATCCGAAGCAGACGATCAGATATACGAACAAGAGGTTATTTGCGACAGACACGCCGGTCATGTCATTAGTTCCCAATTGTCCGACCATAACGTTATCGAGAAGCCCGACAATACTGGTCAACGCGTTTTGCAGCATTATCGGGATCGATATCAAGAAGAGCATTTTGTAAAATGCTCTGTCACCTATATATTTTTTTAAACTTAAAGTCATAATTCCTCCAAAAGTAAAACCCTGCCACGGTCTACGCATGACAGGGTTAAGCATAAACCTATTTAATTGTCGATCATCATTGCGACAGATTGTCCATGATCGTACCGAATAATCCGGTTGCAACCAGGATCGTAATAATGATCGCCATTACTATATAGCAACAGAAGTAGGATCTGGCAAAACTTCTTCTGTTAATGTTACTTGGACTTATCGAAAAAACGATAAGAAATACAAAACCCACTACAGGAACTGCAAAAAGTACCTGAAGCCAGAAATAGTTCCAGGCTGTAAGCGGCTTATATCTAGGATCGATCGGCTGACTCATATATTCCCCTCCTTAGCTTCGATCTGCTCAAATGTTGCGATAAAATCATCTATTGAAGCATCTGTTCTCGAAAACATGCAGAAGATAAAGAGATAACCGTCTTTCTCCGTCATGAAATAATCGGTGCCCATATTGTTGTATTTATAAAAATCAATATCGCCTACCTTGATCTTCTCATATTCGACTCCCTGGTTTTCCAAAATACCGAGGAATGTGGACATCGGATCGTCTTTATTGACATAACTCGTATTGAATTTGCCAACAAGGTTTAATATCGTAACATCACCTTCAGGCGAACCGGCAAAGTTATCGATAACCATATACTTCAACTGTTTCTCGTTATCCATCATGCCCTGAAACTGTTCAGCTTCTACAGGTATAAGATCATCAACGACCTCATATCTGAAACCAAAGAATTCATTCGTATAAAAACCGGTCTCGAAATCAAAAGAACCCAGTACCTGCTCATTAGGAGCAATTATCATGGATCCATCCGCGTCATTCGGCTCGAGTTCAGGCCTCTCAACCTTTACACTGGCAACGAAACTGAAATTACTGTTCTCGTTGGTGATGTTAATGCTATAGTAACCCTTCTCGAACTCTACCACACCGGCATCACTCGGCTTACAAGTAAAAGTAACCGTCTTTCCTGCTTCAAAAGTGATCGTCTCAGTATACACTTCATCATAATCAGGGTCCTCGATAGAAACCAGGACATCCGTTCCGTCAAGTGCCGGGATATCGGAGAATGTAATGTCGAACTTAAGATTCTCGGTCGTCTTATATGAATCCTCAGACCAGCTTCCCGTAACTGCATTATCATAGTAAACAAAAGTGTTTACATAGATATACGTGTTAAGGATATCGGAGTAGAAGACCTCAACGATATCATCGCTGTTGGAAACATAGATCTTACCATCGTCATCATCGTACTTAAGCTTGATATCAAAGGACATCTCCTTCTTCTCTTCGCACTCATCGATGCCGGCAAGCCACTCGGACTCAAGATTGGAATCCGTGGCAACGGAATTAAGATCAACATAACTGATGGTCACCGGAACAGTTCCCTCATCCTCATCGATATCGATCTCAGTTTCAACGATCGTATATTCGAAAGTCGTGAGCCAGTGCTCATAGACATTCTTCGACTCCTCGTAAAACTCATAGTTCGAGATCATCTCCGAATTGGAATCAGAGATCTTGGAGGACAGTTCGATGACCTTAGCGCTGTCAAGAGCGATAAGGGCCTTTGAATACTCCTCGGCAACAGCAACCGCTGCCTCCTGAGTTATTAGTTCTTCTTCTTTATCGTTGTCTCCGTTATCGTTGTTGTTCCTGAAAGAATCACAGCCGACAAGAGAAACAAGCATGGTTACTGCCAAGATAACAGAAACCGACTTATCTAACCTTTTCATACCGTTTCCTTTCTAATCCTACCCTTTAACCCAACAGGCATTCCCCGCCTATATTATTGTATTACACTAACGCTATATTCGCCACCATTATTTCCCCTGTCTCTTTTTCCTCTCGAAAACGTGTTCTTAATTTCCCGGCTACTGATATAATCGTTTTATGAGAATTACAACTTTAAGCACATTCAGAGATTTTAAATGCAAGGCCGGAGATTGCCGTCATTCCTGCTGTATCGGCTGGGAGATCGACATCGACGAAGAAACCTACAAAAGCTATATGGCCGAGCCTTCCGAATTCGGTGACAGGCTCCGTTCTTCCATAAGCGCAGATCCCTGCCCTCATTTCGTGATCGACGAGAATGATCGCTGCCCGTTTCTTAACAGCAGCGGTCTTTGTGATCTTATCCTTAATCTCGGAGAAGATCGCCTGTGCGATATCTGTACTGATCATCCCAGATACAGAAATCCCGGTGAGATAGGCATGGGGCTTTGCTGCGAAGAAGCTGCAAGGCTGATCATGGAAGAAAAAGGTCCGATCAGCATAGTTGATTCCGGTATCGAAGACGACGGGGAATACGAGGAATTCTTTTTCGAGAAGGAAAGAAAAAAGATGTTCGATATCCTGAATTCTGCAGAACCGCTTGAGAAGAAGGCACAAAAGTGCCTCGATATTGCCGGCGCGAAGCTCGAAGAATTCAAAAGAGATGAGCTTTACGGATTTCTCATGGGGCTTGAACGGCTTGACCCGGCCTGGGAATCATATCTGGCCGGAATGACTGAGCCGCAAAAGCTCACGCCTTCTGAAGAAAAGATCTTCTCTAACGTAGCTTTCTATTTTCTCCACCGCTACCTTACTCAAAGCGTGGACGAGGAGGACCTTTCCCTTTTTACCGCCTTTGCTTTCAGAGCGGTAAGGATCATAATTTCCGTATTTCAGGGAACAAAAAAGAGATCCGAAGATCTCTTAGATGTTCTTAGGATGTTCTCATCGGAGATCGAATACTCCGACGAGAATATCGATAAGATGATTATTTACTGATTACCACTTATCACCATCATAATCATAGTCATAAGGCACATCACCTGCTACGTCATTGGAGCGATCTGAGTTAGCCTGATCCTGAAGATCCTCGAGGTTGCCCTTGAGTTCCTGTTCGGCATCTTCAGCTGATTTACCGCTTCCGTCAGCCTTGGTATCGCCGTCCTGGTTACCGCCCTTATTGTCGGTTTCCTCATCTTCGCCGTTACCGCCCTGATTGGACTGGTCACCATCATTCTGCTGATCGCCGGAATCACCCTGATCCTGAGGACCATTGCTTCCGCCGCCCTCTGATTCGTCTTCTCCACCGCCGCCGGTTTGACCGTCTTCGGTATCAGAACCTCCGCCTTCGCCTTCTTGGCCTTCGCCGGAGCCGCCTTCACCGCCTTCGCCTTCGCCGCCTCCGCCGCTATTACCGTCGCCATCTCCGCCGCCTTGAGGATCATCGGTGTCGACCATCTGAACGATTGCGATCTGATCTCCGACAGCAGGGTAAACAACATCCTGTTCACCCTTAACAATGCCGCCCTCGATAGTAAACTCTATATCCTGGGCCTCCATAAATCCCTTAGGAGCTTTGTCCTCGTGGAGTGTATATGTACCGTCTACAAGACCTTTAATGACTGTATCTGTCTTACCGGTTACGAAACTTACGCCTTCGCCGCTGCTTGCTTCATTAAAGTAAGCGTCTTCTCCGAGGACAACTGATTCCTCAGGGATAACGACAGGATTACCGTTAAAATCCACACCGGTAAGCGTAAGGATAGCGCCCGGAAGCAATTGCTGGGAATCGTCGATCTTTTTGATCTCGACATCAGTCTTAAAGAGTTCATCATTCAAAGTGATGTAAGCAGGCTCATAATCTGTTGCTTCAGTAATGAATTCGTTATCACCCTTAAGCACCTTACAATGCTTTACGGTAAACTCGATATCCGGAGCTACATCGTATCCCTTAGGAGCCTCGATCTCGTGGATCGTGTATGTACCGTCAAATATCTTGTTAATTGTCGTAGGCGAGCTGCCTGAAATAATAACGATTCCGTTGCCTTCATAGCCTTCATAGATAGAAGCGCCCTGTCCGAGTTCGATATCTTCAGCAAGGAACTTGATATCTTTTCCGTCCTTATCAACACCGGTGATCTGGATCTGGGCACCGGAGAGCATATCACCGCTTTCCGAATCTACCTTGCTGACAGCAAATCTCGTTGAAACTACCTCAAGAAGGTGGAGCTTATATTCAACGATATCATCGTAGAGTTCCTGGGAGATCTCATATTCTCCGTCACCGTCTTCTTTGGCGAAATCCTTCTCGAGCAAGACCTGTTCAGCACCTTCGAGCTTAGTTATAACTTCGTCAAGGTTTCTGTCGTTTACCTCTTCTTCCTTAATTGGAAGTGTCAATGCAAGAGCCTTGTTAACCCTGATATCAACTTCGTTGTCATCTGACATATTGTAGCCCAGAGCCTTATCGAACTGCTCAACAGCCTCGTCATATTTACGTTGCTTCAAGTAGTTCGTGCCGAGATTATACGGTTCCTTCCAAGGTTCCATGAATCCGAGCCATGCGAAGTCGTTTCTGTCAAAGACATTGTCTCTCATCTTCTCATTTACGATCTCGTTACTGAAAAAGTTCAGACCATAGAGCATAAGAGCCAATGAACACATTACGCCGAGTCCATACAAAATCTTTCTCATATGTATCACACCTTTCTCTTATAGTGGACAAAGTCCCACAAAAGAAGAACTATAAGTGGCGGGAGGAAGTAATAGTAGGTCTCAAGGTAAGCTACTTCCGTTCTTTCCTGCTGCGTCACTTTTACGTTATCCAATATTCCATTAATTACATTGTCAACATCGGAGCTTTCCTTCATGTTGACGTATTCTACCTGCATCTGATCGGCAATATCCTTGAGATTGTCCGCGTCAAGCTTAGAAACAGCCTTCTTTCCGTTACTGTCAAGAACGATATCTTCTCTGATACCGCTGGCTGTCTTAGTCTTGATGGTCATATTGCCACCCTTAGTCGTACCATAACCCAATACGGCACCGCCGTCAATATGTTCGCCTACTTCCGCAAAGGAATGGATCTTCTCGTCTTTGTTATTCTCACCGTCTGAGATAAAGAATACATATACGTTTGTATCTTCTTTTTCCCTTACAACATCGACCTGCTCAACGATAAGATCCTGAGTAAGGTTGAACGAACTTCCCTGAGCGTAGTGCTCTTCAAGAGGAGTTACCGTCTTGAGCATGCTCTTAATGTGAGACGGGTCGTTCGTATAAGGTGTAAGGATCTGAGCCTGGTTGTTAAAAGAGATAATACCGAAGCTAGATCCGCCTAGTTTCTCGACTATGTAATTGCAATCCTCAACTGCACATTCAAGTCTGGTCTTGTCATCAGGCATATCATCGGCAAGCATACTCAATGTATCGTCAAGAACAAAAAGTACATAAGCATCGATCTTAGGTTCCTTAATGACATGGTTCTGATCCGGGATCATTATCCTCAGATTGATCGCAAAAAGGAGAAGAACGATGACGATCTGTCTGATAAAAGGAACAATGCCCTTACGCTTAAGGACAAGAAGACCAACGCAGAGGATCGCCATTAGCCATATTGGTAAGATAGGATCTACTTTCATATGCTCTCCTTTCCTTAATACTTGGCTATCTTCGTAAATACCATCATGCATGCCACGCAGGCAAACAGGATGACAAACGGAGCTTCAACCACTTCTGTTTCTTTAACGACAGGCTCCTGATTAATGAAGCTCTTCGTCTCACGCTGGATATCGGCAACGATGGATGAGCAATCACCTGAAATACCGTACTCGTAGAACTTACCGCCGGTATTTTCAGCCGCATTCTTCATCTCCTGCCTTCTTTTTTTGTTCATGTCCTTGACGCCGATGCCGTATACCTGAACATTGTGCTTTATGCAAAGGTTGGAAGCCTCTTCAAGAGTAATAAAAGGCGTACCGTTAAGCTCGTTATCCGTTGAGAAGATAACAAGTCTTGTTCTTTCGGCATCTTCCTCGAGGTCCGGGAAATCGAATACTGTAGCAGCAAGACCGTCACCGATAAGGGAACTGCCTCGCATCTCGCTTCCGATCAATGTACCGGATGTAATATACGGATCCTCATAGTAAGGATCTTTCCAACGTCTCTCGAGCTGAGTCTCGATAGCATCGAGCTGTTCGATAATGTACTCATAGTCATCCGTAAGAGGTACCAAAAGTACAGGTGAAGTATTAAAGATAACAAGTCCGAATCTCTCACCCTGCATCTCATCAACGATACCCTTGAGCTCATCGATAAGGTGTGCGTTAAGGGAGTCAACTGATGAGGAGATATCGATACAAAGGAAGATATCTCTCGTGTACTTTTCCTCTATGACGGTCTCTGTCCTATATGGTCGGCAGAGCATGAAGGAAGATAACAATATGCTCAGACAGCAAGTCAGGATGAGCATAAAAGTAACGACCTTATATGTTGCCATCTTTCTCTTGAAGTAAGTATCTTCCTTGATGTAGAAAGCATTGGCAACTTTCTTGCCCTTCTTGTATTTTCCCTTTGCCTTTATGAAAGGAACGAACATAAGGATAAAGAGTACCGCAAACAATGCTATGGAAATGTAAAGCATTATCTTATATCTTATTTCCATTGCTCTATCACCTTCTTAGTCTTAAGCATTGACTCAACGAAGTCACCCTCACTCATCTTGGCGAATTCAGGGTTATAGTACTCCGTAACGAGTTCATCGAGCTTCGGAAGTCCGATGGACCTGATCTCATCAAGGGTATAGTTCTGAACCTTGATGCCCGTAGCCTCGAAAACAAAGTTTCTTATTATGGAACTCATGCGCTGGAAACCGACACGAAGCGTAACCTTCTCCTGAACGAAATCATTGCTGAGATCGTCGAGCATCTTGATATACTTGCTCTTAAGAGAAGTAACATTAACGACCGGCGGCTTAACAACGACCGGCTTCGGTTTCTTAGGCTTCTTGAATTTCTTAACAAGATAATTAATGATAAGTCCGAGAATAATTCCTACGATAATGACACCCATGAGGATCATAGGCCAAATAGCATAGGATGTCGGATTTTGTACACCTACATTTGTTCTCATTATCGTTTCTCCAGTTTATGTCTGGCCAAAAGCTCGGTAAGCCTGATGGAAATATCATCTGTGTTGTCGAGTGTCGTAGTAACGATACCCGTCTTCTTGAGCTTCTCGGCTGATTCTTTCTCTATCTCTTCCTTGCGCTTCATCTCACGCTTTAGAAGTTTCTTATCCTTAGTAAAGAAATCCGGAAGCATCTTAAATGACTCAACATCATAGATGTTGTCACCGAATGCATCCGTATCACTGATATTAAGGAAAAGGACATCATGCATGGTCACGAGTCTCTTAAGGAGCTGTTCGGAAATGGCTCTCTTACCTTCCATATCCGTTACGATGATTATGATCATCCTCCTTCTGATATTACGCATGATGTATTCGAGTGCCTTTACGACGCTCGATTCATTCTTACGATTAATATCCTTGTCATATGTCTGCAGGATGTTCTCGACATTCATAAGACCTGTCTTGAAAGGAAAACGTCTCATACCCTTTTCAGATGAGAAGACCGCACTGATATAGTCACCGTTCCTGCTTACAAGATAAGCAAGAGTACCGGCAGCATACAAAGCTACGTCCTTCTTATCGTTAAGATCCTTGGTATGAGCGAGCATTCTCTTATTAGTGTCGAGAACGAACATGATATTGTGCTTTTTCTCGGCAATATACTCACGAACAAGAGGCTGTTGGCTTCTTGCCGTTGCTTTCCAGTCGATATCTTTAACGTCATCGCCCGGGACATATTCCCTCAAATCATCGAAGTTAAGGCTTCTTCCTTTGAAGACTGACACATAGGAACCGTCAAGAATATTGGAGGACGGTCTCCTGGTGCTGATCGTAGCCGACTTTTTGAGGTTGGACTTGATCTGCGAAATATAATTCAGTCTCATGGTGTAGGTACTGTTCCAAGAATTGCGTCGATGATCTTCTCTTCCTTGATGCCGTCGGCAATAGCAGAGAAGTTGAGCATGATCCTGTGACGGAGGATCGGATATCTCATTACTTTAACGTCATCAGGAATTACGTGACCTCTTCCGTTGATGAGCGCAACTGCCTTGGCAGCTTCCATGAACGCGATGGCAGCACGAGTACTTGCACCCATTGCAACATACTGAGCAAGATCAGGTGGAAGGACCTTATCTGTCTCACGTGTAGCTCGTACTACATCTACGATGTACTTCTTGATCGAATTATCGATGTAAACTTCCTTACAAAGGTTCTGAAGGAATACGATGTCTTCTACTGTAGCAACAGATCTTACATCGGAGAATACATCCTTCTCGATCCTGTTGAGGATCTCGATCTCGGCATCCGAATCAGGATAATCGAGTGTGACCTTAAGAAGGAATCTGTCCTGCTGAGCCTCTGAAAGAACGTAAGTACCTTCCTGCTCGATAGGGTTCTGCGTAGCGATTACTACGAAAACGTCAGGAAGCAGGTACTTATGTCCGCCGATACTTACTGTCTTCTCCTGCATGACTTCGAGCATGGCACTCTGAGTCTTTGCACTGGAACGGTTGATCTCATCGAGGAGTACGAAGTTCGCATCGACAGGACCGATCTTGTCTTCGAATGTGTTCTCCTTCATGTTGTAGATCTGTGTACCGATGATATCACTAGGGATGAGGTCAGGCGTACACTGGATTCTCGAGAACTTACCGTTAACTGCCTCAGTCATGACCTTAGCAGCTGTTGTCTTAGCAAGACCCGGAACAGACTCCAAAAGGATGTGTCCGTTCGTGATCATTGCTACGATAAGCGCAAATCCGAGGAACTTCTGGCCTACGACCTTACCTTCGTAATATCCTCCGAGACGGTTGATTATCTCGACGGCCTTCTGTAAATCTTCATTTGAAATTTCCATAATTTGTCTCCCTTATTCATAAAAATATATCAGTCAACCCGACTATCATACCATATTTCCTCCTTAAAAAACAGTATTCTATTCGTGTGGCAACTGCGCGATATAAAATCATATTGTCTGAGAAAATCCACCCGGCATAACATCCGCACATATCCGGAACCGGGTCTGATCTCATCAATATATCTTCCAAACAAGCATAAGTTATCATATCTTCTCTCGAAAAAGCAATCAAAAATTAAGCGATACAGACCCAAAATTGCCAATTCAGGCAAAAACGATCTGTATCGCGTTAAACTCAGATGACTTTTTCGAGAAAAAGATCAGGATCCTTTCTCGGAAAGCTTCTTCTCAAATCTGTTCTTGCAGGTCTCGGTAGGGATATCCGTTGGATAGCTGCCCGTAAAGCATGCACCGCAGTATTCGCAGGAGCCGCCGATCAGGTTCTTGAGCTCAGACTCAGGAAGGTAGCCGAGACTGTCTGCACCGATGTACCTGGCAATGCCTTCAACGTCGTACTTGCAGGCGATGAGGTTCTCCTTGGAATCGATATCCGTGCCATAATAGCAAGGGTTCGTAAACGGCGGAGAAGAGATCCTCATATGGACTTCCTTGGCGCCAGCCTCACGAAGGAGGTTAACGATCTGGCCGCTGGTGGTTCCGCGGACGATGGAGTCATCGATGAGGACGATCCTCTTGCCCTTAACGGCGTCGGAGATAGGATTGAGCTTGATCTTAACGGCATCAAGCCTAGCATCCTGGCCCGGAGAGATAAATGTCCTTCCGATGTACTTGTTCTTGATAAAGCCGATGCCGTAAGGGATACCTGACTCTTCAGAGTAACCGAGGGCGGCATCAAGTCCCGAATCAGGAACGCCGATGACAACGTCGGCATCGACAGGATGAGTCTTTGCAAGGATCGCGCCGGCCTTTTTACGTGCTGCGTGAACAGATATACCGTCGATAACGGAATCAGGTCTTGCAAAGTAGATATATTCAAAGATACATACGTGCTTATCCTTAGTACCGCAGTGACTTCTGTCGGATTTAACTCCCGTATCATCGAAAACAAGGATCTCTCCCGGCTCAACGTCACGGATGAACTTGGCGCCTACCGAGTTAAGAGCGCAGCTCTCGGAAGCAACTACGTATGTGCCGTCCTTGGTCTGGCCGTAGCAAAGAGGCCTGAAACCGCGGGGATCACGTGCTGCGATGAGTTTTGTGGCGGACATGAGAACGAGAGAATATGCTCCGTCCAGAATGTCCATCGTTTTCGATACTGCCTCTTCGATGGAAGGGGTCTTAAGTCTTTCCTGGGTGATTATATATGCGATGGTCTCAGTATCGCTGGTCGTATGAAAGATAGCACCCTTAAGCTCGAGGTCGAGCCTTAGCTCATAAGCATTACTGAGGTTGCCGTTGTGAGCCAGAGCCATCTTGCCCTTCTGGTGATTGACCTCGATTGGCTGACAGTTGGCCCTGTTCGTGCCGCCTGTGGTTCCGTATCTTGCGTGGCCTACCGCGATCCTGCCCTTAGGGAACTTACGAAGGTTATCCTTGTTAAAGACTTCATTGACGAGACCCAGATCCTTCAGGGAACTGAATACACCGTCGTCGTTTACAACGATACCGCAACTTTCCTGGCCTCTGTGCTGGAGAGCATAAAGTCCGTAATAGACCATATTCGCGAGGTCGCACACTTCCGGAGCATAAAGTCCGAAAACGCCGCATTCTTCATGTAGATCTTTCAATTTCGTAGTCCCCTTTGTTATTTATTCGACCGTTACCGACTTGGCAAGGTTCCTCGGCTTATCGATATCGCAGCCCTTATTGACCGCCATGTAATAAGCGAACAACTGAGCAGGCAAAGCCGTAAGGATAGGTGTCAAAAGTTCGTCACAGTCAGGTATCACAAACTTCTCGTCGCATGAAAAGCCCTTGTCGGCGAACCTCTCGGGAATGATAGCGAGGACCGTTGCGCCACGGGTCTTTACTTCTTTGATGTTCGATTCCATCTTGCCGCAAAGCTCATCCTGAGTAATAGGACTTACAACAAGCGTTCCGTCCTCTATGAGAGCGATGGTTCCGTGCTTGAGCTCACCGCCGGCATAGGCCTCCGAGTGGATATAGGAGATCTCCTTGAGCTTGAGGGAAGCCTCCATGGACAGATAATAATCAAGTCCTCTTCCGATAAAGAAGATGCTCTCGGCATTGAACTGGGAAGATGCAAATCTCTGGATCTTGTTCTGTTCTGACAGGATCTTCGTGAGCTTCTCAGGCATCTGCAGAAGTTCTGACTGAAGCTGCTTATATCTGTCGTCATCGATCTTTCCGAGTTCATAGGAGAACTTGATCGCCAAAAGGTATACACAGGCAAGCTGTGTAGTATAAGCCTTCGTGGAAGCAACGGAGATCTCAGGTCCTGCAGCAGTATAAAGAACATAATCGGCCTCACGGGCGATCGTACTTCCTATAACGTTTACGATAGCAAGTGTCCTGCTGCCCCTGTTCTGAGCTTCACGCATCGCGTTACGCGTATCGAGCGTCTCACCTGACTGGGAGATGACTATCGTCAAAGTCCTCTCGTCGATGATCGGATCGGAATATATGAATTCACTTGCAACAGTACATGTGACAGGTATCCTGCAAAGCTTCTCAATAAGATACTTACCGACGCATCCTGCATGATAAGCCGTTCCGCATGCAACTATATTGATCTTGTCGATACCTGAAAGATAGTCCCTTCCGCATGGGAAATGCTCGAGCCAGATAACATCATCCTTGATCCTCGGAGCAACCGTTGCTTCAAAAGCCTTAGGCTCTTCGAACATCTCCTTCATCATGAAGTGAGCGTAGCCGCCCTTCTGAGCAGCATCCGTATCCCAGTCAACATGTGAAACTTCGTAATCAACGACTTCACCGTGAACATCCTTGATCTCGATGGAATCCTTGGTCATGATGAGGATGCAGTTGTCTTCCATGAAAACAACATCTCTCGTGTATTCGATAAGTGCCGGGATATCAGAAGCGATGAAATTCTCGTTCTGACCAAGTCCGATAACGATCGGATTATCCTTCTTGGCACATATGATCTTGTCAGGATAGTCAACGCAAAGGATGCAAAGAGCATAGGAACCTACGATATCCTGCAACGCTCTTTGAACAGCGCCTTCGAAATCCTTGCAGTCAAATTTCTTGTAATAGTATTCGATGAGCTGAGCTGCTACTTCCGTATCCGTGTCGGATGAGAACTCGTAGCCCTTCTTTTTGAGGAACTTACGAAGTTCAACGTAGTTCTCGATGATTCCGTTATGTACTACGCAGATCTTGCCGCCCATTGACAGATGCGGATGGGAGTTCTCGTCACTCGGAGCTCCGTGAGTTGCCCACCTTGTGTGACCGATACCTGCTGAGATACTGTTCTTGCCCTTCAAGGACAGATCGTATCCCTGCTCATCTATAGCCTTGTAAAGTTCCTTGACCTTACCTTTTTTCTTGATGACATTGAGATTTCCGTTTTGTATAAAAGACACACCCGCCGAATCGTATCCGCGGTATTCAAGACTTTCAAGTCCTTTTATAAGTACTGCCAGCGTATTTCTGGCACCGATATAACCGACTATGCCGCACATAAAATGCACCTCCGTCCGCCAATAATATACTGTAGGAAGTGCATTTTTGTTATTTCATTCTAAAAACAGAAATTTATTGTTTTCTGACCAATTTACTCAGGTTCCTTATCGAAAACATCATAAAGAACTCTCATTACACCGTTATCCTCATTGGACGGAGCCTCTCTTAAAGCCAGCTTCTTAAGGTCAGGATGAGCATTTGCCATTGCATAACTGAACTTGCATGACCTGATCAGTGATTCATCATTAAGATAGTCGCCAAAAGCCATTGAAGTCTCAAATGAAGAACCTGTGATCTCCATGATCCTCCTCATCGCAGCACCTTTACTTACGGTCTTATTGGAGACGTCGATCCAGCAGTTGCCCGACAAAAGGCACTCGAGCCTGTCATTCGGGGCGGTTATCTCATGATAGTATTCATTGGCTCTGTAGCCTTCAACGAATATGGCGATCTTCAGGATGTCATCGTCGATATCTTCAAAGCTGTCCACAAGATCAAGCCTTTTATAATACAGGTAGGAATTGTCATAGCAGTCCTTTGAAGCTGACTTAAGCATATACGCCGACTTGACTCCGCACAGGATGAGTGAACAGATCTCAGGATCCGAGAAGATCTTCAGGCATTCGTCAACATCTTCACGGCTCATGGTATCTTTGTGGAGCACCTGACCGTTCCTGTAGACAAGTCCGCCGTTCTCGGCTATGAAAATAAGTTCATCCCTGCACTTCGGGAAAAGATCGAGGATGTTGTAATACTGCCTTCCGCTCGCGATAACAAAGTTTATATCCTTATGCGAGAGTACGAAGTCTTCGAAATCCGAAGGCACATTCTTCAAAGGATCAAGGAGTGTTCCGTCCAGATCCGTTGCTACAAGGTCTATTTTGTCATTCATCAGTTCTTAAGTTCCTTTTCTCCAGGCACAATATAGCCGCTGACAAATGTTCCGATAGCCTCGTCATTGGCTCCCGCCTTCTTCCCTACTCTGTCATGAAGTGATACGTCATACTTAAGATTAGGAAGTTTCTTACGGAAGTACTTTATGCACTGTCTGTTATTTCCGCTGCCGCTCAAAGTGAATACACCGGTCACCTTGGATCTGATGGATTCATCCTTAAGAAGCGTTTTGATATAAGGCGCACATCTGCCCGCCCATATCGGAGTCCCGATCATTATCTCGTCATATGAAGAAAGATCTTTGTCCAAAGGCAGTATCGCAGAACCGAATCCGAAGATGGCCTTGCCGCCGCCCTCCATCATCTTCCTTGGCCCGAATTCCGATATTTCCTTGACCGGTTTGATCTCGATAAGGTCAGCACCTGTCAAAGAAGCGATCTTCCGTGCCGCTTCTCTGGTATTTCCTTCAAAAGAATAGTAGACAACTGCTCTGGACATCAAATACTCCATATATACCTTTTCTCACAGGATGATATACGACCTTTATCGTTAAGATCATAACATCCGTTACGATTTTAACAAAAAGCCGAGATTCCCGCAAAGGCTGTTATAGCAACTGTCAGACGTCCTGAGGATCCTGTGCCCTGAGTTCTTCGAACTTGGCTCTCATAGTCGGATTATTCTTGGTAAGTTTCTTGATCGACAGATCCTGAGCCTTGTCATTGGCTAGTCTCAAGTTGTTCTCGGAAGAAAGAAGGTCCTTCTTGGTCTTCTCGAGAAGAGCGATAGTCTTGTCGATCTCCTCAACGGCCTTAACGAACTTCTCACTGGCAAGCCTGTAATTCTTACCGAACCTGTCCTTAAAGTCGTTCATCTCACGTTCGAAGTTCGTAACATCTATATTCTGATTCTTGATAAGAGCGAGTTCACGCCTGGTCTCCTGAGACTTAAGTGCAGCATTACGAAGTATCGTTATGATCGAGATAAAGCACTGAGGCCTTACTACATACATCTTGTCATATTCGTAAGATACGTCTGTTATGCCCTGATAAACGGTACTCTCAGCTTCCAGGAGAGAAACGAGAATAGCATATTCACAGTTCTTCTCACGTCTGTCCTTATCGAGTTCCTTGAAGAAATCACGGTTAAGATGCTTCTTCTCCGTTGTCTCCATCTCATTCTTCATCTCGAACATAATGGAGATGAGTTCCTCGCCCGTCTCATCAAATTCACGGTAGATAAAGTCACCCTTGGAACCGGATTCGGAAACTTCGTTGTCCTTACCGAACTCTGCCTTAGGGAAAGCAGCGAGCCTTATCTTGTTGAATTCATCGAGACAGTACTGCTCGAGTGATTCACCGACCATCTTCGTGCTCATCTTGGTCTTGAGGTCCTTATAATAATTGATGGCGTCATCCTTCTGCTTAAGTTCCTCGCGATGAGCCTCGATCATACTCTTCTGCTCAAGTTCGTGACGGCTCTTCTCGAGAGAGAGCTCATTGGTAAGTTCAAGGATCTGCTGCTCCTTCTGAGCAGTTGCTTCCTTAAGGGCCGATCCCGCATTAGCCTTATCGATCTCAATCTGGGACTTAAGCCTTAAGATCTCGCTTTCCTTCTCAGCAAGGAGTTTCTTGCCTGCGGCATCTGCATCATTAACGGCCGCTTCCTTCTCCATACCCGCAATGGCGAGCTTCTGCTGAAGTTCTGCAATGAGTTTATCCTTGTCGGCTTCGACCTTGGCAACGGCTAATTTGACCGCACCGTCCTTCTCCTCCTTGAGCCTTTGAGTATTCTGCTCTATCTCCTTGGAGAATTCCTTATCTCTGACCTGCTTAATGATCGCAGCATAACCTGATTCGTCAACCTGAAATACTTCACCGCATTTTGGACACTTGATCTCGTTCATTAGGAAACACCTCCGTTATTTCTTTATGATCGGATTTTACTACAGGCATAGTCCCGATAATGGGACTTCAAGCTCAGACCATGGATCTTAATTCATCTTCGGAAAGTTCTTCGATGAGGATATCGTTCTCGTCATATCCGGACACCTTGGCAGACGGGAGCTTGGACTTGAACTCTTCAAAGCCTATCTCTCCTATCATTTCCTCCTCGGTACCGATAACGACCTTATAGTCATCACACTCCAGAGGTCTGCCCTCATGGGTCATTCCGTACGGAACGCTCGGAGTCTTAGGAAAGATCGCTCTGCAGTCGGACATGATGATGTATCTTCCGATCACCTTGCCGTCCTTCATGTAGAACCTTGGAGAAGCATAATATGCATCGATGCTCTGTTTATCGGAAAGCCACTTGCCGAAAGCTTCTGTATCACCCTTAAGCTTCTTTGCATCTTCAACGCTCAGGTACAATGGCCAGTTGGCTGCAAAGATGCAAAAACTCGGAGCCTTGCCGTCTATAAGATTCTTTGTAACTTCCTTGAAGGCCTTATCGTTAAAGTCCTTGATATTATTCTCATTCGTCGCGAAAACGCCTGCCGGCATACTGTCGCCGGCTTCTGTCCAGATCGCGGCGTCCCATTCCTTTGCGACTCTCGTTACCACATCGACAAAGACTTCAACATCGTGAGGTGCTGCAGGGATAGGGAGCTTAAGCTTGACCGAACTCCTGTCATTAGGATCGAGATGGATCATGATTCCTCTTCCGGGTCTTTCAGGATCGATGACGACCATATTCTCGCCGGTCTTTCCCACCTGAAATCTCCACGAATCGTCGTAAGCGCCTATGGCAAGCTTCTCCCCGATAAATGACTTAAGGAGCAGCTCGTCTCCCTTACCTTCTTTTCTGATCTCAACTTCTACGGCCATGTCGTATCCTCCGTTATTCAAAATATGTATAAGATTATATCATTTGAAACTTAATTTTCTCCGCTCATGCAAATAAGAATTACAATTGCAGGCGGGCTGCTTTATAGAGTATCCGGATTGCAATATATCGCTATTTTAAACAGAAGGACCGATTGCTATAATAATCCAGGCATTTAAGGAGGACAAAATTATGTTAAATGTTTTATTTGTTGTATTGGGCCTTATCTTTGTGGGCCTGGGTATCTACTTTTTTATCAAGTCCTCTATCAAGAAGGAAAGCGATAAAAAGGGAAACAATAAGAAATACGGCGCAACCCTGTTGGCACTCGGTGTCGCAAGCATCGTTTTTTCGATGTCCTTTACGATCATTCCGACAGGATATACAGGCGTAAGGGTTACATTCGGTCAGGTTGACTCAAGGACACTCGGCAACGGCTTCAATCTTCATATCCCGTTCGCACAGGAGATCGTACTTGTAAATAACAAGCAGCAGGATATCAAGTTCAACGAGAACGCTATCTCTTCTGAGACCAGCGAGCGTAACACGGTAAACTTCAAGGGGATCACGGTCACATATCAGATCAATCCCGAGAAGTCAGCTTGGATCTATGCCAATGTCACGAACTATCAGGACGGACTCGTAAGTGAGCCGCTCGTTGCATCAGCTATCAAGACAACATCCAAGACGTTGTCACCTATCGACTGTACGAACAGAAGCATCCTCGAGCCTAAGGCTAAGGAGAATATCCAGATCTCTCTTGATGAGAAGTACGGTCCGGATGTCGTTTATGTAAATAAGGTAGTCGTAAACGATGCAACATTCGATGCAGAGTATGATGAGAAGATCGCCAAGAAGCAGCAGGCTCAGATCGATTATGAGACTCAGCAGATCGAGAACAAGAAGAACATCGAGAAAGCTGAAGCTGATGCAACCGTTGCAAAGACAAATGCACAGGCAAAGGCTGACGCACTCGTTATCACTGCAGAGGCTGAGGCTGACGCAAACAAGACGATCAGTGATTCCATCGATTCGAACGTTCTTCAGAATAAGTACTATGAGACATGGGACGGTAAGCTTCCTACGACCATAGTAGGTTCTGATGCCGCAGCATCGATCCTGATCGGCGGAACAACTTCTTCTGATACTGCTCCTGCAGAGACTACTGCAGTTTCCGAAGAGTGATCTGAAACAGGATAATAAACTATGGGAGCATCTCCTTCAGGGGAGGTGCTCCTATTTTTTTGATTACTGTATTCCTTTTTGGAGAAGTTAGTATATTATTATAGGGTATATTACCAGGGGGGTAACTGTTTTATGAGAAAAGTTTTGAAAGTGATCAGAAATATTCTGATCGTTGCGATCATCCTGGTCGCTATCGATTTCGGCATCGGTTTTCTTGCACCTTACAAGGCTTTGAAGGTAACTGCCGGAGATTCGTATTACTTCGAGCGTAAGAACTGTCTTACTTATATGTATACCAACGACACGAGCAATCCCGCATTGAACGCAGAAAAGAAGTGTCTCTTCTCGGGAACTGCTTACACGATCATCGGTTTCATGTCAAAGACTACCAACATCGAGCTCATCAATACACTTGGCAAGACAGAAGATGCAGCTGCAGCTGCTACAGGCAATTCTCTTACTGTCGTAACATCGGACGAGCACACATATAACCTTAAGGCATCAGGTCTTGAAGATGACCTCTCGAGCAAGCTCTCTACGATGAAGACGATCGTAAAGTTCAGTCCTCGTATCCAGCTCGAAAAAGTGCCTGCACCGGCGCCAAAGCTTTACAATCTTCAGTGATCATTTGAACAGTAAGATACCTGCTTCATAACGAAGCAGGTATTTTTTTCGAGAAAAATGCAACGCAGACTGAAAAAGCTTCGTCCTATAGACATGAGCGATTCAAAAAGGGATAGAAAAGCTTTACAAAAAACAAATGGAATAAGGAGAAATATCATGAAAAAAACAACTGCACTTGCAGCCGTATTGGCTGTTACTCTCATGCTCGGAGCTTGCACTCAGACATCAAAGCCTGGGCCTTCAACTGAACCGACTGAGACGACGATATCTTCCGAAGAGACTACAACAACAGAAGAAACAACAGCAGCGACCACAGGAGAGACCACATCAGAGACAACGACTACAGGCGTGAAAGAACTTCATGAGCCTAATCTTTTCGGAAATCCTGATCTTGATAATCCGGTGAGCGACTGGTTCTACAGATCAAAGGATGTCGAGTCATCCTGGATAGATTCACTCATGGCATTCTACGGGCTTTATGACTGGAACATGACAAGTCCGATAGTTGCAGGTTCTGAGCTGACGGCTGAATTTGAAGTAAATCCGGAAGGATACGGTGATACGATCAAATTGTATGTTTTCGATCATAATGATGATTATGCATGGAATACGAAGGACGCCTATACTTCATTCGAGGCAACCTTCTGCCGAACGGTAAATGCCGATCAATATTACGGCACCGGCTATCTCCCTGCCGACATGGAAACAGGAGTATATACCCTCGTGGTAACCCGTCCTGACGGCACGGTCGAGTGCATGTATGACTTTGATGTCGCAGCTGATTTCGACGAAGCAGAGGCAATGCCTGTTGATAAGCCGGTCATCTACCTCTACCCTGAGGAAACAACGGATGTAGACGTCAAGATCGACTTCGAAGGTCAACTCGAATGCACATATCCTAAGTATGATCCGGAAAACGGCTGGCACGTGGTTGCAGATCCTGACGGCCGTATCCATAACACAAACGACGGCAGAGATTACGATTACCTCTTCTGGGAGGGAACCACATACAACAGCGATCTGAAGTCATTTAACAATGCGATCTGCGTACGCGGCTGCGACACTGAAGACTTCCTCGAGGAGTACCTCGAAGCAGCAGGACTTAACAGCAGCGAGATCGATGATTTCATCTCTTTCTGGCTCCCGATGATGGAGAAGAACGAGTACAATCTTATCTCATTCCCTACTGAGGAATACGAGAATATCGCCAAGCTCAACGTCTCCCCTGCACCTGATACGGTGATCCGTGTCTACATGGTATTTGCAGGATTAGATCACGAAGTTGAGATCGCTTCAGAGAACCAGCTCGTCATGCCTTCAGGCGTTACACGTGACGGCTTCACGGTAGTTGAGTGGGGCGGATCACCTGTTGCTCTTGCAAAATAAGGCCATAAGTTTCTCTTTAAGGCATTGCATTGGAAAGGACCCCGGTCTTCTATGGCCGAGGTCCTTTTCGCTGCTTAAAACGTATATACCTAAGATCTTTGTCTGAGTTATCTTATTACACGGGATCAGACATGAACGCGATCGAAGACCTTAACATAGGTAAGCGGGATCGCAAGGATCAGCGCTGCACCTGCCTGGATGAGGTTCGGGATGACAGATCCGATCGCAGCCGCAACACCGTACATGAACGGCAGGGACTCAAAAGCGAAATATCCCGCTACCATTATGATCTCAGCAACAATACCCGCGATGATCCTGCGCGGAAGACGGACTTTGTTCTCACTGTTACGTTTCATGATAAGTCCTGCCACCAGGCCCATAACTCCCTTAATGAGGAAAGTCGGAAGTGCATATGGCACATAACCCGCAATGATGTCAGCGGCTGCAGATCCGATTGCTGCAGGTATCGAGGCAATGGGACCTAGCAGATATGAACTTACAAGGATCACCATATCACCGAGATTAACGTGTCCTATCGCTGTCGGAACGTGGATCATCGTGCCCACGAATATAAGTGCGGCAAGTACGCCCATGTATGCAAGTTTTCTGATCTTTATCCTGTTTTCATCGTGACTCATCTTTTGTTTCTCCTCCGTTGTGTTTCAACAGTAACTATGGTACAACTTATCTGAATATACAAAATAACCAGATTTGGAGTTTTTAATATAACCAGATGAACACGAATGAATCGGCATACATGCAGATCTACAAGCATATAAAAAGAGATATAGTGGACGGTGTATATCCATACGGCACCAAGATCCCGTCCAAAAGGACCTCTGCCTCCTCGTTCGGCGTGAGCGTAATAACGGTCCAGCACGCCTATGATCTTCTATGTGACGAAGGCTATATCCGGAGTGTCGAGAAGAGCGGCTACTTCGTAGACTTCAGGGCGGGCGACGGCTTCTCGTCATTTCCTTCTGAACCTGCACCTTCTTCTGCAGTCATGGGCTCCGCCGAGAGCAGCTTTCCGTACTCCGTCCTCTCGAAAACAATGCGCTACATCCTCTCCTCCCGCCAGGAAGACATTCTCCGGAAGTCTCCCAACAGCGGCCTGCCGGAATTCCGTGACGCGATATCTCGGTATCTGGCGCGCAATAAGGATATCCGCGTTGATCCTTCACGCATAGTCATCGGTTCAGGTGCGGAATATCTTTACAATATGATCGCGGGACTTCTGGGAAGTGATAACCTTTTCGCGCTGGAAGATCCGTGTTATGAGAAGATCAGACGCGTCTACGATAACTCCAACATCAGATATGAGCTGCTGCCGCTGGGAAATGACGGCATCGAGAGTTCAGCGCTTCGAAGGACATCTGCAACGGTTCTTCATATCTCACCTTTTCGAAGTTTCCCGACGGGAATATCCGCATCCGCATCAAAGCGTCACGAATATATAAGGTGGGCGGACAAAGGCCGGAGGATGATCGTTGAGGATGATTATGAATCTGAATTCTCCGTTCTCGGAAAACCCGTTGAGACGCTTTTTTCGATGGCGACAAAAGACAATGTCATATACCTCAACACCTTCTCCAAGACCATATCCCCCGCCCTTCGTGTCGGCTACATGGTCCTGCCTTCAAAGCTCGCTTCTGACTTCGACCGCAAGCTCGGCTTCTACTCATGTACGGTCCCGACATTCGAGCAGCTGGTGATCGCGGAACTCCTGGATAGCGGATCTTTTGAGCGCCACATAAACCGTGTGCGAAGAAAGCTGCGCTCCAATTGAACGATCAAAAAAGGACCGCCGGCAGGCAGTCCTTTGAAGTGCTTTAGTTATAGATCCTTCGGATCGTGATGATCGGCGAGCGGTCGATGCTGCAGTATACAACACCCCATTGCTTGCCTCGTGCTTCGACGCACTGTCCGCCGCCAACATAGATACCTACGTGACCGCAGACGCCGTTACCGTTGTTATCCCAGCAGATGATGTCACCCGGCTGGACTTCGTCACGTGAGACGCCGACACCGACGCTGCAGAGGGATACCGAATAGTGCGGCAGTGATATGTCCGCGACTTCGCTGTAGCAGTAGCAGACGAGACCCGAGCAGTCAACTGCGCTTGCTGATGCAGCACCCCAGACGTACGGAACACCGATCATTGCTTCCGCAAGTTTGGCAACAGACTCAGGGTTACTTCCCGTGATGATAGTCGACGGGTCAACGACCTTGCTGTAGTCGATGGAGGATGAGCTGCTCGATGAGGAGCCTCCTCCGCCGCCACCGCCGCCGTTTCCGTTATTAGCGGGACGTGTTGTAGGAGTAGGTGTTGGTGTTGGTGTAGGCGGAGCCTGTGTCGTTGTATACGAGATGTAGACGTAACCTGATGTTCCCTGGAGAGGGCCGCTTGCGACTGTAACTTCGTACCACTTGGCGGATACTGCCGTACAACGGAGCTTCGTCTCGTCGGTAAGGCTTCCGAGGAACTCACCGTCAACGGAAGGATCCTTACGAAGCGTCAGGCTTCCGGTGTCTACCCAGACTATCCTGTCTATAGGTTCGAAGACCATCTGGTATGAGAGGTTGTCGGTAAGGACAAATCCCTCGGTTCCGTCTTCGGTCCTTACATATGACCAGGTGTCACCGTAGGAAATACGCGTAACAGCCTGAGTTATGTAAAGCGGCTGGAGCGTTATTGAATTCATGTCAGGCGTCTCCTTGAGGATGGAGTCCTTGGCCTGGATGTAATATGTTGTTCCGTTCTCGCCGTCAGGCGTAAAGTACATCGGATCGAGCTGCTCGATCGGAAGACCTGCCTCGTCGAACTGCTGATATACAAGGAATGTCGGAACGTCCTGATATTCCTTGTCCTGGGAATCCGGAGGCGCGTAGCCTTCATTATATGTAGCCGTGAGCGTACCGCCGTTTAAGAAGTATTCGTCGACTTCCTCCGTCCTGTCCTCTTCTTCCTCGTTCTCTTCCACTTCGAGATCTTCAGGGAACGTTGCGGCATAAGCCTTACGGACCGTGAACTGAGGAGTATGTCCTGTGCCGAGGCCCAAAGGCAGGCACACCAAGGACGGCGTAGTAACCGCCGCAATGAGTATGGTTATCAAGCTTTTTATGTAGTTATTAGTTCTCTTCATAGTTTCACCTATTACCGATTCTAGCACGCGAATATAATCAGAAGATTTCAGATATATTACGGTTAGTCGGGCTTCTCGAAAACATTTCCCACTTTTGTTTTCGAGAGTATAGCAAGATAAAAAGGCGAATTTGAAGGAATTACGAGGAAATTAATAGTGAATCCTGGGGCAATCCTTACGTCTGCACAGGATCGTCAGGACGAGCATAACGATAGTGAGCGGAAAACAGACTATCGGACAGAAGATGAAACACAGACGTTCAAAGACAAAAGTGTCTGACCAGATCGCGCACGGAAGAATAAACATGTTCGTTACGAACGCGAGGCCCGTGGTTATGAACATCAGGATCGAATACTTCGGCTTATTCCGCTTTCTGATCGCAAAAGCCACTATTCCCAACACCATAGTTGCTAGGGTACAAAGGAGCACCATGGTCGAGCACAAAAATATGCTCAGAGCATAATCATCATAGTCTGAGACCAGGCATTTGAAAAAAGTATATACAAATACATAAAAACCGCTGAATAATCCTACAAGCGAGATAATTATCGTAAATAAAAAATTAAGTACCTTCATTAGTTCCTCCTGGAGCACGACAAAATAATAACGGCCGTGATCTGTCACGGCCATTATATCAAAAGCTTGCTTATGCTTCTCTTTTAAGTTCTGTTGCGGATCCGCCCTTTCCACTTACGCTCTCACGGTAGCACTGATCTCTGTCCTCGTAGGAGTCGCCGTGCCATGCGGATGATCCCTTGTACATCAGGTCACCGTCAAAATCACAGATGACCTTATCCTCGCTGTCGTACTTAAGATCACTGAAGCAGACTGCATCGTATGTTACTTTGTCACCGATGTCGGAATTATATGTAAGCTTGAAGATAACGACTACATTGTTCTTGGAATCCTCAGGATTCTTGATGAAATAGATGCTGTCAAATTCGATCGAACCGATCTTGTAGTCGACCCACTCATAATCGACGAGGTCTGTTACCATGTCCTTCTTGCTCTTCATCGTGGTCTCAGCTGAAGAAACCATCTCCTCGATCAGCTCAGACGAGATATCTCCGACTTCAACACTGTACGGATCTTTCTGTGTTGCCGTAGCGGATTCGATGATGTCGCTTACCTTAGGTGTAACACCCATGTGAACGCCGAGCTTATAACAGCCGAAGAAAAACAATACGATGATCGCAAGTGTTATGAGGCCTTTGATCTTGTTTGATACGGTCCTGCCGACTTTCTGCTTGAACTGTCTGCTGTGCTCGCGCTTCTCGGCTGCGATCTTTGCCTCTTCCTCCTGCTGATGCTTGATCTGCATGAGTTCCTTCTCATGCTCGAACTCACGTGCTGCACGCTCGTCTTCAGTCAGGAGCTTCTCGTGCTCGACATCTGCATCGTCATAGTCGATCGCGAAAGCGCCGCCGCATGCATTACAGCAAAGGTTGTCTCCTATCTTCTCCAAAGGTGCGCCGCAATTAGGGCATGTAAGATTAACTAACTTCATGATTCAAACCCTCCCCCGATAAGTTTAAACTCCTTAGATGATTTGATTATACCAAACTGCAAAACGTTTTTTCCCCCTTCATCACTGAAATAACTTTTTCGAAATCGCAGCTTATCGAAAAAACCAGACAGATATAATGACGTACCTTCTCAAAAAAACTCACCCCATATGATGCAGTTTGTCGGTATGTATATGTAGTGCGCGGATGTTAGAATCTAATAACTTATAGTATGAGAGGTTGTGTTTATGAGAAGAGTAAGAGCACTTAGCCTGCTATTGGCAGTAACAATGGCCGTAACTGTTTTCCTGCCGGGAGTCAGGGTCAAGGCAGATGACAAGGTCGCGGTAAGTCAGCAGGACGAAGATATCAACGTTATCCCGGACAAATATAACACCGGCGCATCAGGAGATCTTAAGGTCTTCAACGGAGATACCGATCAATGGGGCAAGGCGATCATTGTCGGCAAGAAAAACGGCGCTGATGTTAATCTTGCACTCAAGGAAAGCGTCGACAAGAAAACGGGCGAAGTCTCGTTCAACATGAACTTCAAGTCGTTAGCCGAACTTAAGGCACTCGAGGGAGAGGTCGTCCTCGAGAATATCGACTTCTCCGGATTCAAGATCGATGCCAAGTCTGACAGCGCGCACCAGAATGACCTTACCATCGTTTTCAGGAACTGCAGGTTCGCCAATGTAGTCAAGGCTTTCGAAGACAGCAAGGTCACTTTCAAGTTTGAGAACTGCAATCTCATAAGGTTTGAGGGCAGCAATGCAGCATTTAAAAGATGCGCCCTGGGCGGAAGCATCAACGATCCGATGCATATCTTCAGGAATGTGACGGTAGAAGATACCTATTTCTCGGATATCAATTTCGGTTCGACTAACGGAACGCATATCGATGCGGTCCAGATCTTCGGTCAGAAAGGCATGGATATCGGGCATATCCATTTCAGGAACTGCAGGTTCGAGGTGCCGAGCATCGAGTTCGAGGGCAGCACCGCTTATGTCAACGCCTGCATCATGCTCCAGATCGAGTACTCGAACGGCAGCGACATTCACTTTGAGGATTGTATCCTGAACGGCGGAGGCTCTACTATCTATGCCGTAACAGACGACGATTTCTCCATGACAGACGTGTCATTCAAGGATCTGAAGATCGGCTCGGCGCATGCTTTTAATGCCATCTATCCGATCATCGATCCGAATGCTCAATTTGAAAATATAACATCTACAGATTCGCTTTATATCGGCACGGTAAGCAAGGAAGGCGGCAAGACCTCCTTCAGTGTCACAAACGATACCCCGTTCGATCGAAAACTCCTTATCGTCACTGACAAGGGAGACTTCAGCTTCGACATCCCTGCAGGTCCTACCAAAAAGACACTCAAGGACAGGACGTTCAAAGCTTTCACTGACCTTCCCGCAGATCTTAAGAAGGTCATCAACGCCGACGTCGGTTACGCAGTGTGCCTTGACGTGACGGATCCCAAAGACATAACGCAGATCAGGTTCGTTAATTACACGGGAAGCACGGTCATGATCGACAGTTCCTACTACGGCGATCCGCAGGACGGCATCAGGATGTCGGGACAGTGCGGAGACAACGCTTCGTTCACTCTCGATTACGACGGCGTACTCACTGTAACCGGTCAGGGCCCGATGTGGAACTACAGTTATAACGAACAGGTCAGCTGGAACCCGCCTGCCTGGTACGACATGGCTGACTATGTGGAAAAGATCATAGTCAAACAGGGCGTAACGACAGTCGGTGCCGGAGCATTCAAGGACTGCTTCGCGTGCGAGTCGATAATACTCGAAGACAGCGTCAGTTTGATCTGCGGAAATGCATTCCGCAACTGCAGTTCATTAAGGAATATCGCGATGCCTGAATCCTGCAAGGTCGAGAATATGGCATTCGAAGGCGTCGGAACTCATACCGTAAACGGGCAGATGCCTGAAGAACCGACAAAGGCGCCGACCGGAAAACCTGTTACAACAACGCCTGTAACTCCTTCTTCAACTTCGACCACGACTCCTGCTCCGGGAGCAGGGGCAACTGCAGCAGATCCGAAGGCTCAGATCAGGGAATTTGTTAAGCGCAACTATTCATACATCCTCGGACGTGATGCAGAAAGCGACGGTCTCGAGTGGTGGACGGAAGAACTCTATTCGTTCCGCCAGACAGGCTCACAGGTGCCTCTCGGATTTATCGACAGCAAGGAATTCAAGGACAGGAACACAAGTAACGATCAGTTCGTAACCATCCTTTACAAGGCTTTCTTCGGACGTGATCCGGAGCCGGACGGATTTAACTACTGGGTAGGTCAGCTTGCATCAGGAAGCATGACCCGTCTTCAGGTAGCTACCGGGTTTGTCTATTCACAGGAGTGGGCAGACACTTGTGCGGAGTACGGCATCCGCTCAGGCGGACAGATCAAGGCATCGAAGGCCATCGCGCCTACTTCCCTCACCTATTCGTTCGTTGAGCGCATGTACACAACGGCACTCGGAAGGACTTATGACAGTGACGGCAGGGCACACTGGGCAGGTAAACTTGCGAACTTCGACATGACGGGTGAAGAGGTCGGAGTATTCTTCTTCCTGAGCGATGAGATGAACGGTCTTAAGCTGTCAAACGAAGATTATGTAACTAGACTTTATAAGACATTCATGAACCGTGATCCTGAGCCGGAAGGATTTAACTACTGGGTCGGAAGGCTCAACTCCGGAGAGTCGAGAAGAAATGTCGTTCTCGGATTCACGAGGAGTCAGGAGTTCATCGATAAGTGCATCGAAGCAAGGATACTTCCTTACTAAATTGTGCCACGGGTCTGCCACATGGGCTTGTTGACCAGTCATGATCGATTTGTTATATTTCTTTTAGATTTTTGAAAACGCGCGAAAGCATCAGATCTGAAGGAAGATAAAATGCCACCGAGCCCTAAAGTAACAAAGGAACAGCTCATTAACGCAGCCCTGGAGATCGCGAGTAAACAGGGTTTTGATAAGGTGACCGCGAGAGAAGTCGGCAAGAGTCTCGGCATCTCGTCCCGCCCTGTCTTCACTTACTATGAGAGCATGAATGACCTGAAGGCTGATGTGTGGATGGCTGCTTATAACAGATATCTGGAATATACAGTCACTTCAAACGATGACGAGCGCACATTCCAACATGCAGGAAGACAGGTCATGAGATTTGTTAAGGAGGAACCTGCCCTTTTCAGGCTTTTGTGTTTCCCTACTCCTGAGAATCCTGATGCATCAACGATCGGATCCTTCTCGTTTTTTGAGAAGAACTATGATAGGTTCAAGGAAAGGATCGAGGAGGACTACGGCCTTACCGGCGAAGATTCCAAGTCCGTGTTCAGGAATATGTGGATCTTCACGCTTGGGGTCGCAATGCTCGTACAGTCAGGCTCATGTCCGTATTCCGATGAGCAGCTCGATCAGTTGATGAGCGAGATCTCCCTGTCGTCGTGCAGACTCTATCTGGATTTTCCGGGATTGTCATCAGACAGGAGCATGCTTCCTAAGGCATTTCATACCACTTTTTCGAGAAGAAATATAAAAGAGATTTAAAGTCAGTCCTGTCTGATTGACTTTTTGGTCGGAGTCCTCTATTATCTTAATACGCAACAGTCGTTGTACAACGTACGTTGCCGTTTCCGAATTTTCCTTCTCGATTAAGAGGTCTCGTGAAGGGTTGTAAAAGCAAAGGCGTGACAAATTGTCGCGCCTTTTTTGTTTTAAGAACAAGTTCTGTTACTGCGGCTTATATTCATCAAAAAGATCGTTCAGACTATAGTCGATCGCTTCGGTAAGCCTTATTGTCTTTTCCGTCTCGAGCGTAACGCCGTATCGTCCGCAGTTACTTACCTGATTCCACTCCACAAGGAAAGCCAGGGTTATATCGTCAAAACTTCCCATCCCTGACGGCACCTGCCCGTTCTTCGTAAGATACATATCAAGCGATACAAAATCCAGTTCCTCCGAGATCTCAACCTTCGCGTCGTACTCTTCGCCGTACTCTTCGCCGTACTTTTCCTTGATCTTGGAACTCAGCATCTTATAGGACAGATTCTCGATCTTTTTGAACTTATCGCTCAGTTCCTCAAGTGTATAGGTCTTGTCATTGCCTTCGTTGGCATTTCTGTATGCGATGTTATATTTCCTGATGGCTTCGTAAAGATAAGTCTTATCATCCATGAGCCTTTCCTTCTCTGTGATCTCCTCACCGTCTTGGCCCACGAAAGTTATGCCCGTGTTATCGATCCTTACCGACCTTAAGTCTTTGTAAGCGATCTCCGTCTTCTTGAGCATATTCTTGATGGTTATCTTATCCTTACCGTATTCCAGACTCATCTTTTATCTCCTCCCGAGCTTTAAGTCCATGATTATTTTAACCCAGGATCTTATTCTCGAAAACATCAAATAAGTTCACCCGTTGGTAAAGACAGCAACATCGCACTGCATCCTTCCGTCGAGGACATTAAACTTCACATCATCGATCCCAAGGTCTTCGAAAAACTTCTTATAGTTTTCTTCCGTGAAGTGCCTTTTAAACCCTGCGCCTGCCTTGTTAAAGACATTAGCAGCGATACTCCTGTCAAAATGTATGTATGTCGGGATTATTATCATGCCACCGGGCTTTACTACCCTTTTAAGTTCGTCGATCGCCTTCTTCGGATCGTCAACAAGGTGGATCACATTAGCAGCTACCGCTTTATCGAAAGTATCATCAGCAAATCGAAGTTCCGTTATGTCGCCAGGCTCTACTCTGACGTTACCGAACGCCTTGCATTTCCTCGCCGTCTGCCTGAGCATCCCTTCTGCGAGATCAGTTGCAGTAAGATCTTTTACGCGGGGAGCTATCTTAACGCTGAACATTCCCGTTCCGCATGCACACTCCAACACTTTATCATCCCCTGTCATCAGCGAAGCAACATAATCAGTTGTCCTCGCATTTGCTTTCCCGTTATAGGCGTTTTCTACCAGATCATAGACTCCCGCGATCTTACTCCAGAACATTTTCGGTCTCCTTTCATATGATTGTTCGTTCATATGTTTATCTGTTCATATGTTATCACGGGATATCATATTGTCAACACTTTTTCGAGAAAACAAGGATTGGTCAAAAATCCGATTACTGCAAAACCATGTACTTTCTTGGGAAAATGCAGTAATGAACTTTTATATCAGCTGAAGAAGGCTCTTATCGCGTCCTTAAGTTCTTCGAGGCGGCCGATAAAGCAGTGGTCACCGCCTTTGACGGGAACGACGGTCGCGTTCTTATACAGGGCCTCGGCTTTGGTGGCGTACTCGAACGGGACAGTCATGTCCGAATCACCGTGAACGATGTAGACGGGGCCTTGGAAGCGCGCGATCTCGTCTTCGACGTGGATGGTCTGGGCGACGCGGATATAATCGCCGGACAGTTCATACCAATCGGACTTGAGGACTTCAGGGATATGGAGCGGATCGTAGGAAGCGCCCAGAAGGCTTCCCTCACGGGCGATCTGCGGGATCATCCATGCAGGAGACAGCGGAAGGATCGCTTTGAAGGTATCGGGGAACATGCCTCCGATAAGCATCGTGAGAAGTCCGCCCTGGGAATGGCCGCTTAGGTAAAGGTCGGTGAATTGATCCAGTGACTTAGCATAGTTAACGACATCGATGGCATTCGTGACCCATTTATACAAAGTGTGATCCCTGAACTTGCCGTCACTTCCGCCGTGGCCGTACATCTCGACGCGAAGCACTGCGATGCCCTTCTCGTTCATGGCCTCCTGAGCCGCGATAATGTGGTCTTCTTCCATGTGACCCGTAAAACCGTGTATCAGTATGCAAAGAGGGCACTTGCCGGCACCATCCGGGCGGTCGAGCTTGGCGTGAAGTCTGATGCCGTCACTGTTTATGTAGAATTCTTCCATTGTCGTTCCCAAAACCTTTACAAGAGATATGAGGAAAATAGCAATGCTATTTCCTCGAAAACGCTTATATTATAGCATTTTCCGAGATCTTATAAATGTTATAATATAACCAGTGAATCAAGGGAGGTATGAAGTTATGCCACACAGCGGAGGCGGAGGATCACACGGCGGCGGATCGCACGGAGGATCCGGAGGTTCATCACACAGAACATCATCTAATTATTTTCCGGGATCAAAACGATACAGACGTCACTATCATGACGGAAGGCCTGACGAATATTTCTACAGTAACGGCACACCTGTAAAGACCACGATCTCGTCAATAATCATGCTCCTGTTCTTTGGAGTATTCTTTTTGGTCGTGATCTTCGGATCGATCTTCTCATCAAGGCCGAAGAAGCTTACCGAGAATTACACGAGACCGTCATCGAGGATAATCGACAACATCGACATCATCGATAATGATGATGAGCTGGAGAAAGTTCTCGAAGCTTATAATGACTCGACCGGAATCTGCCCTGTCGTCTACACAATGTATACCGAAGATTACAAGGGAAGCTACTCTACCCTGGAAAGATTCGCATACGATAAATATGTAAGCCTCTATAGCGACGAGCGCCACTATCTGTTCGTCTATGCGATCCCTAAGTCACAGGCTGAAGACTTTAAGTCAGGAGCTCTCACGGTCCCTGACTACGAGTGGGAGAGCATGATCGGTGACGACACCGACGCTCTTTATGATGAGAACGGCTTTGTCCATAACGTTCACACGGCATTTGAAAAGGGCGGAAAGCCCGGCAAGGTCTTCGCGAATGCAGTAGATTCAATGCGTAAATACAGCGAATCCCGTATCTCCGCCAAGATCAGCATTAACCCCAGCATACTGTTTCCTCTGGCGATCGTGATCCTGATATTCGGAATACCTCTTTACTCGAGCCTCAAGAAGATGAAGCAGGAAAAGGAATTCGATTACGAAGAAGTCCCGTTTAGCGGCGATGAAGAACAGACGAGCAACTATCAGTTCCGGTCGGTTCAGTCTTCGAATAAAGGCAAGAGAAGTATGATGACCCTGATCACTTCGATCCCGTTTGCCATGGTCGGTGCATATGTCGTCTACAGAGGTAAGGTCACCAACAATTGGCTGCTGATCGTATTCGGAATATTCTGGTTCGGCATGCTCCTTATTACCGTAATCCCTCGGGTCATCGAACTGATCAGATCCCGCAAAAAGGATGACGATGATGACGATCTTTACGACTGATCATCACTGAACAAAGAATCCCGCATAAGGGAATTTACACAGTATAACGTCATTGCCGAACAAATCGACATGCTGACCTTCTGCCTTCCCTGCCCTGATCTGCTCTGCGCCTTCAAGAAGCTTGGGGATAAGATCAGGATAAACAGGGAAAGATCCATGCATCGGATAGATAACGTCGAACATGCCGTCATAGTCACTCATGTGCTTCAGGGATCCGATATACTTATCCATCTCACGTTCTTCTCCGAACATGAAGATATCACCGTCCTGGATCGTATCGCCGCTAATGAGGACCCTGTTATTCACATCGAGGATCGCGATGCTCCCTTTCGTATGTCCCGGGATATCTATTATCTTAAGCGGCCTGTCGCCGAGATCGATGACGTCACCTTCCTTAACGGGGATGACGGTTCCCGTGCCGCCCGACTTTCTGTAATGAGGCTCTTCGTTAGGGCTCATATAGATCTCGCCAAACGAACCGTTGCCTGCGATATGATCTCTGTCCGCGTGGGTATTTATGAGCATCAGCGGAAGATCCGTAAGTCCCTGCGCGATATCACGGGCATCCGGAGAACTTGCACCCGTATCGACGAGCAGCGCGCTTTCCTTCCCCGCCAGGAGATAATAGCGGACAAAACCGTCCTCCATGCGCCAGGTATCTTCATTTATCCTTATAACTTCTGCCATATCTTCCACCTCCCGATCTGATCTCCTTCATATTATCAGACCTTTCCTTCTCGAAAAAGTCACCTCACGACAAACTCCTTCACATTTTTTTCTAACGTTAACTTTCTATTCATCAAAAAGACGTGAGATTTTGTTATAATGCACATATGAAAATGGATTTTACGTTTTTCTATGTCGAATCAAACATCATATGCATCATTTTATTTTTGATGCTCCTCATTAGTGCGGGATTCGACAGACAGGAAAAACAACGTATATTCTCAGCCAATCTCATATGCTACATCCTGTATTTCACAAGTGATATATTCTGGGCTCTTATCGGGGGCGGATATATCCCGTGCACCAGGCTTACATCTTCTCTCGTCAATATCTCCAACGGTATCTTGCTCAGTGCCATCACCTGTTTCTGGTTCGTCTATGTAGAGATCAGTCAGGGCGTTACATATATGTTCAGTAAGAAAGGAAGAAATATCGCGAAGCTCCCCGGCTTTACGGGTATCGCGGTAATGATCTTCCTCTTCATCTTCTTCCCGGATCTCATGTTGAACGAGAAGTATGAGACGACAGATCTTTATTCGATAGTCTTCATATCTCTTCCTGTCATCTACATAATCTCCGCAACTGTCAGATCCTTGAGCAGAGCATTTAAGAAGGAAAACTACGCATTAAGGACACAGTACCTCGTGTGCGGTGTCTATCCGATCATCATTACGATATTTGGTATCATCCAGACACTTTGGTTCAGCGCTCCGATATTCTGTTTCTCATGCACGATCATCATGCTCTACGTCTATATCGTTACACTTAATTCCCAGGTATCACTGGATGACCTTACTCACCTTAACAACAGGACACAGCTTAAGAAGTATGTTATCTCCGAATCGGCAAAGCAGAGCGAGAGGTCTACTCACTATATCCTCATGATCGACCTTAACTGGTTTAAGCAGATAAACGATCAGCACGGACATGTAGAAGGCGATACAGCCCTGAGAAGAGCTGCTGACGCTTTAAGGACAGCCTGCAACGACAAGACACTGAAGACATTCATCGCCAGATACGGCGGTGACGAATTCATCATTATCGCCAAGACCGATGAAGAGGATAAGGTAAAGGAACTTTGCACTAAGATCAAGGAGACCATCGTAAGGCTCAATACCGAAGCAGGTGCCGAATATGACCTGACCGCGAGCATCGGTTATTCAAGTTATAACGGAGATCTGATGGAATTCCAGAGTGCACTTACAAGAGCTGACGAAGCACTTTATAAGGAAAAGGCGAACAGAAAAGCTCCGTTAAAGCGTTAATATCTTCCCTGATCAGGATAGTTATATCTGAAGTTTATTTCTCCAACGGGTAATTCGGAGACTTAAGCTTATTAGTCATGATCTCCTTGGAAAGAGGTTTATCGAAGTAGAAGCCCTGGATAACATTGACACCCAGATCATTGAGTTTCTCGACCTGATGCTTCTGTTCAACACCCTCAGCTACGATATTCATGTTGATATCCCCGGCAAGCCTTGTAATGTATGACAGGATCCTTTGATCTTTTTCCTTATCATGATCGATGAAGCCCTTATCGATCTTTAACGTATCGAAGGCTACCTCACGAAGGAGCGTAAGAGATGAACTTGCACTTCCGAAGTCATCGATGGAGACTTTGTATCCCAGAGCATGAAGCGAATCGACAAAACTGTTCAGATCTTCGATAGAGAACTCATCGCTGCTTTCAGTGATCTCTATCTCGATAAGGTTCTTCGGTATTCCGGACGAACTTACGACATCGTCGATATGCTTCGCGAGATCCTTATCTCCGAGATTGCGCCTGGAGAAGTTAACTGATACCACAGGAACATCGATCCCGTCCTTGAGCCATTCAGAGATATCCCTGCAAACGGTAGTAAGGATGCAGAAGTCAAGTTCGCAGATCATTCCGTCTGTTTCCATTATGGAGATGTATGTGCCCGGGAATACTATCGTTCCGTCATGGTTCCAGCGTGACAGAGCCTCAGCTCCGCACATCTTCTTGGTACGGATGTCGACCTTAGGCTGATAGAACGGTATGAACTCGCCGTGCTGAAGGCCGTATCTTATCTCACTCTCGAGCTTTTTGCGGTCGGATATGGAATCGATGAGTTCCTGAGTAAGCATGACTACTTCCTCGGTTCCGTTGGCCTTGGCAGCACTTAATGCCTGCTCGGCAAAGATAAGGATATCTTCACCGTCGAGGTCCGTACGATCGATCATGTATACGCCTATGTGCGAAGACAGGATAACCTTTCTCTCTGTCTCGGTCCTTATGTCTTCAAATGTAACTTCGACACCCTGAAGGACATTAACGAGCTTATCGAGATTCTTCTTACGGATGATGGCGATGAACTTATTTCCGAACTGTCTTCCGAGGATCTCATCTTCATCCACTTTACTTAAGAGCAGATTACCGAATGCGGCTAGGATCCTGTTGCCGTTCTCAACGCCGTAATTACGGTTGATGTCGGAGAACTTGCGAAGGTCAAAAAAGACTGCCGCATAATCCATGAGATCGGGATTGCCCTTCATGGAATTGAGCCACTGGATATAGCCGTGCTCGTTGGCAAGGCCGGTACGAACTTCAGTCTTGGAGGCCTTTATTATCTCTTTTTCCTTGTTCACCATGTTTTCGAAAAACATAAGAAGGACGGCAAGGCCGAGACATATATTAAGGAGCGAATTGCCGAAGAACAGGAACTGGATGACCTCGCCGACCAGCGGGAGTACCAGGTAGGAAGCAATAACGATGCGCTGTGCGATGCTGAGCCTGCGTCTGTATTGGACTATCATCGTTGCGGCGATCGCAGCGCCCAGTGTCGGTAGAAGAGCAGCGAGCCAGAAAAGAGGGCCGCGCTGATAAACGTGGTTCTCGTCGAAATAATAGTAGATACCCGTGAACTGCGATACCGTGATAAGGACAAGACCTGCGGATACTATGGCAGTTACGGCGATGAGCCTTTTCCTGCAGGGCATGTCAGGTTTTAAGTTGAACTTTCCGAATATCCTTACCGATACGAGCATCGCGTAGAAGAACATCATCAGGAGCACCAGATAGTACACGGCGGCATTGACGATGCACATGATAACGATGTCGATCGGATCCGTGCTGCCTTTGTAGACATAGAACAGGAACTCGAAGATGAGCATGAAACCGCAAGAAACATTAAGCGACAATACGATGTGCTTACGGATGCGGATCGGATCGCGTCCGACCAGATAAACGAGCGCGGAAAGAAAGCAGAAGACCGCTTCAAACAAAAGAAATGACATCTGTGTATTGAATAGATCGATCATAGCCAGCCCTTCACAACGTCGCTTTTCTCTATATTATAATACTCGCGCTAAAAAATCGCATAAGATGTCATATATAGTTTACAAAATTGTTATGGGTTGTCTTTCTTAGCACGAAGGTCCTTTTATCATCGTGATCCTTTCTCGTTAAACAGGGTCGTAAGCCTGTCCTGCAGGGTTTTCTCGACTTCCTTAACATCCCTGTTGCCCGAGAAGCAGGCGGACAGTTCTTCATAGACGACTGTCCTGATGGAAGGATCCAGAGATATTACCACCTCGACATTATCCATGCTCTCGATATATGCCGTCTTCAACTCATCCGTCGGAAGATAATAATCGTATTTGGCAGCCTCAGCCTCATTAGTAAAGCCCGCCTCCTCATATTCGATGATACAGGTCTGCGTCTCTCTGTCGAGAATAGCAGGCAGCGCCTTCCTGTTGATCGGATTTTGGTAAGAATCTTCCTGAATATCCTGAGAGATCAGGAACCTGATGAAATCAACGCAGCCGTCCTTAAGATCTGACACCGCGCTTACGGATACGGAAGTTTCTATCTGCGCGGCAGGCCCCCTTCCGTCATAAGAAGGAAGTCCGAGGAAGGTCGGCTCCTCATATCTGCCGAATAGAAAGCTATAGAAGTGCGGGTCTATGAGCTCGTATTGATATTTCTCATTCGTATCAAGCCATCCGCCATACATTATGTCTTCTTCGCTATATACAGGTTCTTCCGGTACCTTCTCGAAAAAGTTGCACATGGCCTCAAACGACTCATTTTCCATATCCACCTTGCCGTCCTTGAACCAGGTATCGCTCATCTGAGAAAAGCACATGAAGAAATAATCTTCTCTGCCAAAAAATTCGGAGACAGCATCAGTTCCGTTTCCTACCGTCGAGACAAACTGCTCATATTCGTCATACGTAAAACCCTTTGCCCCTTCCTTTACGTTTCCTGCTGATGTCATAAGTCCCATAGCCGTAAAGGATACAGGCAGATAGAAAAGCTTGCCGTCTCTTGAAGCGCTGTCGATGATCTTCGTGTAGTAAGTACTCTCATCCAGATCGAGTTCTTTGCCAAGATCCACGAAGTAGTCATCTGACTGGAACCACCAGAGATGATTGACATTGAAGTAGATATCTGCCGCATCTGATGATATGAGGTTCTCACGGAATTCTTTCTCGTATTCTTCTTGTTCATTCTCATCTTCGATCGTCTTGATGGAATACCTTATGAAATAATCCTTGTTCTCACTGTTAAACCGCCTTATCGCCTCACCTGTCATATGATCGATGTTACTCTCATATGAAAGAGCGCTGATGACGGTCTTGCCCGCATTCGGATTCTCGCTTTGCTTATCGAGTATGATGATGTCATCGGCACCATGTCGCTGATACTTGTAGGAGGATGAATCGATCTTTAGGACGATCTTCTCATCAGTTACCTTAAGAAGGTCAGCATTCAAAAAAACGGTCATATTGCAGTCAGTATCGGTATACATTACATACGGCTGATCATCAACATATATTCCGTCTTCCTTCTTAACGTATGTCCTTCCGTCAGATCCGATCACTTCATTCAGGAAACTGTTTATAAAGTCTTCCATATTCGCGATCCCGCCATTCTCGAGCTTCCCTGTATCCGGATCGAAAAAGTACATCTGATTCTCGCTACGGATCATGAATCCGTCATCTTCAGGCTTAACAAGACTGATCGCGTCGTAAGGTGCGAACATTTTATTCTTTGCAATGAGCGAACCGTCTTTATAAACATACAAAGTATCCTTATCCTGCTTCGTTCCAAGTGCAAAGATATATCCGTTACATGTATCACAGTCGACTATCTTATTGCTCTCGCCTCCGAGATCCATCTCCTCTGTCCCCGTTATCTCACCTGAAGTCTTATCAAGTATCGCCTTGCAAAGCTTACCTTCCGAAGCGTAAAAGATCACAGGATCTCCATTATCTTCACCGACACCGATATACTGTGCCAGAGAGACCTCATCGCTCAGTTCGAATTCTCTTATGAGATTACCGTCCTCATCAAAGATACAGATCGGATCATGTGGCGCACCGGTGTTATTATATGCGTTGTATGATATCAACACACAGCCGTCAACGACATAAGGATCGTTAAAGTAGAAATTGTCATAATCACCTGCACTGCATTTGTCATATAACGTAAGCAACTTGCCCGAATACCAGTTATCCGTACTGTCGATCGTGATACGTTCCCTTACATTCTTGGAACCGCAGCCGCACATCAGCGCACCAAACAACATAAAAGACGCCAGTGCGCCTGATAAAAACCTTTTCATTTCATATTCCTCCCATATTTGAAAAAGCCTGTTCCGTTTTCTCAATGTTATTTTATACGCAGCAGACTATAAGGTGTACTAACATTTTCGTAAGATAAGAAGCGGCCACAGGGCGCTGACTCCTGTGACCGCCGTATCCTTATCACAAGGATGTCTGTCGTTCATCTTCATGTGATCTTTGTTTCATCTCATACATGGCTTCATCTGCCATCCTGAAGTATTCCTCATTACCGAGAGTATTCTCACCGTCTATGACTACATATCCGACACTGACGCCGAGAACGAACGGCAGGCTCAGATCCTGAGATACCCTCTTGCACTTCTCTATTATCGCGTTCTTTATGTCATCAACATTAACGTCATTATCATACCTGCCTATGATGACGTACTCATCTCCGCCATATCTGACTGCTTTCCAGTTCGACGGGATATTACTGTTTATAACCTTTGCAACTATCTTGATAGCCGTGTCACCCTGAAGGTGTCCGTACCGGTCATTTATCGTCTTCATCTTGTTGATATCCGCAACCATGATGATCGACTTGATCCTGGCACTTCGAAGTTCATCAAGATACGGGATAACGATCTTCTCATATCCCATTCTGTTATAAAGCCCCGTAAGTTCATCTCTAACGGATATATCAGCAAGGATCCTGTTAAGATTCTCGAGCCTTATGTTCTGCCTTGCTCTCTCAAGCCCCGAAGCAATATGCCTCGTAAGGGAATTCAGATAGAAATCCTTGATTATCTTCTGCCGATCCTTAACGACAAAATATCCGAAGCTCTCCGCGCCTATATGAAGCGGCACTATAACAAATACTGACGACTTCGGCGAATCCGCATCATAATACGGGACCAGATCATCTCTTAAGATCGTGCGTCTTGCTTCAGAAGTCCCTTTATTCATGCTGTATATAACTTCAATGGTATCACTGTAACCTTCAGTCCCGCACTTCTCGTCTCTCTCGACCGAAACGACATAACCTTGATCGAGGCACACATAGAAATCATCGCCTTCGTAGTCGTGATTCTTCTCCCACATACCCTTAAATGCATCATGGATATCATTGAGAGATCTCACATGCGAGACAGCCTCATCAATATCAATGAGATGCCAGTCAAAGATCGTCCTCTCAACAGGGATCAGGAACGCCCTCGTCCTTGCTTCTCTCTGGATCCTTATTCCTTCATCACCCATATCGCATCCGCAGCTCTCGCCGAGATCGAACCTGGAATCATAGACTTTGTCCCCAAAGTCAGGAGCACCGTTCATAAGTTCGATGAGACTGTCCATGGCCTGATAGCTTCTCTCATTCCAGCCGCGGTCTACGGAAGTAAGTATCGGTGAGAAGTGATTGCCGCTCATGAGGTTATCGTATCCCGTTACCTTAACGTCGCCCGGGATCTTATATCCTGCCTTCTCGAGGACAACACAGGTAGCAAGCGCCATCGAATCATTGGCACACATAAACACATCAGGAAGCTTATCCATCTTCGCGACAATTTCAGGAAGTTTATCCTCCACGATCGCATAGCTCCAGCTCCCTTCGAAAACATTATCCGGATCGAAGCTTATCCCATGCTCGTTCAGAGTATCCACTACAGCCTTGAATCTTGCTGCACTCTCGTCATTATCGGCAGGACCGCTGACCCAGAAAACATCCTTGACATCATGGACCGTCACCATATGTTCGACAAGTTCCCTCATGCCGTTCAGATTCTCTGTCCTTATGCAATTGATGCCGTCCAGTTCATACTCCAGGCAGATGGAAGGAACCTTCGTCTTAAGAAGTTTCTCACGAAGGATATTATTCTCACCTGCATTGTTAAGGGTATTACCGAGAAGAAGCACACCGTCGAAGTTCTCAAGTCTCGGAAGTTCAAGGATATTAAGTTCACCCTTCGTCTCCTCAGGGGTCTTATCATAGGCGGTATAGTCAAGGAAAATGAAGACATCTATATTATCTTCAGCCGCACGGCGCCTTATACCTTCAACTGCAAAGTCGAGGTAGTCATCGCTCCATCCGTTGGTAAATACGGCTACTTTCTTCTTCATATCGCCTCCGTATCAAAATAACTTCCGCCAGATCTCATTGCATTATTCATTATAAAGCAAAACTCCTAAGCAAGTCTTGATGAAATTAAAAGTTAACAGAAATTTACCATATCAGCCGTATGTATATCACATAGTCACCCGGATATTATCATCATACATATCAGGCGGCAGGATCGAACGATAGATCTCTTTATACGCCTCCGAGATCTCCTCTCCCGAGTGCTTCCCCGGATACTCCAGGATCAGGAACCTCACGCCAAAACACTCTGCCTTCACACCCGTATCCGTACACCCCGCATTCAGGTAGAAATCCACCCTCTTCTGCCTTGCCTCATAGTCACGGATCTTCGGGTCTTCCACCTCGATCAGAAGCATCTTCGCATCAGCATCCGCTGCCGCCATCTTAAGAAACTTCGTCCCAATACCCTTGCCCCTCTTCTCAGGCACAACGGCATAATAATCCAAAAGGCACCTGTCCTTCTCGAAAACAAAGAACGCATAGCCCAGGAGTTCCTCATCCTCACCAAAAGCGCCAACACACCTGTATCTTCCTTCCCCGACCGCCTTCTCGATCATTCTCAA
>CAMVBS010000011.1 GCA_947165785.1 uncultured Clostridia bacterium | reverse complement strand
CCCGAATACACCTTAGGGTTACTCGAGGCTATAAGTCGAGGCAGGAAATACACACCAGGGTTACTGCAAAAGCTCAAGGAATAAAAAACAGGCAACAAAAAACCGCCTCGAATGAGACGGCCTGTAATCTTACTTTTTCTCTTCTATATCAGCAGGGACTACAGTAGGAGCAGGAGAATGTGCTGCCACATAGACGTCCTGATTATCCTTAAAGGTCTGATTGTAAAGGTGTGGTGAGACGATCGCTCTTACAGTGGAGAAGATGATCTTGATATCCTGAAGGATCGAGTAGTTCTTGATGTAGAGAAGGTCGTAACGGAGCTTATCCTGAGGTGTAGTATCGTAGTTTCCGGCAACCTGAGCAAGTCCTGTGATACCTGCCTTAACAGCAAAACGCTGTGAGTAGCCGGGGATCTCTTTTTCGAAGTTGGTTACGAACTCCGGACGCTCTGATCTAGGGCCTACAACACTCATGTCACCAACGAGAACGTTGAAGAACTGAGGAAGCTCGTCTATCTTTGTTCTTCTGAGGATTTTACCGAACTTGGTAACACGAGGATCGTTCTTACCGGAGATAACGGCACCGGTCTTGGACTCTGCATCCTGGATCATCGTTCTGAACTTGATTATGTTATAAGGCTTGTTGTCGATAGTAAGTCTTTCCTGCTTAAAGAATACAGGACCCTTGCTGGAGATCTTGGTTCCGATTGCGGCAAAGAGCATAAAAGGTGAAGTGAGGATGATCGCAAGAACGGAGAATATGATGTCGAACGTTCTCTTGATAAGTCTCTGCTCGAAAGAGAGTGCCATTCTGTCCAGGAGGAAGACCATAAGGTCGTTAAGATTGATGAGCCTGGATCTGTAAAGGCTGATCTCGTAGAACTGCGGAACGATGTATGCGACTGTGCGCTGTTTTGCACACATAAGGATTATCTCGGATTTGGCGTCTTCAGGAACATCCGGGCAGATGAAGATCTCGGCCTGGCGTCTTACTGCAGCGCGGATGGCGCTTCTGTCCTGATACTTGATAGGTTCGCTCATGTTAAGATCAAGGCTCTTGAGGGAAGGATTGATCTTTTCCATTACGGTCTGGATCGTGTGATCACTGGCGCCGATGATTACAAGCTCGCCGTTCTCGTAAAGTTTGTGGCTTATGATGCTGCAGATCATCTCCCATGTGAAAACGTAAATGATGAGCACTATGTAGCTCAAGAGGATAACGCTTCGAGGGAATGCACGCTGAACAAGAAGGTCTTTTGCCGAGAGCGTGACGAGGGTCAGGATCGTTGAGAAGACAAGAGACTGGGATACTACGTCTATATTCTTTTTTCGAAAAAAACGAGGCATCTGAAGGATGTCAGCGAGAATGAGGGTCGCGATGACGATGATCGGGATCAAGTGGATATAAGCGTCGAAGTTCATCTCCGGCGTGGAGGCATAGTTATTACCAAGCACAACATAGAAGCTCGTAACGTATGCCAGATGTACTATCACGGCAAGTCCGAGCATAAACAGTATCTTAAAAAGGTGAGGGACTGTAAAAAACTTTCGGTTCATAACCTTCTCCAAAGCAAATTCTAACGCAATAGATTATATATTAAAAAGAAACGACTAACAACTGAGGCAGGATTGGGCAAATATTTAGTTTATCCAAACAAAGGTGCGGAAATGCTATGTTTTTTGAACAAAAATTTCTTTTGCGGAAACTTGAAACTGATGTTGTACTTTAGTAAAGTCTAATATGTGTTAGAAGATAATAAATAATAGTTTTATTTTAGAGGATACATATGAAGAAGAACGCACCTAATGCAAGGACAAATACGGGTTCGAGAGGCAAGGGATCAAGGGCTCCGCAGGTCTCTACTACCAGAGCATACAGATCCACTTCATCAAATAGCAGAACATCCGTAAAGAACACGTCAAGAACCAAGAAAAAGGGTAATGTCGGCAAGACCATCGGCATCATTGCGGCAGTTGCGATTGCGGTAGCAGGTATCGTAGTAGGCGCCTACTATGTAAAGAACGGAAATCTCTTTGACAAGGAAGAAAAGTTCAATGTTGTTATGGCTGACGGAACTCAGGTCGTCAAGAAGGCTTCCGAGATCAAAGAAGAACTCAAGAGCGACGTTTTCTATAACGGTATCAAGATCGACGGTATCGACGTTTCCGGCAAGACAAGAGAGGAAGCTTTAGCTCTTGTTAATGAAGGGCTTTCCAATGCTCCTTCCGAGGTAGACATCAGTCTTAACTATGACGGAACAACATATCCGCTGGACTTCAGTGATTTCCCTCTCGAGAGCAATGCAGTCGAGATCGTAAATGAGGCATTTTCCTATGCAAGACCAGCTGAGGATGCTACAGGCGAGCAGCTCGTTGACTGTTATACAAAGTATCAGGATCTCCAGAAGACTCCTAAGGAGTATATGACAGCATTTACCGTTAAGACAGACGGTCTTTCCGATATGATCCACGGTATCCTCGATCCTTTCAACAAGGATGTTGTTGAGGCTCAGATCGAGTCGTTCGATGCCGTTACCTGTTCGTTCTCCGTCAGTGATTCCTCTGAAGGATGCAGTGTCGATATCGACAAGGCTATCGCTGATACCAAGGAACTTCTTGATTCCAGAACATACACGGGAACAGTTGATGTTGATTTTGAGATCCTGGAGCCTGAGAATTCCAAGGATGATCTTACTGCGGGACTTGGTCTTATCGCTGAGGCTGATTCCAAGACAACTGCCGATAACAGCCGTAACCACAATATCAAGATCACATGCGAGAAGATCGACGGACTTCTCCTTAATCCGGGTGAGAGTTTCTCATTTAACGGTTTTGTAGGTCAGAGAACACCTGATAAGGGCTATGAGCTCGCAGGCGTTATCCAGGGCGGTAAGTCTGAGAAAGACTACGGCGGCGGAATCTGTCAGGTAAGCTCCATGATGTATCAGTGTGCATCCAAGTGTGACCTTCAGATCGACGAGAGGCATCCCCACCAGTGGCCTTCTACATACTGTGCCGAGGGTACCGACGCTACAGTAGACTGGGGTTCGGCTGACTTTAAGTTCACTAATGATTCCGAATATCCGATCGGTGTACATGCATGGTACGATGTTGAAAATACAAGAATATATGTTGAGTTCTACGGACATCCGTTCGATGACGGTTCATACATCAAGCTCGAGTCCACATGTGAGACAACAGGTTCAGCTACAACGACATATCAGGCAAATGCGTCAATGGCAGTAGGTACTACACACGAAGTAATGCCTGCACACAATCCTAAGACAGCTGTTTCTTACAAGGTCTGGTATGACAAGGACGATAACGAGATCAAGAGAGAGAAGTACATGGAGAGCTACTATCCTAGGATCAACAGGATAGTAGAGGTAGGAATCCTTAATCCTGACGGTTCTCTTGCTACGCTCGATCCGTCAACGGGTACGGTATCAGGTGCTGTCGATGCTACGTCAGAGACCGAGTCTTCTGCAACAGACAGCGTTATCCCGAGCGATTCAGCGGTACCTACGGATACGCAGCCGGCACCAACCGATACGCAGCCTGCTCCGACAGACACACAGCCTGCTCCTACGGATACTCAGCCGGTTACTCCTTCTGAAAGCGGAGATGCTACAGAAGCTACATAAGAACAACAAAGGACGTTTCACTGAAGCGTCCTTTTTCTTTCTCGATAATAAGTATCGAAAAGGTCATTTATTATAATTAAATAAAATTCATTACATACATAAATAAGGGGAAGTCAGAAAAAGTTAAGTATTTTCCCTAAATTCTCTCATTATTTGACCGCCTTTTCTCTTGAGTCGTGATATAATATTTGTGCTTTTTGTGTAGATATAACACGAGTATATATAAAAAACAAAGGAGAGACATGTTTATGGCACGTGAACTTAAGAAAATGACCATGGACGGTAATACAGCTGCGGCTTATTCTTCGTACGCTTTTACAGAGAATGCTGCAATCTTCCCTATTACTCCATCGTCACCAATGGCTGATTACACTGATCAGTGGGCTCAAGAGGGCAGAAAGAACATCTTCGGACAGACAGTTAATGTCGTCGAGATGCAATCTGAAGGAGGTGCAGCCGGTGCAGTTCACGGATCATTGGCTACAGGTGCTTTGACAACTACTTACACAGCATCTCAGGGTCTCCTTCTTATGATCCCTAATATGTACAAGATCTCTGGTGAGCTTCTTCCTTGCGTATTCCATGTATCCGCAAGAGCACTCGCAGCTCACGCTTTGAATATCTTCGGTGACCATGCAGACGTTATGGCTTGCCGTCAGACAGGTTTTGCAATGCTCTGCTCCAACTCCGTTCAGGAAGTTGCTGACCTTGCAGCAGTTGCTCACCTCGCTACTATCAAGAGCAGAGTTCCATTCATCCACTTCTTCGATGGTTTCCGTACATCACACGAGATCCAGAAGATCGAAGTTATGGATTACGCTGACCTCGCAGAGCTCGTAGATTACGATGCAGTTGCTGAGTTCAGAAAGAGAGCTTTGTCCCCTAACCACCCAACACTCCGTGGTACAGCTCAGAACCCTGATATCTACTTCCAGGCTCGTGAGGCTGCTAACCCATTCTATCTTAAGGTACCTGATGCAGTTCAGTACTACATGGATAAGATCAATGAGATCCGCGGAACAAGCTACAAGCTTTACAACTACTACGGTGCTCCGGATGCTGATCGTGTAATCATCTCCATGGGTTCCGTTGACGAGACGATCGAAGAGACGATCGACTACTTGACAGCTAAGGGTGAGAAGGTTGGTCTTGTTAAGGTTCACCTCTATCGTCCATTCGCAGTTGAGAAGTTCCTCGAGGCTATCCCATCTACAGCTAAGGCTATCGCTGTTCTCGACAGAACAAAGGAACCTGGTTCTCACGGTGAGCCTTTGTACCTCGACGTTTGCGCTGCATTCGCTGGTAAGAAGGACGCTCCTGTTATCATCGGCGGTCGTTATGGTCTCGGTTCTAAGGACACAACACCTAACCACATCTACGCTGTATATAAGGAACTTGCTAAGGCTCAGCCTAAGCCACAGTTCACACTCGCTATCAACGATGATGTTACTAACCTCTCACTCGATGCTTCTGAGGCTATCGACGTTGCAAACGAGGGTACAGTATCTGCTCGTTTCTGGGGTCTCGGTGCTGACGGTACAGTTGGTGCTAACAAGAACTCCATCAAGATCATCGGTGACCACACAGAAAAGTACGCTCAGGCTTACTTCTCATATGACTCCAAGAAGTCCGGTGGTATTACTATCTCCGACCTCCGTTTCGGTGATACACCTATCCGTTCTACATACCTTATCAACATGGCTGACTTCGTAGCTTGCCACAACCAGTCTTATGTTTATAAGTATGATATGCTCTCTTCACTCAAGCCAAACGGTACATTCCTCTTGAATACACAGTGGTCTGCTGAAGAGATCGACGCTAACCTCCCTGGTGAGATGAAGCGTTACATCGCTAACAACAACATCAAGTTCTATACAATCGATGCTGTAGCTAAGGCTAAGGAGATCGGTCTCGGCGGACGTATCAACACTATCTGTCAGTCTGCATTCTTCAAGCTTTCCGGTATCATCCCTGTAGATCAGGCTGTAGAGTACATGAAGGCTGCTGCTAAGAAGTCCTACGGTAAGAAGGGTGACGATATCGTTAACATGAACTACGCTGCTATCGATGCAGGTGTTAACGCAGTAGTTGAGTACAACGTTCCTGATTCCTGGAAGACAGCTGCAGATACTGCTCCTGCTAAGAGAGAAGTACCTGACTTCATCAAGAACATTGTTGACGTAATGAACGCTCAGAAGGGTGATTCCCTCCCTGTATCAGCTTTCAAGGGTATCGAGGATGGTACATTCCCACAGGGTACAGCTCAGTACGAGAAGCGTGGTACAGCAGTAGATATCCCTGTTTGGGACGCTACAAAGTGTATCCAGTGTAACCAGTGTTCACTCGTATGTCCTCACGCTGCTATCCGTCCGTTCCTCTTGAACGAAGAAGAAGCTGCTAAGGCTACATTCCCTGTTGCAGACGTTAAGCCAAAGGCTAACGAGTACAAGTTCCGTATGCAGGTTTCCGCTCTTGACTGCTTGAGCTGCGGCGTCTGCGTAACAGTATGTCCTGATAAGGTTCAGGCTATCACTATGGCTCCTCTCAAGGACAACATGGTTGAGGCTGAGAACTGGGATTACTGCGTAGGTCTTTCCTACAAGGAGAACACACTTCCTAAGAACACAGTTAAGGGCAGCCAGATGGAGCAGCCTCTCCTCGAATTCTCCGGCGCTTGCGCAGGTTGCGGTGAGACTCCTTATGCTAAGCTCCTTACACAGCTCTTCGGTGACAGAATGCAGATCTCCAATGCTACAGGTTGTTCTTCAATCTGGGGTGGTTCTGCTCCTTCTATGCCATATACAACAAACCACAACGGTTTCGGTCCTGCATGGGCTAACTCCCTCTTCGAGGATAACGCTGAGCACGGTTTCGGTATGTACCTCGGTTACAAGCAGCTCAGAAACAGAGTTAAGGGTTATGTAACAGAGCTCGCTGATGTTGCTACATCTGATTCCCTCAAGGCTGCTATCACAGCTTGGGTTGACGGTATGACAGACGGTGAGAACTCCAGAAAGCTTTCCGATACACTCGCTGCTGAGCTCGAGGCTTACAACGGTGAGGGTAAGGATCTTGCTACTAAGGCACTCAACTATAAGGACTTCTTCGTTAAGAGATCCCAGTGGATCATCGGTGGTGACGGATGGGCTTACGATATCGGTTACGGCGGACTTGACCACGTTCTCGCTTCCGGTGAGGATGTTAACGTTCTCGTTCTCGATACAGAGGTTTACTCCAACACAGGTGGACAGGCTTCCAAGTCCACACCTACAGGTGCTGTTGCTCAGTTCGCTGCAGGCGGTAAGAACATCAAGAAGAAGGACCTCGGTATGATGGCTATGAGCTATGGTTATGTTTACGTAGCACAGTGCGCTATGGGATCTAACTCCGCTCAGACGATCAAGGCTTTCACAGAGGCTGAGGCATACCACGGACCTTCTCTCGTAATCTGCTATGCTCCTTGTATCAACCACGGTATCAAGGGTGGCCTTAAGGTTGCACAGTTGAGAGAAAAGGCAGCTGTTGAGTGCGGATACTGGCACCTCTACAGATTCAACCCAACTCTCACAGCAGAGGGCAAGAACCCATTCACATTGGATTCCAAGGAGCCACAGGGTGGCTATGAGGCATTCAATGCATTCCTCATGGCAGAGGTTCGTTACAACTCCTTGCTCAAGAAGTATACACCTGACATCGTTGACGGTCTCTTCAGAAAGAACTACAACGATTCTCTCGTACGTCTTGCTTCTTACAAGAAGATGGCTGCTGATCTTTGATCAACTGACATAACTTAAGAGTTTACGAAGGGCGTTCCGCTTGCGGAGCGCTCTTCTTTTTATGGTTTCAAAAGAGGTACATTTGATCTTTTGCACCCGGATTGCATTTCTCGAAAAAGTCTATCCGTGATATAATGCAAAGACTTGGATCAATACTTTGAGGATGGTAGATAAATGAGTAGCGAAGATATAAATAAGCTTCTTTTGTCAGATACTGCGATAGAGGACCTTTTTATCTGTCAGTACATGGCAGGCCTTTCCAAGGAGGCGATCTGTTTATACCTTCTCCTTAAGATGGACGGTTCAGGCAAGTACTCGATCAGGGATATCGAGGATAAGTCCCTCTTCTCCAAACAGGAAACCAATGAGGCGCTCGCGGAACTCGTGGCGTCAGGTCTTATATGTAAGAACAGGACTGACAAATATCAGTTTGTCGATATCAAGAAAGAAGAAGTCAACAGCTACTGCGCTACGGTGATCGCCAAAGGCGGCGCGGAACTGTCCGATCTTGAGCTTTCGCCGCTTAAGAAGGAGAGAGATGATCTTTGTTCAGGCATCAACAAGTCTGTCTATGCAGGCAAGATGGGTTATGTCTTTTACAGGATCGTTGACAGGTGTCTTTTCGAGTATAAATTTGAGACGATCGTGATCTACAGGCTTTTCGAGGAGGCTAAGCAGCAGAAGTTCCAGTACAACTACAAGGCTGTGGAGAACCTTGCCCGCGAGTGGGACAAGAAGGGCATAAGAAGTGCCGATAAGCTTGAAGAGGTGTTGAAGGCTGAAAAGGATTTCGAGATTGTAAAGGATATGGTGGGAAGGATCACCAGGAAGCGTCTTAACGAATATGATCTCGAGAGGATCTCCAAGTGGGTGGAACTTTCATTCTCGCCTGATCTTATCGAGTATGCATATAGGGCTAACGAGTATAGGGGCATTACGTCCAAGAATGTTGACGAGACACTGACGAACTGGATGCTCGCAGGCATCAAGACTGTTGATGAAGCGAACAAATACGAGAACGAGATACATAAAGAGAATCAGAAGAAGTATAGCGGCAGGAAGAACGCGAGAAGCTACGGAAGCAAGGCCGGAGCCGAGGCGGGTATAACCTACGAGGGAAAGAAGGCACAGGCTGAGACTTCGGAGAAGAAGCAGTCCGGCGAGAGTGCTGATATTTTCGATATATTCGGAGGCGACGATGAGGACGATTGATTCATTCATTAACGAGACTTTAAACTCCAGACAGGTTCAAAAGCAGATCGATATGGAGGGCAGGATCGATAAGACTTACGAGAAATATCCTGAACTTCAGGAAATCGATGAGAAGATCCTCGAGATAAGAAAAGAGAAGATCATGAAGCTTCTTGAGAATGAGTCTTCTTCACCTGACCTCGAGAGCAAGGATGAGAACGAACTTAAGGCAAAGCGTGCGAAGTTCCTTAAGAATAACTGCATCGCACCTGAATTTGATCAGGAGTGGGTGATCTGCGAGAAATGTAATGATACGGGCTATGTAAAGAAGGGCAACATCAGGACTGTATGTTCCTGCATGAAGGACGAGCTCGAAGATGCCTTCAAGGCAGCGGGCCTCGGTGATTTCAAGAATATCAAGCCGTCACTCATGGATCCCAAGGCAATAAAGAACCCGAAGAACAAGAGAGCAGAGGCAAGAAAGAAACTCGACTCTGTTATGGCGGGGATCTTTAAGGGTGAACCTCAGTCTTCGCTCATCTATTCCGACGGCGCACAGACCGGAAAGACTTTCCTTTCTGTCTGCGTTACGAAGATACTTATCGGCTGCGGCTTGAATGCAGTCTATGTCAAGCTCGAAGATCTCTATGACATGAGTGAGTCTGAGCTCGAAGACGTAAGATACGCTGACTTCCTGATAATCGATGATTTTATAAGTTCGAGCACCAAGTCTTTCAAGATCGCGGCAGCTTTGAACAGGATCCTGGAGTTCAGGAGCATTAACGAGAAGTTTACCATGCTCGTAATGGGCGAATCTCCTTCAGAAGCCGTAAGCGGCAGCGAGGAGAGGGTTGCGGCAAAGTTAAGTCATATGGAGTGCATCTGATATGAAGATCTTGTGCGGAACCGACATCGTCCTTGTAAAAAGGGTAGCATCCAATATCGCGGAAAGGGAGGACAAGAGCCTTCCTGCATTCGTGACGAAGTGCTATACCCCAAAGGAGATCGAATACTGCATGACTCCGAGCAACAGCGATAAGAGAGCCGAGAGGTTCGCGGCAAGGTTTGCGGTCAAGGAGGCGGTATCCAAGGCACTGGGGACGGGTATAATGACGATGGGCATCGGTTTTACCGATATCGAGACTGTAAATGACGGGCTCGGGGCTCCGAGCGTCGTTTTGTACGGTGAGGCTTTGAAAAGATTCGAGTCCTTAAAAGGCTCATCAATCGCCATCAGCATGTCTCATGACGGCGAATATGCAATTGCTTATTGCACAATCCTTACTGAAGGTGAGGACAAGAAGGTTTGAAGATACAGGATTTTGACGATAAGGGCCTTTTCGAGAGCAAGAAGAAAAAGTCCAAGGTAAGGCATTTTGAGGGCCACGTGGATCTTCCGGGTGAGAGCACCGAGATGGAGGGTGATTACGGTCAGGCCGAGAACATGCAGGATACCTGGGGTCTTGCAAGGCAGGAGGCCACTCTTAATCGAAAAAGACGTAAGAGGTTCTTAAGGTTCGGCATTGCGATCACAGTCGTAGTGCTGATCGTCCTGAGCGTTTTCTATATCCTGCCTGCCATCTTGCCGGGATTCTTCAAGGGAACCAATATCGAGCTCTTTGTCGAAAAAAAGGTAACACTCAACTACGATGAATCCTACAGGGTCGTAAACTACTACTGTGCTGACATCATGAGCGAGCCTGACCCTGCATCGTCCCGCATAACACAGGTGCTCTATAACGAGCCTGTGGTCCTCCTTAACGGCGAGGAGAACAACGGATATGTCAAGGTAAGGACGACGGACGGCATCGAAGGCTATATCAAGAGCTTCAGGCTCACGGATAAGCTCGATTCCGTCGAACCGGACCTTCATGAATATAAGCTCATCGTCTCTGATACGAGCAAGAATGTAATGACTCACGCAAGTAACGGTACGCTCATAACCAAGGTCATGATGAATACAGTCCTTTATGCGGACATCAAGCGTGACGGTGTTTATCAGGTGGCTCTTCCGAACGGTGACGTGGGCTGGATCGGTTCATCAGGTGTAATCGAGCTCGGTACCCGCGATACGACGAGAAAGGTATCCTGCCGTTACTTTGTAAGTTCCGTCTTAAGTGAGAGCAATGCAACTTATATCGAGAACGGTGTTACCCTTAAGGGAATGTCGGTTAATGGTCTTGTATACGTATGTGCAGGCGTAAACGGCGTTAATATGCCACGCTCCATGCAGGAACAGGCTTCGATGGGTACGGAAGTCGAACTCGAATACGACGTTGTAACAGGCGATCTTTTGCTGGATTCGATCGAGCCGGGTGACCTGGTGTTCTTAAGAAGTCCTTACTCCGAGAGCGACGAGATATCCGAGATGGCAGTCTGTACTGACACGGGAGTACTTCTTATGATGTCCAAGGCAAAGACTACGATCAGGCTTCGTTCCTTTAAGGCAACGGACGATATCGCGGCAAGGATAGTAAGCGTCAGAAGGATTTTTGACGAGTAGGATAAAAAGGTGTTGCGTTAAATCAGTTCATATGATATTATCTTTTAGCGTGAAAAAATAACTAGGAGGTGTTTCCATGGCTAAGTGTGAAGTTTGTCAGAAGGATACATTTTTTGGCAGAAAGATCAGAATTACGCGTTCGCAGATTTCACGTCGTGCATTGACACAACAGCAGCCTAACGTTCACAGCGTAAAGGTGGTTGTAGATGGCACCCCTAAGACAATGAAAGTTTGCACACGCTGCCTTCGTTCCGGTCTCGTAAAGAGAGCATAATGAAGTTAAACTGATTAATCGACCGCTGATCTTTGGATCGGCGGTTTTTTTGTGCCCGGATAAGCAGGGGATGAAGACATATTAAAAGGGGCCCGCTTCGTTTTGAAGTGAACCCCCGTTGTAGTTTAAGGAGATATTACTTAACTTCGATAACGGACTTGCCGCCCATGTACATGCGAAGTGCCTCAGGGATCCTGATGGAACCGTCCTCGTTCAGGTTGTTCTCGAGGAAAGCGATGAGCATTCTAGGCGGAGCAACAACAGTGTTATTGAGAGTATGAGCAAAGTAGTTGCCCTTTTCCTTGTTCTTAACGCGGATGCCGAGACGGCGAGCCTGAGCGTCACCGAGGTTGGAACAGGAACCGACCTCGAAGTACTTCTTCTGACGTGGGGACCATGCCTCAACATCGCAGGACTTGACCTTAAGGTCAGCAAGGTCACCGGAGCAGCACTCGAGTGTTCTTACCGGGATATCGAGGCTTCTGAAGAAGTCTACGGAATTCTGCCAGAGCTTGTTGTACCAGTCCATGCTGTCTTCAGGCTTGCAGACGACGATCATCTCCTGCTTCTCGAACTGGTGGATACGATATACACCACGCTCCTCGATGCCGTGAGCACCGACTTCCTTACGGAAGCAAGGGGAGTAGCTCGTAAGTGTCTGAGGAAGCTCGGATTCCTCGAGTGTGGTATCGATGAACTTACCGATCATGGAGTGCTCGGAAGTACCGATAAGGTAGAGGTCCTCGCCCTCGATCTTGTACATCATGTTCTCCATCTCAGCAAAGCTCATAACGCCGTTAACAACAGCGGAACGGATCATGAAAGGCGGGATGTAGTAAGTAAATCCGCGGTCGATCATGAAATCCCTTGCATAAGAAAGGATAGCGGAATGAAGACGTGCGATGTCGCCCTTCAAGTAGTAGAAACCGTTACCGGATGTTCTTCTTGCAGCATCAAGGTCGATACCGTTGAGCTTTTCCATGATATCTACGTGATATGGGATCTCAAAGGAAGGAACGACAGGCTCGCCGAACTTCTCGATCTCAACGTTCTCACTGTCATCCTTACCGATCGGAACTGACGGGTCGATGATGTTAGGGATAACGAGCATGATCTTTCTGATCTTCTCCTCGAGTTCCGTCTCCTTGGCGGAAAGCTGCTCGAGCTCGCTTGCCATGGAAGCTACTTCAGCCTTAGCTTTCTCGGCGTCTTCCTTCTGGCCCTTAGCCATGAAGAATCCGATCTGCTTGCTTATAGAGTTTCTCTGGCTCCTCAAATACTCCGCACGAGTCTTGCTCTCACGGTATTCCTTATCTAAAGCGATGACTTCGTCAACCAAAGGAAGCTTGTCATCCTGAAACTTGTTCTTGATATTGGTCTTTACGATCTCCGGGTTTGCACGGAGAAATTTGATATCCAACATAGAAGATCCCTCCAAAAATTTATCTTGTATATTCTATTCTTATCGAAAACAAATATCAACACGTCAGCCGTCGTTGCCGCCGTAAGATCCGTCAGGGTATTCACCCAGGACGTTCCAGAGTATGAACTCGTTAAGTCCCGCATCTTCGATGGCTCTGATCTGATCGTTTATCGCATTGTAATCGTAGCTCATGTAATTTCCCTCGCCCAGGTAAGACGCCGTGAATGCCTGACAGTAAGGCCTTACCACGCAGTAATCTTCGGCATTGTGGTATTTGCCGCCGATATATAGTGCGTCGAACATTACCTGGTACGGATCCTTATCCGGGTATTCGTGGATGTGTCCGTTCATCATGGTGCCCTTGGCATAGTGGGAAGGGTAGATCATAGGACAAAGTGAATCGACTGACGTAAATCCGAGCATCGACCAGTCCTGACCCAGGATCTCTCCGTCGAGCGAGGAGGATACGGCGATACCGAAGATGTCGGCTGAAACAGGGATTCCCGTAGGATCCTGGATCCTTCTTCGTGCAGTAAGAAGGAATCTGTTGATCGCATCCGACTTGCTCGGAACTTCGCCTTCGACTCCGAAGTACGGCTCCGCACCTGTCGTCGATCCGCCGGTAGGGAATCTTATGTAGTCGAACTGGATCTCGTCAACGCCCATGTCGAGCGCTTCCTGCGCGAGGTCGATCAGGTAATCCCAGTTTCTGGTATCGTACGGGTTCGCGAAGATCTCGCTTCCTTCGTTATAGAATGCCAGCGGATTTCCGGCGCTGTCACAGATCGCTCTGTCAGGATATTTGGTAGCGAGGGATACATCCTTGAAGCAGACTATCCTTCCGATAACATATATGTCATGCTCGTGGCACTGTTCGACCACTTCCTTGAGATCGTACTGTGGGTAAACATAGCCGATGTCGTTGGCAAGTTCATTCTTGCTGTCGAAAAGAACGCCGTAACTTTCCTTGAGGTCGATTACGAAAGCGTTGATCTCCGAATGTTCTGCGAGCTCGAAGTTCGCTTCGAGGTTAAGTGCCGCATTGGTATAGATGCCCTTAACTTCCTTGTGCTTCAAAGGAACGACCTTGTCCACCTCAGGAAGGGGACCGAAGTAATCTTCGAGCATCTGGTCATGCTCGGGCGTTGACGGGAGCTTCTCATTCAATACAAAAGGCGTAGGTGTTGGCGTAGGCGTCGGCGACGGCTCGAAAACGGTGGTGAAGATGGTCGGTTTGGTAATACTGAGCTCCATCTGCTCCGTTGTTCCGTTTATTACCCTCGACAGGAATCCGCCTGCAACGACGATACCCAGAAGTATCGCGAAAAAGGCGAGCACGATGACGATACCCTGAAGAGCCCTTACGGTCTTCGTGTCCTTTACTCGTACTCTGTTATCGCCATTTTGGTTCTCGCTCATTATTGCTCTTTTCCTTAATAAGAATAATCAATTACATAATTATACAGTCATACGAGAAAAACAACAAATACATGGGTGAATATGTTACAATCAAATCAGAAATACACATGCTTATGTGCTTGGAGGAAATGTATGATAATACGTAATTGTGCCGGAGGAATAGTTTTTTGTGGAGACAAAGTCTTGCTCTTGCGCAACGACAAGCATGAATGGGTATTCCCTAAGGGAGTAGTCCGTGCCGGCCAGAAGGAAAAGGATATCGCATTGGAGAGGATCAAGATCGAGGCAGGTATCGATGCCAGGATCCTTGCACCGTGCGGCAAGACACATTATGAATTCTATTCGATCACGAGACAGAAGCCTATCCACAACAACGTATCATGGTTTGTTATGAGCAGTGATTCCGACAAGGTAACATATAACACTGAGGCAGATTTCATCGACGGGCGTTTTTTCGAGCTGGAAGAAGCGATGGAAGCCGTTACCTATAGTCAGGACAAGTCTCTTCTTATGATGGCATATCAAAGATACAAGGAGCTTATCTGATGCCCGATCTCAGTGCCAGGAAACGCATTACCGTCTCAGGGTACGGTGAGTCTTTGTATGAAGTAAAAAGATCCAAGTTCATCGGTTACTGCAAGCCCGTGCTCACGGCACAGGAGGCGAACGATTTTGTCGACGAGATCCGCAGGAAGCATGCGGATGCCAGGCACAACGTCTACGCCTGGATCTTAAAAAAGGAGATCAGCCTTCAAAAATACAGCGATGACGGAGAACCTTCCGGAACGGCGGGGCTTCCTGTCATGTCGGTCCTTACGAAGAATGAGGTCACTGACTGCGCGATCGTGGTGACGAGGTATTTCGGAGGCATACTCCTCGGCAAGGGAGGTCTTGTCAGGGCGTACACCAAGGCGGCTGCTCTCGCTCTTAAGGAGGCAGGTCCGAAGGTTATGGAGATGTGTGCCGTTATGAACTTCAGGTGTGATTATTCATCCTACGACCGTCTGGTCTTTGAGATAAAAAATCACGGATACGTGATCTCGAGGACGGATTTCGGCGCGGACGTGGATATAGACGTGACAGTTCCTCTCGACATGGTCGAAGGTTTCAGCGATTTTATGATCCAGGTCAGCAACGGCACCATAGAGGTCGTAAAGCAGGGTGAGATCGAGGCCCAGACCGAGGAAGTCAGAGTGGAATTTGACGAGAGTGAAGAGGACGATGAGTTTCCGTAGATTTGCCTATAATTTGGCGTGAACAAAGGGGTATAACATAGAGGAACCAGCATAGGAGGTGTTTCATATGTCAGACAATGAATTGAATGACAACATTGAGAAAACTAATGAAGATTCCGTAGCGCAGCAGGAAGGATCTGCCGCTACTGAGGCAACACAATATGCTCAACCGCAGCAGCCACAGCAGGTTCAGACAACACAGAATATTAATCCGCAGATGCAGCAGTATCCGCCACAGTACTATCAGCAGTATCAGGTACCGCCCAAGAGGAGCAAGGCACCGATAATCGTTCTGTCGATCATAGCAGCTCTGGCATTGATATTCGTTGCTTTCCAGTCGGTATTCATATTCCTTCTCACAAGCGGAAGGCTCGAAAAGGATTCGATCTCGATAAAAGACGTCGTAACGAAGACTTCGACAAAGAAAGAAGATGAAGAAACATCAGATCGTGTCAATCCTCACTTCTCCATCGCAGAAGCAGCTGCTGTCAAGGATCCTTCAAAGCAGACATTAAGTACCGTAGAGATCTACAACAAATGCTCACCTGCAACGGTCTCGATCTATCTTCAGGACAGCAAGAGCAATCTCGGTTATGAGAGCGCAGGTTCGGGATTCTTCATCTCCAAGGACGGCTACATTGTTACCAACGAACACGTGGTCGCCGATGCCAAGGACGGAATCATCATCAAAGTCTATGTTCAGGGCTATGATGAACCGTTCGATGCGGAAGTTGTCGGTAAGGATGTTCAGACGGATATTGCCGTTATCAAGATAGATGGTGATGAGGATTTCGTCACGGCAGAACTCGGTGATTCCGATAACCTTCAGAGCGGTGAGCTCGCAGTTGCGATCGGTAACCCTCTCGGAACATTCCAGGGTTCCATTACCGTAGGAGTCGTATCAGGTATTGAGCGTCCGATGAACAACAACGGCTACTCCATGAACCTTATCCAGACGGATGCATCCGTTAACGGCGGTAACAGCGGCGGACCTCTCATCAATTCCTTCGGTGAGGTCATAGGTGTCGTAAATGCCAAGATCGCAACAGCCGAAGGCATGGGTTTTGCGATCCCGATCAATCCGATCAAGAGCGTCATCGAGTCACTTGTCGTTAACGGCAAGGTCATCGACAGACCATATCTCGGAATTACCGTTAAGTACATTCCGAAAGATTCCTACTTCGGTTCCAAGGAAGGCGTCGTTGTTGCAGAGGTCGAGCCGGGCGGACCGGGTGAGCAGGCAGGTTTTAAGAACGGTGACAGGATCGTTTCCATGGACGGGGTTGAAATAAAAGTCTCAAATGATATTATTGGAGTACGTGATTCACATGCCTGCGGCGACGAGATCGAAGTTGTAGTCGAACGTGACGGCAAGGAAGTCACACTCAATATGACAATAGGAGACAGTGCTGATTACGAAGAATGAGTAAGAATAATACCAAACACAGCAAGCGAGTAAGGATTCTCGCGATAATACTTGCCCTGTTGATGCTGCTCTCCGTCGTTTACGGAGCGATCGCGCTGATCGTGCTTGCAGGTGCATAATTCATGAAAATGATAACAGGGTCGCTTCGGCGGCCCTGTTTTTATCTCTTCACTTTTTCGAGCGGAAGATACTTATAAACTGAATTCGAATGTCCTGTCATACTCCTCGCCGTTATAGCGAAGGATCTGAGCGCGGAACTTAAGGTCCCCGAGCGGAGTGATCCTTATATGGAAGAGCTTGGCCTGTTCGATAAACGGAGTCGAACGGAGGGTCGAGACGTCGCGGGATTCGATGATGCATAGGAGCGACTGAACCAGGATCATGTGTGAGACCAAAAGAAGCGGTCCTTTCTCCGGAGCATCGACCAGGATCTTACGAAGAAGACGGCGCACACGCCCGACAACATCAAAGTAGGATTCGCCGTCACCGATCGGAACGAACTTATGAGGCTCGAACCTGAAGTATGAATAGTTCTCGGGATAGAGGATTTCGGCTTCTGACCTTAGCATGCCCTCGAGATCTCCTAAGTCCATCTCGGAGAGCAAAGGCTCGATGGTGGTGGGAAACTTACCCGAAGTAATGAGATACGAAGTCTGGAGCGCGCGAGGCATCGGGCTCACGAGTACCTTGTCGATGGGAAGAGCGGTGATCTCCGGACTTAGAGCTTGGGCTCCTTCGATGCCGTCTTCGGTAAGTGGCGAGTTCATGCGTCCCTGCATCCTGATCTGGGTGTTCCACACGGTCCTGCCGTGTCTTACTATGTACAGATCCATCAAGGCACGTCCACGATCTGAGCAAGACCGGAAGGCTTGAACTCGAAAGTGTATTCTGTGAGCATCTCGTTAAGGAATGCCTGATAGTTGTTCATACGGATGAAGCTGTTGACTCTGTCGTACCACTCAGGCTTGTCGGACTCGGAGATGAAGTAGACAACGTAGAACCCGTCTTCCTTCTCGAGGATATCCTTGTCGCCCGCCTTGCGGTCGGGTGAGAAGATCCAGTTGTCGAGCTGCTCGGAGAACTTGCCAGGGTAAGTGTCCGTGCTGGCGGATACTGATACGGCACCGCTCAGGACTTCATCGGTAAAATATGCTTCAACGGACATGAGAGTCGTCTCGTCCTTGATGTAGTCGTAGATCTCCTGGGAAAGGACCTGCGCATCTCCGAGGGATACAGCGCCTTCGCCGTTCTCGTCGCCCGGAAGGGAATTGACCTCGATGATCCTTACGCTTCGAAGCGGTGTGCTCTGCGGCTCTCTTGATACGAAGCAAAGGATGATAGGGAAACCGTCCTCATCGGAGAAGAGGGTAGCATCGCCTGAAACTCTCTCAGGGTCGAAGAGCCATGTCCTGAACTCCTCGTGCTCGATGTCATTGAACCTTACGTCGGAGACGAGCCTTGAATCAGGAGCGAAGAGCTCTTCGTCAGAGCCGTAGCAGTCTGAAGCTGCCTGTTCGAACTTGGAAGCGTCGTGACCCATGGCCTCGATGATCTCGTTGGCGTGGAGCGTAGCAGTATCGATGAAAGCCTGGTCTCTTTGAGGGTACGTGATCCTTAAGATCTTGTAACTTACGAGATCGTAGGCGTTCCTGTTGGCCTCGTAAGCTTCCTTAGCCTGATCTGCCGTTGCCTGGAGCTCTACGAGCTTGGTGTCGGAAGCGTAATCCTCGGTAAAATACTTCTTGGCGAGAGTCTCCTTGATGCAGGACTTCGTGACCTGCTTTCCGAAGATTCCCTGAATGTATGTATCCAAAGGCACGCCGATCTCGTCGGCCTTGCTCTGAAGCCAGTCGATATAGGCAGAAGCCATCTGGTAGTGCTTGTCCTCGATATCGTAGCCGTGCTTTGTTGCATCGTCATACAGAAGTTCCATGATCTGAAGCTCACGTGCCGTAAGATCCAGGAAGTAGTCTCTGTTCGTCTCGAAGTTCGGATCCTCAGACTGTGAATAGAGCATTTCCTTCGTATCCTTATCGAAAACATCAACACCGTTTTCGATGAGGACATAATGATACATAAAGCTGAACTCGTCAGATGCGATACTCGTATTATTGATGGTAAGCGGGCTCTTGAACTTTTCCTTAAGTCCTGCCTCGGTAAAGACGAGGAATCCCACGATCAGGATCACCGCGATGATCGCGACGATAAGGTAGCCCAGTACCGTCTTCGAAGTCTTAGGTGTCGGCTTGGCATCCTCTGACTTATCGAGTTCCAGCTTGATCGGTTCGACCTCATTCTCGACAAACTCTTTATCTTCTTTCTTCTCAGCCTTACGTGAGAAGACTTCTCCGCTTCCGGAGTCGGAGAGGATATCCGGATCTATGTCGTCGATGGCAGAATAGATGACTGCCTTTTCTTCTTCCTTAGTCTCTTTCTCGATGAGCTCTGAAGGAACTTCAGGAGCATCCTGTTCTTCAACTTCTTCAGGTGCCTGCGGAGCAGCGGCCTCATTTTGTGCGATCACGTCCTCGACATACTGTTCCTGCTGCTCGGGGATTTCTTCAAATCCTTCCTCGGAAGGGATGAGCTCAGGAGTTACGGCGTCAGGAACTTCCGTGACCGAAGGTTCTTCAGGTTCGATCTGAGGTGCAGTTTCTTCCAATGGTGTCTCCTCTGAAGGCGCGATGGTGCCTGCATCTATCTGAGGCTGTCTTGTATTGTTGTTTTTGTTCTTGTTCTTCTTTCCGAACATTACAATAATTCCTCCTCGTTAGGAATGACCAGAGTGATCGCGCTGTCTATGCATTCGATGACAGCCGGCAGCTGTGGTCCTTCTTCTCCGTCGATATCGAGTGTGACGGGTTTATCTGAAGTGGTCGACATCTCAAGTCGGCTCGTCTGGAAATACAATACTTTGTCACTCTCGAGATGTTCGCCGAGAGCTATCTTGTTAAGGAGCGGGATCGCATCCATGTAACTTACCTTGGAGATGACGAGGACGTCGAGAAGTCCGTCGTGGAGATCCGCGTCGAGCATGAGACGCTTAAAACCGCCTACGCTTCTCGTATTGGAGATGAGGAACATCGTTGCGTCGATGTCATACTCGTCACTTCCTGTCTTAAGCTTAAGAGGGATGGTCTTCTTGATGGAGTTGACTTCCTTAAGGCCTTCGATCCAGTATGCGACAGGACCGAGGTTGGTCTTAAGATCCGACGGGACCTTGTATGCAACTGAACTTAAAAGTCCGCCCGCTAGAACGTTAAGGAAGTATCTGTCGTTTACCTTGCCGCAGTCGACCTTAACGGTCTTGTGGGCCATGAGCATCCTTGCAAAGTCAGAAGGTTCCGACGGCAGCTTCATGTATGTTGCAAAGTCATTTACCGTTCCCGAAGTGTATATCGCGAGGGGAAGATCGATCCCGCCGCGCATCATGCCGGTGACGACTTCGTTTACGGTTCCGTCTCCGCCGACCGCCATGATTATGTCATATTCTTCCTGCCTTATGTTCATCGCAAATCTCGTTGCATCGAACGGACCTGCCGTATAAGAGATATCAGCTCTTTCAATGGCACGTTGTGAAGTAAGATACGCGATGGTATCCTCCACGTTTGCCCTTGCAAGCTCCCTTCCTGAGGAAGGATTCATGATTATCTTAAGTCTTAATCCCATACACACACCTTTTCGAAAAAGATATCAATAGTAATTCCATACTACTTTACCATAAGTTGCTCTTTAATATATTACATATAAAACGCAGAAATAAGGCATTTTGAATACAAAATGTGATATGATAGTGACGCTTGTTATTTTGAAGGAAGAAAGAGGACGGATACAGATGGAAGATTCATATAAAGTGATCATTTCCAGGAGGAAAAAAGCCAACAGAGACTGGCTCATGAACCTCCTTACTTTTCTCTTTCCTTTTCTGGCAGTAGTGGTCGCTTTCGCGATCCAGAAGGTAAAGCCGTTCGGTGACAGAGTAATGCTCACCGTCGATTCCTACCACCAGTACGCACCGTTCCTCATTGAATTCCGCAACAAGGCCCTCGAGGGAAGATCCCTGTTCTATACCTGGAACAACGGACTCGGAATGGAGTACTACGCGGTCTACGCGAATTACTGCTCGAGCCCTCTTAATATCTTCAGCCTCTTTTTTACCGCGAAGACGATGCCGATCTTCATTGCATTCATAACCGCGGTGAGGGCAGGACTTGCTTCACTTTTCATGAGCTGGTTCCTGACAGGCGAGGACGAGGGAAGACGAGACTATATCACAACGGCCTTTGCATGTTCCTATGCTCTTTGCGGCTGGCTCTGCACTGATTTCTGGAACATCATGTGGTGCGATGCTCTCGTACTCTTTCCATTGATCTGCATCGGTCTTCGTAAGCTCTTCGTGGAAGGCAAGTATGCGCTCTATGTGATCTCGCTTGCAGTAGCGATCTTCAGCAATTATTACACGGGATATTTCATCTGCCTTTTCCTTATCCTCTTCGCTCCGGTATATTACGTCATGATCTTCCAGACGAAGAATGAAGAAGTAGTAGAAGGCAGGTTCGGATTTAAAAGACTTGTTGTCTGCATCGTCAGATTTGCAGTGGGAAGCGCTGTTGCAGGCGGACTTACGGCTGTCCTCACGCTCCCCGTATATAAGATACTCCAGACTACTTCCGCGATCGGAACGGAGTTTCCGAAGGAATATGAACTTACGGGAAACCTCTTCGATTTCCTGGCGAGATTCTTTGTTGCAGCCAATCCTAACATAAGAGACGGTATGGCAAATGTATATTCGGGCATCATACCGATCCTCATGGTGTTCCTCTTTTTCGCGGCATCCAAAGAGACGGGTATCAAGTTAAGACACAAGATCGCAGTCGGTATCCTTCTTGTCGTAATGTACTTGAGCTTTACGAACAGGACTTTGAACTTCATCTGGCACGGATTTCATTTCCCGAACCAGATCCCTTACAGACAGTCGTTCCTTTTCTCGTTCCTGATCGTGTTCCTCGGTTATAAGGCGATACGAGTCCTTAAGAGCTTCAAGGCTTCCCAGGTCACGGCGGTGTTTATCGGTGCGGGCGTTTATGTAGTCCTATTCGAGAAATTCGGTGAAGGCACGGAGACATTTATCCAGATACTCCTGTCGCTTCTTTTCATCATAATCGAAGGCGTATTCTTAAGATGTACCGTCATGGACAAAAAGAAGAGATGGTTCTTCTATGAATCAGCCATCTCCGCCGTCATGGCACTCGAGCTCATCGCATCCAGTTTCCTTTGCATCGGACTTGTTGCAAAGCACGAGGCGTTCCCGCTCTACAGCACATACGGCAAGAACTACGACAAGGTAAAGGAATATGCGACTGAAGTCGAGCATCAGGACGGGCATAAGGTTTTCGAGAGGACGGAGGTATATCCTAATAATTTCTGCAATATCCAGTCCATCTACGATGTAAGAGGACTTTCAACATTCTCGTCAACGGTAAGACAGAGCTTCGTTACTTACATGCGTAACTTCGGATTCCACAATAACAGGCTCAACAGCACAAGGAGCATGGGACTTACGAGAGTCACTGCTACTTTGCTCGGCATCAGGAACTTTATCGCTGCCGACAAGACTGACAGTGTTCCGCCTATCTTCGATCTCGAGTGCGATGACGGTTACATCAAGTGTTACGGAAATCCTGATGCTCTTTCCGTAGGCTACATGGTTTCCGAGGATCTTCTCGACTATGTTCCTGACGAGGCCGACAAGAATCCGTTTGCAAAGACTAACCTCTGGGTCAACAGCATGGGTGTTCCTTACAATGTTTACAGGGCAATAGACTGCTACGGCGAAGATATGGAGAATGCCACTTTGAGCATGGATCGTTATGGTGAGGATTCCTATTCGATAATCAACTCCAACACTCAGACGTCGATCACTTTCGTTGTCGACGATGCAACTATAGGTTCCGACGTATATATCTATCTCGACTCTGATAAGCCGGGAAATTACGTCATAAGCCATTATGACGCTGACGGAAATGAGGTCAAGCACACTTCTTCAATAGCTTACAGATACCATCAGATCATTCCGCTCGGTATCTACGACGGAACGACCATAAAGTGCAAGGTGACTTTGCCGAACAGTCCTGCAGGACTTATGCGTGTCTATTCCTATGAACTTGATAACAAGTCCTATGAACATATGGTAGAGATCCTGTCTTCCGAGCAGCTTAAGGTAACTTCCTATACCGATAAGAGTATCGAGGGAGAGATCACTACCGAGGACGGAGGACTTTTGTTCATGACGCTTCCTTACTCAGAAGGTTTCACGGCATATGTCGACGATAAGCCTGCCGAGATCATAAGTGTCGGTGAAGCGCTCATGTCATTAAAGCTCGAGCCCGGTACTCATAAGATCGGACTTTATTACACTCCGCGTCTTTTGGAAGAAGGAATCATCATCACGGTCGCATCCCTGGTGATCCTCGCGTTCCTTACACTCGGACGTCAGTTCCTTAAGTATGTCAGGGAAGAAAGGATCGAAGCTGAGAAAAAGGCTTTGGAGGCTCAGGCTGCCGGTGAACCTTCGGATGATCAGAACGGAAACATTGAGGAAGACTTCCAAGAAGTAGAGGAACAGGTAAACGATGCTTCGCAAACTTAAAGATAACAGCAAGGACCGTTCGTGGATCATTGAAGCGGCACTGGCTATTTTCCTGCCGCTCATCATCTTTGCCTGCTCATATTATCTCGGTGTCAAGGAAACGAAGATCCCGGTGGAACTGACACTTCGCTTCAGACCGTTTGACACGGACTTTTTCAAGGGTGTCGCCGGAGACATAGCCTTTGCGGGAGATTTCTCCCTTAAAAGAGATATATGCCTTCTCTTGCTGGGACACTTTGACCCGTTCTTCCTTCTGGCTGTCATCGTCCCTGACGCCATTAAGTCATACGTACTTTATATCGGTTATTTTGCAAGGCTTTCACTGGCATCGCTTGCCATGTACCTTTTCCTCAGACGTCAGGTTCCTCTCAAGGGACCTTTGATGGTGCTCCTTAGCGTATGCTACAGTTTATCGCTTCCGGTACTCGGGATAGCTTCTTTTACCGCATCCATGGATACGGTGATAATGCTCCCGATACTCCTCGGATCGATCATCGATCATATGCGCGATCCTTCGTCAGTCCGTAAGGGCATTTGGTTCTCGATAATGACGGGGGTCACTTTCTATGTATCAGGGTGCCTTAATCTTCTTTCCGTCCTGCCGCTCGTTCTTTTCATGCTCCTTTTTGTGGGCTTTGCGGTAAGGGAGAAGATCTCGTCGGGGCTTTTTGTGCTGCTTCGTTCTATTCCGTATCTTCTGATCGGCATCGGTTTTTCAGCCGTGACGCTCGTTAATACGGTTACATGTTCTTACGTTCCGCTTAAGAAAGAAGATATCCTTAACTTTGAGTTCAGGACGACGATGTTCGATCTTCTCCTTCGCTTCCTGAACGGAAAGGCGACCGACATGTCGCTTGTTGCGGGACTTGGCATGGGGATGACCATATTTGTGCTTATCCTCCTTATCCTGTTCTTCCTTAATCCGAAGATACCGCTCAGGCTTCGTGTCTCGCTCTTTGCGGTGATGCTCTTCATGTATGTCTGCTATTCGTGGAGGATGATCTACAGGTTGACGCTCCTGTTCGTTTCCACGGAACTCGACAGCACGGTCATTTGTGCCTCGAGGTTCGCGTTCCTTACGGTCCTTCTGATATTTGCAGCGGCGATATGCTGGAGAAACATATCCGGTATATCTTCAAGGACAGTGGCAGGAACGGCATTTGCGGTTATCGTCCTGGTCGTCATATCCAACAGTTCGAAAACAAACGCTACCCCGAGTTTCTTCTCGATGTATTACACCGGCCTTTGTGCCATAGTCTGCTATTTCCTCATTAAAGAGAGAGAAAGGCTCAACAGCTGGATCATATCGGGACTCGTACTTACGGGACTTATGTTCAATCTTGCGTTCGTACTTCCTATATCGTCATTCGGTTCCGTAAACGATGTCGATACCGCTATCTTTGATAAGACAGAACGTAACAGGTCAGTCACCATCCCGTTCGCGGAGCTTGACTTTTTCGAGAAGGATAACAGCGATTATCTTATCCTGTATAATTACGATCACGACGGGGAAGATACTCCGACTGTCCTTAGGAATGTATGCGCAGGCGCGGGTGTCGAGCCGGTCTTCCTCCCGTTGACGGATACCGAGAACATCGGAGGCGGCATAAGACCCCTGATCGATGATATGGATATGATGGAGGGAGGAAGGACCGTAACTTCGTATAAGGCAGTAAGGCTCAATTCCTGGGAAGCCGAGGACGATCTCGTTGCCTACACGGATCACAAGGGCAAGGTAGTGCTGATAATCGAAGAAAACGGTAAGGAGACGACATATGAGATCGACGGCCCTTCGTTTATGGTCATAGATCATCCGGAGTCGACGGAGTTCACGGCCAAGTTCCTGGCAGACAGCCCCGACATAGGACGTAAAGACAGGTATATCCTTTATTCTTCGGCCCCGGCCTCTCGAGAAATCTTTACATTTGCTGTAAAATATTATGACGGAAGCATCAGCTGCAACGGACCGGTCACTGTCCTTACGGGAAGAAGAGCCGGTGACATCCTGGACATCAGGGTGGACGGCAGGAGAGCAGAGACATATGTCATCGAAGGCAAGATCGCTCTGGACATAGATGAGGGCGAGCATCAGATCACCATAAGTCAGGGAAGCCCTTATCTTAAGTTTTCGCTTATCGCGGTACTTATTTCTGTTATATGTAGTATAGTAATAATATTATTATCGTCTCGAAAAAGAGGAGAAACAATTGGGAACGTTTAAGACATCGGATATTCAGATAACGGAAGGAACCGTTTTCATCATATTGGACCTCGAGTGGAACCAGCCTTTTCCGGGCAAGGATTACGGCATTGACGTTTCTACTTTAAGAGGCGAGATCATCGACATCGGAGCCGAGAAGTATATCTTTACCTGCGGCGGACTTGTGCATCAGGGAAGTTTTTCCATGCAGGTAAGACCTAAGGTCTACAGAAAGCTCCACTATCATGTTCAGAAGCTTACGCATAAGACAAATAAGGAAATAAAGAACGGAACACCGTTCGAAGAAGCGTTCCCGGAATATCTGTCTTTCTGCGGAGACAACTATATCCTTGTATGCTGGGGCAACTCTGATCCTGATATCCTTAAGCAGAACATGAAGTTCTTTGGCTTTGACGAGAATATAGACCAGCCGTTCTTCGACCTTCAGCCGGTCTTCTCCAGATTTGCAGGGGAGAGGGGCCAGCAAAGGAGTGTTGAGTTCGCAGTGGATTATTATAATATCCCAAAGGATGATACATTCCACAGCGCCTGGGCAGACAGTCACTATACAGGTCTGATCTTCAAGGCGATGTTCGAGCATAACAAGTCTCAGGAACTGCTCGCAGTCATAGGAAGTTCCTTAAGAGATCCTGATATTATTAAAGACTTTACTTTCATGAGCGGTGAGACTGATGAGTTAGAGAAAGTTTACAATATGGCATTCGAGTTTCCGCAATTATGTCCGTTTTGTAACGAGAAACTGACTCCGAAGATGAAACCTTTCAGGATCAGGAAGTCGGTTTATGCTTTGCTGGAGTGCCGTGAGCATGGAGATTACTTCTACCGTGCCAGGATAAAGAAGAACAAGCAGAGCAAGTACTTTGCCGCTGCGGTTATGCGTTTTGCGGCTCAATCCGATTATTATCTGATCGCGGATAAAGCGGAAGAGTTCAAGAAGTTCGGCGTAAAAGGAGAGCCCCCAAAGCCTAAAGAAGAGGCTTCTGAAACGGAAGAAACGAAATTGTGAACAGAAGCACACAATTTCGTCACAATTTATGAACAAAATGTGAATATTCATTAACAATTGTCATATTCCTACTTCTCAAAGACTCTTTATGCTGTATAATGCACGTAGTAGATTTTTGATAGTATTCAAAGGTATGGCAGAAAGGAAGTTTACTTATGGTTAGTAAATTACTGAGAAAGAAAGGCAAGAAGAACAAGCGTGGTTCTATGCTTACTCTTGTCTTGGTAATCGTAGCTATGTCGTTGATCTTTATCACGTCAGCTGTTATGATCACCAACTCTACAAGAACTAGGTACTATGATAATGTTCTCTCAGGTCAGGCAAGACTTACAGTTACGGCAGTTGCTGAGTCATTCTGTTCCTCTATCAATGTTCAGGATATTGAGGATTCACAGCTTGAGACCTGGTGTTCATCCAATGCAACAGCTTCAGTAACAAATGCCGGTATCCCTGGTGCTAACGGTGCTACTGATACAACAACGAGAGTTAAGTTCTCTAAGGATTCCAATTATCTTTATGCAGACTTCTCTACAACGATCGGTACAAAGTCCAACGGTAGTGCAGCTACAGAGAACGTAAGAGTTTACTTCAAACATAAGCCTGTAGTTCCTGATACTAACTTGTTTGATAACCTCATCGAGGTAGGTAAGGAAACAAACTTCGGTGGTCTTAATGTTGGTGCAGGAGCTCCTGCAGGCAAGAAGAATACAGTATTTATCCATGAGAATGGTGTTATCGCTGAGACATCCGGTAATACGATCTTCTCCGATGTAATCTGTACAGGTGAAGTTGGTTTCGGTAATGCCAGCCAGGTTAAGGGACTTCTCCTTTATGCAGGTCCTGATGCTTGTGTTAAATCCATGACAGGTAGCATTGAACCTGAATATCTCTGCTTTGTAAGCCCTTCAGGTAACCCAAAAGGTAATACAGTTGGAACTAGTTGCCCTACAGATATCGATGCTAAGCCAAAGAATGTTCTTTTCTATAACTTCAATATCAATGGACGTTTCAGAAATGCAGATACATTCTACAACGGTGGTGACAACTCACTCGGTTCCGAGCTTGATTACAACGGATTCTATGACAACAAGATGAAGGCTACTTATGAAGCATCTAACGATGCGCTTTCAGCAGTGCTTACTAAGGCTGTAACGGCAGCAAATGATGCTCTTAAAGAAGAGAGCAAGTTCCCGACAACAGCTGCAGCATCTGCACAGTTCCTTTCCAAGGTTCCTTCTACAGAAGCAGCACAGGCTCAGGCAGTCATCGCTAACGGTGGTGTTGGCGGTAAGGCAATGACAGCTCTTGATGCAGCAGGCGATACACACGGTGTTTACTCTTGCGGTAACTACACGATCAGTAACTGGAAGACATGTGATCTTTCCAAGGGACCTTACATCATTATCGTAAGCGGTACACTTACAATCAATAACAACGCCGGATTCAAGTTCATCAATGGTCTTGATAACAATGGTCAGGCAAACTGGGCACGTATCATCCTTCTTCCTGGCGCTAAGCTTAAGTATGCTGATGCATCCGGTTCAGGCGGAATCGAGTCACGTACACTTAACGATGGAACATTGGGTGCTAAGCCACACTGCTATGTATTCGGCTATGACAACACAGAGGTATTTGTTTCAGCTGATCAGAAGACATTCGAAGCATACTGCGGTCTTTATGGTGATAGCACAAAGATTACACTTAAGGGTGGTAGTCTTACACTTTACGGAAGACTTTCATGTGCTAAGTTGATCACTGAGAATTCCAATGGTTCTAACTATCCATATTGCCCAGGTCCAAATGAGAATGTGGGCGGCGGCGGATTCTCACCGGCAACAACAAACTATGATATCGTTAGATTCAGATATTACTACACATAATAAGTAAAAACTTCAGACGGGCTGTCTCACTTGGTGAGGCGGCCCGTTATTTATGTCTAAAAATCTGACAGAAAAAAAGAACGCCTGTTGGCGTTCCTTTGAGTTTAAGATCTAATTGATCAAGCTAAAGTGAAGAGATATGGAGCACTCATAAGTTCCAATGCGATCTCGTGCATAGAAAGGATGTCCTTTCGATCTGACTTTTCAAATTCGATCTTGTATGCATCAAGGCTTTCTCTGCAGCTTGCGATACAGAACTCCATATCAAGAAGTGTCTTAAACGCATTGTAAAGCGGATTAGACGGATCTAAAAGCTTAACGCCTGAATCTATAAGAAATATGCGTGATACCTTCGAGAATTCATCTACGAGGACATCAAGGAATGCTCCGAGGAGCTCCCTGCCATGATCTGAATCAGATGAATAGTAGTCATGTTTGATTAGTATCGTAAGATTACCATTGGAATCATCCAATATCAGATCCGGGAAAAGATTAAGGTCTGTTTCGTGTTCCTCGGTAAGTGTAGCCGTGAGATGACCATCATCATAGACCATATTCTCATTAGTCTCGTTATTGCTGCTTGCTCTTTCCTTGTTTCTCATCGAAATCACTCCTGTCTGCTGATAAGAATCTCATTGATCTTTGTATGGAATTCTTGCTGTTACCCCAAGGTTTATCATTATTTCTGTAATCGAATTTCAGTGTAAACCATTCAACATCACCGATAAGTTCATTAAGGGATGTATCAAATCCGGCTGCGAGGAGCGGCAGAAAATCCGCTGCATCATTCTGACTCATTTCATTAGCACATGAACGTAGGAGGGAAGATACGTGTGGAAGACAGTGTGTCTTGCAGTTCGCGAACTTCTCCTTGAAATCCTTGTCATGCGAGAACATCCAGCAGATAACTGCAGAATATCTGTCCATCGTATAATCAAGTTTCTCGCATATCGGACATGAATTGATCCTTGCATCGATCTTATCTGCAAGTTTCTTAAGATTAGACTTATACTCGCTGTTCCTTCCCTTAAGGAGATTTCCCTTACCTGGTGCCACCTTCTGGAGCTGAGGGTCGATATCGGCTTTTATGTCCTGAAGATGTGTATGGAGCATAAGTCCCAGTCCGAGACGGTTAGCTTCACGCTTATTAAGCTTGCCCATATGATCCGGACAAAAACCTGTCTTGTTTGTAACCTTTCTGGTGTCAGGTTCCATAAGGGAAGGACCGAGGTAATATTCCAGATAATCGGATTCACCTTTGTTCTTAAGAAAACAGAGCGGACACATTTCCGTCTGATTATATGCATCGTTAACAGGGATCGTATAGATCTTCTCCATCTTATATCTCCTTTGTATCGTTTGTAGTTGTCTTTTTTACGACTCTTCCTGCTCTTACATTGACCGCGATCATGGTTATTGAAGTATATTCCTCAACCGATCTTCCGATATTCTGCTGAGCCTCATATAGAACTTCCTGTGCGTCAGATCCGTAATAGATACCGAGTTCCAAGCTTAATACAACACCGTATGTTCTCTTTTCCGACTTAAATGAAACAACTTCGGCAAAACCTTCAACCTTGTTCAGAACTATCTTTATAAGGTCGAGCAAAGCCTCATCGGAGATGGAGTATGAACCCAAAGATGAGAAGGTAGGTCTTACCATCGTACGTTCAGTATCCGGTACGACAGGTGAAACGCCTCTTTCTTTATCGAAGCGCTGACGAAGTTTATTAAACGGATCTGCAAAGTAACCGGAGAACTCATGCTTGATCTCCATTGAAGGAACAGGGATGGTATGCATACCTTCCGTCATTCTCGTGTTCCTTGCCTGTCTCATCTCCTCCTCGGTACTTACGTCCTCGATCCTGATGAGCATCGAAGGCTGATTAAGCCAAAGGTTGTTGCAGATCTTTTCGAGCATGGAATCGGATGTTCCGAGGATCATAAGGGAAGAAGGGGTATTCTCAACAAGAGCCCTTCTCATTACCTGCGATCTGGTCTCATCAGCGAACAGAGCCTGCCTTACGGACTCGAGTTTGGTCGGTGCCTTCTTGGCTGAGGTTCCGGCGACGATACGGCTTCCGTTTATGAGAAGACCGTCATCTATCAGATAAGAGATATTATTGGAGCGGGCAACCCTTATGGCTCTTGTACTCTTACCGGTACCGGAAGGGCCCACGAAAGCGACTACCGGAATATTAGAAAGGACCTCACGGGTCGCCGCTTCACTCGCGAGAATCATCTCCGTGGAGAGTGTTTCCTGCTTGTGATTACGGGGCTCTGAAGTCCTTTCAAAGATCTTTAGCGTATTACGAAGCTCCGGAATAAGCACACCATGTCTGCCGGTATTCTGACTGGTTGCAGATACCGCATTCATGTCTTTTGATGCTGACTTATCTAATTCATCTTTCGGAGCCAAAATATCACCTTAGTTATCGAGATTGTGGAAGACCTCTTGGATGTCGTCATTCTCATCCATCTTATCAAGCATCTTCTCGAACTGCTCAAGAACAGCAGGATCATCGATCTTGGCATAAGTTACCGGAACAGGTCCGAGACTGCTGTCGAGGAAGGAATAACCCTTGCCTTCCAATGTTTCCTTAACTGTATAGTAGTCATCAGGAGAAGTCGTGATCTCGTAGCACTCTTCTTCCTCGGAATCGAAATCCTCGGCACCTGCATCGAGAGCATCAGACATTACCTGATCTTCATCCTCATACTCTTCCTTGGAGATCACGATAACTCCCTTATCCTCGAAAAGGAAAGAAACGCTTCCTGATACGCCCATGTTTCCGCCGTGCTTATCGAAAAGGTGGCGTACGTCACCGGCTGTTCTGTTGCGGTTATTTGTCAAAGTCTTAACGATGACTGCAACTCCGCCAGGACCGTAACCTTCATATGTGATCTCTTCGTAGTCGTCTCCTTCGCCTGCGCCGGCAGCCTTCTTGATGGCTCTTGCGATATTGTCGTTAGGCATATTGGCAGCTTTGGCCTTAGAGATTACGTCTTTAAGCCTGGAGTTACCGTCAGGATCAGGACCGCCTGCCTTAACTGCTACAGCGATCTCTTTGGCGATCTTGGTAAATACCGCACCCTTTGCTGCGTCAGAAGCCTCCTTCTTACGCTTGATGTTACTCCATTTGGAATGACCGGACATAAAAACCTCCTAGATTAAAAAGATAATATATTACAAAAAAGATTATCGGTAAGTAAGTTTATAACAAAACCAGCTACATTAGCAAGAACAAGTCCGCATGTAGAAACGATAGCTGAATATTTTTCAAGCTTAGTACCCTTGAGGAAGAGCCTTGGAATGATAAGGAAGACTACTGCAGCGATTACAGCGTAGTCATACTGGATGAGAAGAGCACCGAAGTATGCATAAAAGATCGCATAAGGCAGGTCGAGCCAGAAATCGGTAGATGTGTATTTCTTTCTGCAGATCTTACAGAAGAGGGCGAGAACGCCTACGATGATCAAAGAGACGGAACATGATACGAGAAGATAAAGGATCGCACTCGGATAATCAGCCACAAAGCTAGTGAGGATCGTAAGGACTACCGCACATGATGCTGAGAATACCGTAAAGCCGTAATATGCCTTCTGCTTGTCGTAATAGATCATCATGGATGAAACAAGTGCAGCGTACATAAGAAGAACGATGCAATATGAAATGAAAAATACCAGTCTCGGGAAATTATACGGATCGAGTATGTTTATCTGATAGTGAGTGTGCGTTAATGCATAAAGAAGGAATACAAGACCTGTAAATGACTCGATCTTTATGTATCTGGAAGCAACAGGTGCTTTACAGTATCTGCATTTACCTCCAAGGAAGAGCCAGCTGAAGATAGGCACAAGGTCAAGTGCTCCGAGATTGTGTCCGCAACTCATACACATAGAATGGCCTTTTACTATCGTTCGTCCTTCAGGGATCCTGTAGATCACGACATTAAGAAAACTTCCTATTACTACTCCAAACATCGTAGTAACGACTACGAAGAATATGGTGATTACCGTAAAAATATCCATCTTATAAAAGCACCCTCCAAGTAAGACTTTTAATAATATAGCATATGCTCGCAAATGCTGTATTTGTCACTTCTGACTAATTTTATTATAATTCCTCCAACAGTTCAAAATTTATTATTTTATTTTCGCCTATTTTTCAAAAAATCTTGTATTTTTGCGCTTCCTGTTGTATATTTTTCTAAGACACAAGGGCGCATTGTGTCTTGTTTTGGTGCTATTGAAGAGGTTGTTGTAATAAAACGATAATACTGATGTCCTTCTTAGGACATTTTGGGCACTTAAAATATATTTATGGACATTTAGTCCTTAAACGGAGGGTTTGATGAAGCGATTAGGTGATATCCTTATTGACAGCGGATTTATTTCTGCGACTGATCTTTCTGAGGCATTGGCTGTACAGAAGGAGACGGGTAAACGCCTTGGTGAAGTTATTATTGAAATGGGACTGATGTCCGAGTTTGATATCCTCCGTGCGGTATCCAGCCAGTACAACTATCCGATCATCGATCTTAACAATGTCGAAGTTGATCCTAAGGCTACTGCACTTGTTAATGAAAAGTATTGCCGTGACAACACTATCGTTCCTATCGGTTTTGATGAAGAGAAACTTGTTGTAGCTATCGATGACCCGCTCAACGTTCTTGTTCAGGATGATCTCCAGTTCATCACCGGTAAAGAGATCGTATTGATGCTTGCTACTAAGACAGCCATCGATACATGTATCAGTGTTAACTATGGTAAGGAGAGTGCCGAGAAGGCTGCTCAGGAACTTAATCAGGACTTTGACGATGATGTTATCGCCGGTCTTGACGCAGAGGTCAGTGAGCAGGTCAACAGTGCTCCTGTTGTTAAGCTCGTTAACTCCATGATCGATTATGCTATCAGAGCAGGTTCTTCAGATATTCACATCGAGCCTATGGAAGACAGGGTTCGAGTCCGTATCCGTATCGACGGTGTCATGCAGGAGATCATGAGTAACCCTGTTAACGCCAGAGATGCGATCACAACGAGAATCAAGATCTTGTCCGGTATGAACATTGCAGAGAAGCGTATCCCTCAGGATGGTCGTATCCAGACAATGATCAACGGCGAAGAAGTCGACATGCGTGTATCCGTACTTCCTACGATCTACGGAGAAAAGACCGTTATCCGTATCTTGGCTAAGAACGACGGTAACCTTAATCGTAAATATTTGGGTATCAGTGATCACAACAATGCCCTTATCGATAAGATCATCAAGGTTCCTCAGGGAATCTGCCTTATCTCCGGTCCTACCGGTTCCGGTAAGACAACAACTCTTTATACTCTTCTTGCAGAGAAGAATGACCCACAGACAAATATCATCACAGTAGAAGACCCTGTCGAGATCAAGATACCTGGACTTAATCAGGTTCAGGTAAACGCAAAAGCAGGTATGACCTTTGCAAGCGGTCTTCGTTCTATTCTCCGTCAGGACCCTGATATCATCCTCGTCGGAGAGATTCGAGACGGTGAGACAGCAGAGATCGCAATGCGAGCAGCTATCACCGGTCACTTAGTTTTCAGTACAATCCACACCAACGATGCCGTATCCTCTATCAACCGTTTGATCGATATGGGACTCGAGCCATACATGGTTTGTTCGGCATTGGTCGGTGTTGTATCACAGCGACTTGTTCGTCGTATCTGTAATAGTTGCCGTACGGCATATGAACCGAATGAATATGAAATGAAAAAAGTTCATATTGAGCCGGGTCAGAAATTATTCAGAGGCGAAGGCTGTCAGGATTGTAACGGCTCAGGATACAAGGGTCGTATCGCTATTCATGAGATCGTTGTAATGACTTCCGCTATGAAGACTCTTATCGAGAAGAGAGCAAGTGAGGAAGAGATGCGTAAACTCGCAGTAAGCGAAGGTACGCAGATGCTTGCGGATTCCGCGGCAGCGCTTGTAGTAGAGGGAATCACGACAATTGATGAAATGAACAGAGTAGCTTATTCCATCGATGAGTAAAAAGGAGGTTATATTGTGGAAGGTTTTACATTAACGATTGAAGCGATCCTTACAGAGGCAGTCAGAAGACAAGCATCCGATACGCACATTACCGTCGGTCTTCCTCCGATGATCCGTGTGAACGGTGACCTTATTCCTATGAGCAATCAGATTTTGACACAGGCTGATACTGAGTATCTTTGTAAGTCAATGATCGATAAATCAAGACAACAGTACCTTAACGAGCGTGGTGAGATCGACTTCTCATATGTAGTTAAGGACTACAGCAGATTCAGATGTAATATCTTTAAGCAGAGAGGTTCTTATGCCCTTGCTGCAAGAACTATTACTAATGAGATCCCTACTTGCGAGAAGTTGGGTCTTCCTAATCTGTTCAAAGAATTGGCTTTGAAGCCACGTGGACTTATCCTCGTTACAGGACCTACGGGTTCCGGTAAGTCAACAACACTCGCTGCAATGATCGGTCACATCAATACTTGCAGAAAGTGTCACATCCTCACATTGGAGGAGCCTATCGAGTATTTGCACATGCACGGTGAGGCTATGATCAACCAGAGAGAAGTTCACGAAGATACACTCTCATTTGCTAATGCTCTTAGAGCAGCTCTCCGTGAGGATCCGGATGTTATCCTCGTAGGTGAGATGCGTGACCTTGATACTATCAGTACTGCTATTACTGCATCTGAGACAGGTCACTTGGTTATGTCAACACTCCATACATCAGGCGCTGCTGATACAGTTAACCGTATCATCGACGTATTCCCTCCTCATCAGCAGGATCAGGTTAGAGTACAGCTTGGTGGTAACCTTATTGCCGTTATCTCTCAGACACTCGTTCAGAGGATCGGCGGCGGCCGTGTTGCTGCATTTGAGATCATGATCGCTAATGATGCTATCCGTAACCTCATCCGTGAGGGTAAAACATATCAGATCGACAGTTCCATCGCTACAAGTCTTAAAGACGGAATGTGTCCTTTGGACTTCTATCTTGCTGAACTTGCTAAGCGTGGTGTTATCTCTCGTGAGACAGCATTCAACAGATGTAGATATCCTGATGATCTGAAGAGATATTTGTCCAATGCCGGTGGTTCGAATTCTATTGCCGGTGCTTCACCATTGTTTGGTGATCTGGACTTCGCATAAGATTTTGATCAGGAGGTTATTGTTGTATGCCTAAATTCAGATACGAAGTAGTAGACGCCAAAGGCAAAGTAACGACTGGTGTTGTTGAAGCAAATAATGTCAACGATGCATCCAGACTTCTTAAAGCCGACGGTAAGTATATTGCTTCAATTAAAGCTGATTCCGGCGCAAGTTTCTTGAATGCGGATATTTCAAGTCCTAAACTTAAGACCAAGGACTTGGTTATCATTTCCAGACAGCTTGCATCCTTGTTATCGGCAGGTATTACCATCATTCGAGCTCTCGACATGCTTTATCAGCAGGTTGAGACAAAGAAGGCTAAGAACGTCGTAGGTGCTATCTACGAGTCTATTCAGTCAGGTAAGACATTGTCCGAAGCGTTTAAAGAGCAGAGTGCTGCATTGCCTAGTATCATGGTTACCATGGTATCGGCAGGTGAGGAGTCAGGTAAGCTTGACGAAGTTATGTTAAGACTTGCTGACCACTTCCAGAAAGAAGCAAAGATGAAGAACAAAGTATCCGCTGCTTTGATCTATCCTAAGATCCTTGCTTTCGTTACTATTGCAGTTACACTCGGTCTCATGATCTTCGTTGTTCCTAATCTCTCAACGACGATCAACGAACTTGGTGGTGAACTCCCGGCACTGACAAAAGCAGTTATGGCTTTCTCTCGTTCCCTTGTTCACTTCTGGTACATTTACTTAATTGTAGTAATCGCAATCGTAGTTGGTTTCAAAATGTGGAAAAAATCCGACTCCGGATCTACAACATGGGCAAAGCTTATGCTTAGAATGCCAATCGTAGGTAAATCCACAAGAATGACAGCTGCGGCTCGTTTCACAAGAACGATGGCTACACTTCTCCGAAGCGGTATCAGTGTTCTTCAGTCACTTGAGATCACCAGTGCCACATTGGACAACAAGATATTGGAGAAGAGGTTTTACGATGCAAGGATCGACATCCGTAAAGGTATGAATCTTTCCAAAGCTATCAGGCCTATCAAAGAATTGCCTCCTATGATCTACGCGATGGTATCCATCGGTGAGGAGTCAGGTACTTTGGATTCCATTTTGGATAAGGCTGCTGACTTCTTCGAGGATGAGGCAGATGCTGCTACAGCAAAGCTTACATCAGCTCTTGAGCCTGTCATGATCATCATCATGGCTCTTGTAGTTGGTTTGGTAGTTGGTGCCTGCGGTCTTCCTATCTTTAAGATGGCTTCGTTCATTACAGTTTAATAAATACCCGAAAGGAGTAACAGTAAATGGATTTATTTGGCAGAAATGCACAGCAGTTGGTTATAGATGCTAGTAGCTCCAACCTCAAGGTTGTAGTAGGCAGTTATAATCCAAAGACACAGCAAGTTAATATTGAGAAAGCAGGTATCATCCCACTTGATTCCGAGACAATCAATGATGGCGCTATTTCTGATTCTTTCGGCGTAGTTATGGCTCTCAAGCATGCTTTGGCAAAACTTGATATTAACGTAAAGAGCACGATCCTTACAATCGAGGGTGGTTTCATGCACACAAGAGATCTTGAACTTCCTTCTGTAAGACCTGATCAGCTCAAGGATATGGTTAAGTACGAGATCTTGGGTCAGAGTTCCAACAGAGACATGATCGTTGAGTACATCGTATACGGTAAGGCAATCGATGAGGAGACAAAGGCTGAGAAACTCAAGGTTAGAGCAACAGCTATCCCGATCGACGTTGCAAACGATTATAAGGAACTTCTTAAGAACACAGATCTTACACCTTATGCATTGGATGTTAATCCTAATGCGATCCGTAAGCTTTTTAACGGCGGAATGATCAACGGTAATGTTAATGTTTCCAATTCCACATTGCTCTTGATCGAACTTGCCGGCAAGACAACAACTATTACAGTATTGGATAAGGGCTTCCCGGTTCTTTCCAGAAGACTTCAGTTCGGTCACGGTAATATCCGTCAGGTAGCTGAGGCTGTTAAGAAGATGCAGGGTGGCGGAGATAAGCAGTCTTCACTTGCTCGTCGTTTGAACATTACTAAGAGCGATGCAGACATGAGCGTTCCTGTAGAGGATATCGATGTATGGCACGAGTCCCTTATCGATGAGCCTTCACTCCAGAGTGCTGTAAATGCTTACTTCAAGAGTTTGACAGATGCTGTTTCACGTACAGCTCAGTTCTCCATCTCCAAGTTCCATGTAGACAGCATCAGCACATGCTTCCTCTATGGTTCCGGTTCCGGTTACAAGAAGATAGACAAGGAATTGTCTCGTCAGCTTGGTACACAGGTTGAAGTATTAAATACAGTTAGCACAGTATCAGGTCCTAAGAACTTCATCATTTCAGAGTTCATTAACTGCTGCGGTGCTTTGATCCGTGAGTAAAGAGGAGGGTTAATAAATGGCAAGTTTAGGTAAAAGAGAATTTGCTAAGAAGGACATGAACTTCTTCTCGGAGTTTGCGGCTTCTTCACAGCAGATGGCCAGGATCATGGGTTACATGATCATCGCAGGTATTGTCGTTGTAGGCTTACTTGTTGCATTTTGTATATTCCAGATCATCAGACTTGGTGTTATCAAGACTGAGGTCAAGTATTATGACAATCTCTTCCAGACAGAAGAGTATCAGACAATGCAGATCGAGGCTGATGAGCTTTCCAAGAAAGCTGAGCACATCAACGAGTATGCTTATGTAATGGCTAATATCGTTAAGACAGTTGACAAGGAAACCGGTGTTCAGTTTGAGATCTATAATGAGATCAAGTCTCACATCCCATCAACTGTTATCCTTACAGATATCGAGATCGATAAGGGTGTAGTAACGATCAAGGGTGAAGCTGATAACTACTATGCAGCTACTGAGATCGCTAATATGCTCCAGGAGAACAAGTATTTTGTTAACTCTAACGGAGCAGTATCCCGTTATGATGTAACTAAGGATGCTACAGCTGAGGAAATGGCATTCAGTTACATTAACGCAAAGTACGAATTCGAGATCATTGGTAACCTCACTGCTAAGTATGCTGTTTCTGTTGTTTGTGTAAGCACAGACAATAAGGTCATCAAGGTTGATAACAATGAGATGGTAGATGCAGGTTCCGTATTCAAGAAGGAGGGCATCTCCACAGTAACAGTTGCAGGTGACACTTATACTCTTACAGCTGTTCTTATCAATGGCGTTGCTATTAGCGAAGACGCATTTAATGATGTTCTTAATGCTGACGCATTCTCTGTAACTGTAAATGCAGATACAGGCATCGAGTTGCAGTACCAGATCCAAGCATCAGAACAAACAGCAGAAGAGGAGGCTTAATCAATGGGTAATTTATCTACCAGAGAGAAAGTATTGATCTATGTCGTTATCTTGCTCTTACTGATCGGTATAGTATATGTAGCAGCAATCAGACCGCTTCAGACTGCTATCGACAGTTCTAAGGCTGATCTCGCACAGAGAAAGCAGACATTTGATTATTATGAGGAATTGAGAGCATCAAATTCCAATACAAAGAAGGCTATCGAAGAAATCGAGACAAATATCAAGAAACAGGAAGCTTCCTTGCTTGCTACTGTTGATACAGAAGTCATCGAGAACTATGTAATGCAGGTTTATGAGAACAGTGGTTCTCCATACCTCTCTACAATTAAGTCTGAAGACATCCCACAGGATGACATCTATCTTCCAGACGGAAGCGTTGCATCTGAGAGACTCACATTGAAGAGAATCACAGTTGAGTATGCAACAACTGACGGATTCAACATCCCTGAGTATAACAAGAATCCTGAGTGGTTCACATTGGAAGAATTCAATGAAGAGACTGTTACTGAAGCACTTTCTCATTTGGGTGACAATACGTATGATTCTATTAAGATCCGTGGTCTTGATGAGTTCATCGCAGGTACACAGGAGATCGCCGGTACACTTCCTTCATGTGTAAAGATCCACAAGATCCAGGTTGAAGATTCTTTGATCGGCTTCATGTGGCTCAGAGCAGAGATTGATGTATTCGGTACAGATCTCGGCTCCAGCAGACTTCTTCCGGCTAATGATCCTTCACAGGTATCTATCGACTGGACAGGAAGAACAGGTGTCGATTGTTCAGGTGGTATGATCGGTGTACCTCTTGTTAACTTCAATGATAAGAATACATTCTACCTCTATCAGCTTGCTGGTAAGAAGGTTGAAGACTTCAGCAATAGACCATATTGCTCATACTTCTCCAACGCTATTATGACATTGATCATGAAGAACTATGGTTCACTCTACGAGGATGTAACGAACAGAGTTCCATACGGATTCGATGCAGACTTCGATCAGTTGGCTCCTGGTCAGACAGGTCATAGCGCTAGTGATGAAAATGCTGATTTCGGTGGCACGACAAATAATGGTGGCGGCGATGCAGCAGAGGGCTAATAACCGAGAGTTATTAACATAAACGATTACAGGGGGGGTGCCAATTATGGCAGCCCCCTTTTTTATTTCAGCCAAATGGCGAAGGATCAAGTAGAGTTGATATATATGATATAATCGAAGCCGAATATACTTGGAAAACGGTGGGAAAATGATCAACAAGATACAAGCGTTTTTGACAAAGAATCAGGTAATTACAAGAGTCCTGTCTTACATTTTGATATTGCAATTAGGTTTACAGCAAAAGATATATTTTAATTACGTGGCATACAGAATATTATTTGTCCTTATATTATTGATTGCCACATTATTATGTGGGATTCCTGCTAAAGCTGTTGAAAAGCTTAAGAAAGAGAATATCAGAACAGCACTTATTGTTACTGTTCCGATCCTATTTATTATCTATTACTACATAATTGGGATTGGAAAGACCTTCATATTTTTCAGATCGCATCATACGGCGATCGATATCCTGCTTCTTGCAGTATTCTTTATATTGAATCTGATCATGTCTTTCGGCCTCGCACTTTACCTGATTCCCGGAAAAGATGAGAACTCAAAGAAGCATCTGGTTACATCTTTTTTAGTAGTATCTTCAAACGTCTTCTTGATCACTCTTTATATTCCAATAGATACATATATAGGAAATATCGATAATTTCGAGTTTTCATGCAAACCGTTTATTTTGTATCTGGTATTTCTGTTCTTATCAGTCTCAGTGATCTTCTCACTTATAATTTCGAAACTGAAAGATAAGATGTTTAAGATAGTGACCAGATTTCTTACCGGGCTTATGATCGGATCTGTGGTGCAGTATATGTTTATGAATAAGCATCTGCCTTATCTTGATAAAGGGGGAGATCTTACCGTAAATGACCCTAAGATACTTGTAGTTAACACGATGATCTGGATCCTCATTATTGCCGGTATATTTATTCTGTCTAAGATCCTTAAAGAAAAGTCTGACAAGATCATCAATATTGTTGGTGCCCTTTTGTTGGCTTTCCACGTGGTATCGCTTGTTATGCTATTGTGTCTGGCACCGGGCAAGGTATATAGCACTAAGGTTCAGTACTTTTTCGATAATACAAAGCAATATGAATTATCAAGTGATAAGAATATCATAGTTATCACTTTCGACGGTTATGACAATTCATATGCCAAGAAATATAACAGTGAGCATCCTGAGGCTTTCGAGAAACTTAAGGATTTCACGATGTATACAAATACAACGAGTACGTTTGATTCAACGGCAACTTCAGTTAATCAATTCCTTGGTAATTGTAATTTCAATAATGAAGTGTCTCTTGACGAATATATGGATCTCGGATGGAACAGTGAGGAGACAGTAGGCTTTTACGATGCAATGCATAAGGCCGGATATGAATGTAATTCATATTGCTTTGAGACGCCTGACAGTTCGAAGCAATATGGCAGGTTTGATAATGTTTCCAGGTATGATAAACCTCAGGAACTTGAATACTATATGTTTGATCTTAATAAGTTCCATAAGGACTTTATCGCAGTATCATATTATCGTTCCATGCCATATCTGATAAAGAATGCGGTAAGTATGCTGTTTTCAGATGAAACCTTCAGGTATTACATTATGTATTACGATAATGACAAGGCCGATGAGGTGAATTACGATTATCTTAATAAGATGGACTATACGTTTACGAGCGGCAACAAATTCTACTACACGCATCTCAGGGGAATACATCAGCCTTGTGATACTGAAACTGAGAATAAATACTGCTTCATGATCATGTACAAGCTGATCGATGAATTGAAGGAGCAGGGCGTTTATGACAGCAGCACCATCATATTTATGGCAGATCACGGATTCCATAAAGAGGAGGAACAGTATTCTTCCATCGGATCCTCGCCGCTGTTCATGATAAAAGAAGCCGGAGCAAAGAATGAATCGATGAGGTTTTCGAATGCCCCGATCTCACTCGAGGACTTCATGGGAACTATCGCAGTCAATGCCGGGATAGAAGATCCTGAGAAGTACGGAACGTCTATCTATGACTTTAACGAGGATTCTGAAAGGACCAGGGTAGTGTATGAGATGATATACGATCCTTCGCTTCCTAATATTTATACTGAAGGACACCTTTCTTATATGATCAAATACAATGCTTTCTCTAAATATGAAGTAAAAGAAAGCGTTGAAGAGATAAAAGGAAAAGATCCTTTTACGGATGATGTTGAGATACTTCCGATGAAAGTATATTTCGGATAAGAATATGTATCTGAAAAAGCCTGTGAAAATAGTGACAGAATTGTGAACTGGATTATGAAGTCGTCGTACAAAATTGAGGCGGATTTCTAAGAGATTATGTAGACCAAAGAGCTGTTTAACAAGAAATCGAGACTTTTTTGAAGATTTTTTTCGAAAAAACGAACAAAATACACAATCAGTTGACAATTGCCTCAAACCCTTGCATATCAGGGCTTTGCGGTGTATAATCAAGGCGTAACAAGGAGGGCAGGTGTTCATAATTTCAAGGAATTGCGAAAAAAATGTGAAAAAAGTTCAAAATTCCTATTGCAATTTGAAAATACCGTGTTATAATCAAGTTACAAACTCAATAAAACAATTTTTTAGGAGGAATTTCTTATGAAAAAGATTTCAAAGTCCAAGAAGGGTTTCACACTCGTAGAGATGGTTCTCGTTATTGCTATCATCGTTATCCTTGCAGCAGTTATGCTCCTCGGCGTTGGTAAGTATGTTAAGTACTCCAAGACAGCTGCTTCTGAGATGAAGTCTCACAACGATGCTACAGAGTCTGTTGGTAACGAGATCTCTGCTGTTATCTAATTAATAATCGAGTAGCGACTATTAAGTGAATGGAAGGGGGGGAGATTGCTCCCCCCCTTTTTTAAAGAAAACCAGATAGTGGAATTTGAGAAGAAAATCTGTTAAAATGCTAAGGTATGGAGGTAGATAGTTTATGCGTAGGATAAGTAAAAACTCTAAAAGAGGTTTCACCTTGCTAGAGATGGTTGTAGTAATAGCTATAATCGTTATTCTTGCCACTGTTATGGCAATCGCTGCCGGCACATACCTGAGCAATAGTAAGAAGGCATCTTCTAAGGCTAAGGGCGAAGTTGATAATATGAAGAATAGCAACTCTGCCATGAACGACAAGATTGTTTCTTACGGATTCTGATAGATTTTGGAGGCAAGTATGAAGAAGAATAAAAAAGCGTTTTCGTTGCTTGAAGTTTTGTTAGCTGTGGCAATTATGCTCATTGCTTCTACTATGGTAATGCAGGGATTCATGTCTACTTTATCATATTCCGCTAATACAGCTATTTATGCCAAGTCAGGCGCTACCAATTCTACTAATGCTGTACAGTATGTCATTTTAGGAACAGGTACACCTAAGCAGGCAACAAGTAGCCCTAAGGATCTTACACTCTCAGGAGGTACGATCGGCGGTTCTGTTAAGATCCGCGTAAATACATGGAAAGCAACAACTACAAATACAATTATTACCGGTGGTTCTTACGGTGAGAGTGCTGGAAATACATCTTCTAACAGATATGCGATTTCTTATGCTCTTCCTGATAAGAAGTGTCCAAATTGTCACTCCGGTGAGTATCTTGCAAAGAATGCTTCCGATAAGAAGTGGTATTGCACACATTGCAATGTCTACGTAAGCTAAGGGAGGTTTGTGTGTATGGTAAAGGTCAATAAATCCAAGAAGGGATTGACATTGCTTGAGATCATGTTGGCTATCGCTATTATGGTCTTGACAGCTAGCGTATTCTTCTCCCTTATTCTTGTTGTAATGAAATCCCATACAAATGTTGTGGCTGCAGATGATATGGCAGACTTCGCACTGCTTAACGCCAGAGCATTTGAGAACACAATTATCAATGCAAAAGATGTCGGTTCCGGATCAGCTACTATTTCAGTAAGAAATAATAAGCTTTGCAAAGGAACAACTCCATTGTTTGATCTTGAGCAGTACAAAGTTGTTCCTGGTGGTAAGGATAAGTGGAAGCTTGAGTTCACCTGTTCAGTCAATACAAATGGACTGGTTAATTATACGATCAAGCTTTCAGACCAAGCTACATCAACAGTTTCCGGTTTGAATAAATATAATTACGTATACAACGGTTCTGTATATGTACCACATGCTAAGTCATATACAGCAGTAAGCTCGTCATCTACTTTTAAGTTCAACGAGTATTAATCCGAAATAATATGATATACTGATATTGCCTCGCAGGAGCGGGGCAATATTTTTATGTTTGGAGATAATCATGAGTATTGTTGTTGGTCTTGATGTTGGCGGCAGTACAACCAAGATAGTTGGAATGAAGGATAACAAGATCGTTGCCAAGTGTATCGTTAAGGCAAATGATCCGGTCACCTCGGCTTTCGGAGCTTTGGGCAGACTAATCGATGAGAATAATCTTAAAGTAAGCGATGTATCGAGAGTGAACATTACCGGTGTAGGTGCATCATTTTCGAACGGATCGCTCTTGGGAATAGATACCAGAGTAGTTACTGAGTTTATGGCGACGGGCTTGGGAGGTCTTTATCTCTCGGGACTTGATAAGGCAGTTGTTGTTTCAATGGGAACAGGTACGGCTTATCTTGATGCTTCATATGACAGAGTAAGACATATTATCGGATCAGGAGTAGGCGGCGGTACGCTCGTCGGACTTTCGAATTCCGTAATTCATGTTGATGATGCTCAGAAATTGTCAGAAATGGCATTAAACGGAGATATCAATAAGGTAGATCTTACAGTCGGTGATATCTCGAAGTCAGAGATCCCGGGTCTTCCAATGGATACGACTGCTTCTAATTTCGGTAAGAACAATGATGATCTTTCGAAGGAAGATAAGATCGTAGGTATAATGAACCTTGTTTATCAGTCGATCGGAACAATGTCCGTTCTTGCTGCGAGAAATGCAGGCCTTAATGATATCGTTTTGACGGGGCAACTTACTTCAATGAGCCAGTGCATGGATATGTCCAGAGCATTCAGTAATCTTTACAGAGTGAATTTCATAGTTCCTGAGGATGCAGTTTTTGCAACTGCGGTAGGAAGCTGCATCGTCGGGGAGGAGTAATGATGGAGGAAAAGGCTTCCGTTAAGCGCGAAAGAGCTTTTGAATTGGATTTTTTAAGAGGTGCGGCACTGTTTTTGATGATATTGATGCACTTCTCATATGACATCAGATATATCTTCAGGTTTAATGCATTCAGTTATCTGGATTCCACATGGTTCTGGGTATTCATCGAGCCGATGTTCCTTTGTATCTTTGTCGGAATATCAGGCGTGTGCTGTAATTTCTCGAGAAATATAGTTAAGAGAGCGGTTAAGCTTTTGGGTGTTGCCTTGTTCGTTACATTTGCAACTTACATTGCCACGAACTATATGAACATCGACTGCCTAATTATCTTTAATGTCCTTCATGTTCTCGCATGCAGCATGCTCCTTTATGCTCTTATAAGATTTATCGAGAACAAGGCGAAGATAGATCCGAAGGTTATGAGTGTTTTTCTCGCGCTCTTCGGACTTTGGTCGACTCAGGTTGGTCACCAGATCACAAGATATGATTCACAGGTTACAACTAGACTTTTGATCCCTCTCGGTATCACCGGAACCAACTGTATGTTCATGGGCGATTATATGCCATTCTTCCCTTGGGTCGGTGTGTTTTTGATCGGTACCGTTGTCGGAAGACATTGCTATGCAGGCAAGAGTACATTGTTTCCTAATGCTCCTTCGGGGTTTAGGAAGTTTAGCAAGCCTTTTGAATTTTTGGGAAGACATTCCCTCATCATCTATATCGTACATCAGCCGATAGTACTCGCAATTACCTATGCTGTTGTATTTATCGTGAGGAAAGTATGCTGAGGGGATATAAAAGACCGTTTGAGGAAAGACACAAGATCTTATCCGTAATCCTTAAGATACTTTTCCCGTTGGTGGTGATACTCATGATAGCAGGTATCATCATCTTGCCGAGGACTCCGCTTTATACGAGACATGTGGCAAACACCTATTCTGAGAAGATATTCCCTAAGGTTGCTTATATGGGTAACTGGTTTAGTGATGTCTTCATGTTTTCGATAACGGAAATGGGCGTTGTCATAGGAAGTATCCTGGTCTTGTGCCTGATCGTCATGTTCTTCGTTTATCTTGTAAAGAGCATAAAGCGGAAGAGATTTCTTAAGTATATCTACAAGGTATTCTGTTTTTGCCTTGCCATCGCTTTCTATGCGACTTATTCGTTCATGCTGATGCACGGCTTGAACTATAAGAGAGATACTGCGGATCGAAGGCTTGGGCTTAAGACTCAGGAACGCAAGGTCGAGGAACTTTATCAGGTTCAGGCCTGGGCTTATACGGGCATGATCATGGCAAGACAACAGCTTGGCGAGGATTGTAACGGGGTCTCACATATGAAGTCGAGTTTTCCGGAGGCCGTTTTCCATGCCAACGAACTTGTGAGCAGCGTGGAGAAAAGGTTCGATCTCGGATTGTCGGAGACATTCGTGAGGGCTAAGCCTGTCATGCTCAGTAAATACTGGAGCTACACTCATATCGTCGGCGTCTATGATCCGTTCATCGGCGAGTCCAACATCAATGTTGACTATACGGCTACTTACGATTTCCCGCTTACCATTTGTCATGAGCTCGTTCATGCCAGAGGTTACGCCAAGGAGGGCGACGCGAACTTTATTGCGGCGATCGCATGCACAATGTCGGATCGTCCGGATTTCAGATATGCGGGGTATTTCGAGATCTTTATGAGCATCTGCGGACTTCTGGATAATTTCGATGCCTTTAACGGTGCTGATATGCAGATGGTCATAAGGGACATCCGCGCCGGAAATGCGTACTGGGATGCGAAGGATGTAGGCAAGGTTGCTGAGACCATCCATGAAGTATCCGAGAAGTCGAATGACAGCTATCTTAAGGCAAACGGCGAAGAGGAAGGAACTGAGACTTATGTCGTCGACAGCAATATCTACGTCGAGTTCTTCTATGATTATGTGCTCCCGGAGATCAGCAAATGATAAAAGTCCTGGTGAAAGGTCATAATGGATTTTACGGTCTTGGCGATGTCTTAAGGCTGTTTTACGGTAATGTCAAAGAAGACCGTGAAGCTGGTTACGTGTGCTCGCAGGCGCCTTACGATCTTCTGATCGTAAGTGAAGCGGGGGATATGGTCCATAC
>CAMVBS010000010.1 GCA_947165785.1 uncultured Clostridia bacterium | reverse complement strand
CCTTGCAAGTCGCTTTAAGGTTCGTCGGCAACTACGCCCCTCAGGACTTTCACCCGAGGTTCGGGACATGCCCGTCATACCAAAAAATAACCCTGCCGGCTTGAACCGACAGGGCTATGAGATTCAACGTATCAATATCCGAGATCGTCGTTTACGAGGATTACTTTTATCCTTCCTGCATGTCTGGAAAAGCGGGTGATCAGGAACTGGCAGCAGATCGTATCCGGAGACTTGCAATTAAAGCAGGCACCCTTCTTGGAGCAAGGGGTATCCAGGCCGAAGCGCTGAGCGTTGATCGGAGCAGCGACGTTACGGGCGCGCTTCATGGCACCGTCGACATCATCGCAGACTTTATTCATGCCGACGATGAAAAGAACATGCTTAGGACCCTGAGCGATCGCGGATACTCTGTTGGAGTTTCCGTCGATGTTTACGAGAACGCCGTCGTTTGTGATCGCGTTAGCACTTGAGAGGAAGAAATCAGCGTCGTATGCAAGAAGCATGGCCTGGCGCTTGTCTTCGTAGGCATCGCGGTCTATAAAATCGTAATTGCCTTCCTTGAGCTTAGCGGAAAGACCGATGGCGTGAACGCTCATGGAGCCGCCCATTGATACGGAACTTCCTTCAGGTATCAAAGATAATGCAAGATCCAAAGCCTCTTCCTTGGAGCGGGCGTAGAAGCCTTCCATATTACGAGACTTAAGACCTTCTATGACCTTGGCTGCCAAAAGCTCGTTCCTTTTGCTGATGTTGCTGTCCATAAGCACCTCCGTTTTCTTTGGATTATAACACTATTTCCCTGTCGGCGACTGCTTCGCAGAAGGCTTTGTCGTGCTCGACAAAAAGCAGGGTAATATCACTGTCCCTTACGAGCCTTTCGATCTCTTTGCGCATATAGATGTCGATGTAGTTCAAAGGCTCATCCCAGATATAAAGGTCTGCCTGCTCGCATAGGCTTAGCGCTATCATGACGCACTTTTTCTGTCCGAGGGAGAGTGTCGAGGCATCTCTTTTGAGCATCTCCGGATCAAAGCCCATCTTTATGAGTATTGTCGAAAACTGTGTCTTATCTGCACCACGGAGCATCGCTATATCCAGGAGGGTTCCCGAAAGCCAGGAGGTCTCCTGACTTACGTATGAGATCTTAAGACCCTGGGCAAAGTAGATGTCGCCAAAGAAGTCTACTCCCTCTTCGACACCCTGACCCAGGATGAACTTAAGAAGAGTGCTCTTGCCGCAGCCGTTAGGACCCTGGAAGGAGATCTTCTCGCCTCTGCAGGCTTCAAGATCGAAGCCTGAGATGACAACGTTGCTGCCACGCATCAGCGTCAGATCCTTGAAGATTATGGGGGTCTTGCTGTGATGCTCGGTGCCTGTGATCTTGAGTTTCTCGGAACGCTCGAGATCTTTAAGAAGGCTTTGCTTTTCTTCGAGTTTGCGCTCGTTACGGCGCTCGAGGTTCTTGGCAGCCGACATGAGCTTACGGGCTTTCTCGGCTTCATAGGCACGGCGGAAGTGATCCTCGGCGACTTTGCCGGGAGCCTTGCCCCTGTTTTTGTAGGACTCGGCCTTGGATGACCAGCGGGCGTTCTTTTTCATGGCTTCATCGATGGCGCTCATCTCTTTTTTAAGCTGGTCGTTCTTGGCACGCTCGCTCTCCATGCGGGTCTCGTTGTTTTCCCACCAGGTGGAAAAAACGGTGGAAGTAAGTTCGAAGCCCGTCTTTGTGATCATGAGCGTATGGTCGGTACAAAGATCGAGGAAGTTCCTGTCGTGAGAGATCAGGATAAAACCGTCCTTGGAAGCCAGGTATTTGGCAACGGCTTCGCGGCCGACGCGGTCGAGGTGATTTGTAGGCTCGTCGATCATCGGGTAGATGCCGTCTTCGGAGAAGAGCCTTGCAAGCATAAGCTTGGTGCGCTCGCCGCCTGATAAGGTGTCGAAGGGACGGTACATGATGTCGGGGTCGGCCTGCATGAGATTAAGTTCCTTTCGGACGCGCCAGTCAGGTGCAAGGGTGTCGCCGTCGTTTGGAAATAAAGACGCAGAAGGGACGCCGGTGATGGTGCCTTCGTATGGGAGTTCGCCTCGCAAAAGGCGAAGGAAAGTCGTCTTGCCACGGCCGTTGCGGCCTGCGAGGGCGAGCTTCCAGTCGGAGTCGAGGGTCATGGTGATGTTATCGAAAAGCTTGTAGGATGAACCGTCATAACCGAAGGTCAGGTTCTTGATATTTATCTGTGTCATGGATTTTCCTCCTTGAAATTGTAGCGGAAAATCAAAAACCGCGGTTGATGCCGCGGCAGAAAGTTCTTATATATAAAAATGAACACACTAAAAAGACTTCCCGCACAAGTATTAACTTCAGCAGATCGTCTTCCTCATTGGTGTTCCTCCTTGTTCGTACTATGAGATGATGATATAGGAATTTGGGGAAATGGTCAAGTGCCGTTGTTTGGTGTTTTCGAGAAAAGGGAATATAATCTTGGGCATGGACAGAAAAGATGAACAATTTAAGAAGATGACTACGAAGCCGGTCGAGCTGCTGATACTGTTTTACTGCATCCCGACTATCATCAGCATGCTGATAACGAATATCTACAATATGGTGGATACGGCTTTTGTGAGCATGCTCGGTAACAGCGCGAGCGGTGCTGTCGGGATCGTTTTCGGATTCATGACGATCATACAGGCGGGCGGATTCCTGTTCGGCCAGGGCTCGGGAAGCATACTTTCCAGAAAGCTCGGAAAAGGCAATGTCGAGGGCGCATCGAAAACGGCCTCTACGGGCCTTTTGCTGTCGTTCTCGTTCGGTCTTATCATGTCGATCGTATGCTTTATATTTCTGGATCCGCTGGTCTATTTCCTCGGAAGTACCGAGACGATCGCGCCTTATGCGCAAGAATACATCTTCTTTATCCTGTTGACGGCGCCGATGGTCGTCGCGACTTTTACGCTGAATAATATCCTGAGGTATGAGGGAAAAGCTGTTTTCGGAATGATCGGACTTCTTGCGGGTTCGATACTGAATATCGGCGGCGACGCGCTTTTCATGTTCGTGTTCGATATGGGCATCAGGGGCGCGGGACTGTCGACGGCGATCTCGCAGGTCGTAAGTTTTGTGATCCTTCTCATACCGTTCATTACTAACAGGACTTCATGCAAGCTCTCGGTCAAGAATATCGACCTGTCGCTCCCGCATCTGTGGGACATCTGTGCTACGGGTTTCCCGAGCCTTTTAAGGCAGGGCCTTAACAGCGTTGCGACGATCCTTCTTAATAAGCTGTCGGGCTCGTACGGAGACGCGGCTGTTGCGGCAATGAGCATCGTATCGAGAGTATATTTCTTCATCTTTGCCATCGCACTCGGTATCGGTCAGGGATTCCAGCCGGTAAGCGGATTTAATTACGGTGCGGGCAAATACAGCAGAGTAAAAAGGGCGTACAGGTTCACGGTCGTCCTTGCTACGGGGGTTCTCGCGATCCTCGCGGTCATCGTATATTTCAATACGGGAAGGATCATCTTCTTTTTCAGAAATGACCTGAGTGTTGTTGCATTCGGAGAAAGAGCACTGAAGCTTCAGTGCCTGTGCGGTATCGCGATGCCGTTTTGCATGGCGACCGAGATGCTCTTCCAAAGCACGGGAAAGAAGTTCGGCGCGACTATGATCTCAGCACTTCGAAGCGGAATAATATTCATTCCGGCTCTCGTGCTACTGGCATACTTCAGGAAGATGAAGGGCATACAGGAGGCGCAGCCGCTTGCTTTCGTGCTGTCGATAATCCCTACTTTCCTGTTCGTCTTGAACTACTTCAGGAAGCTTCCGAAGCAGGATCGATGAAAAATGAAAAATGCCGCCTCACACGAATCGTGAGACGGCATCTTTATAGTATCAGATGATCATTTAATGTCTTTTCTCCAAGTTGCAGGCTTGAACTCGTTGATGATAGGCAAAAGTCTCTGGTCAACGTTGATCTGAAGAACAGAGTTGAAGTTGTTGGTTGCGATCATCTGGCCTGCGAAGCCGACGATAACTACTATCTCTCTGTCGTTGAAGAACTCGCGAAGTCTTACGAAGATCTCGTCGGATACGTTTGTAGGATCCTTAACGATGGACTGTGCAAGATCTGCGAGGACCTGCTCCTTCTTGTCATACTGAAGGTTGTGCGGGTCAAGACCCAGACCCTTAACGTCGCTGATGAAGAAGAGCGAGCAGAGCTGGCATGAGTTGGTTGTAGAGATAGCGTGTGCATACAATACCGCATCCTTCTCGCCGATAACTTCTACGAGACGGTTCCATGATGTGTACCATGCCATGAATGCATCGTATGTTGCTGCGTCGTTCAAAAGGCCTCTCTTCATGTTAGTTACGGCATTTCTGCCTGCGAGCTCATCATAGCGCTCCTTCTCTGCGCCTGTTACTTCGTTCTGTTCCAATAATTTGATCCTTGCCATTTTTGTAGTCTCCTTTTTTAACTGTATTGATCTTTAAAGTGCTAATCTTAAGATTTCCTGTATGTCCTGCGAATCTATCGGTACGTAATGACCAACTTTACCGTTCTTGGTAGCTCGATCTGCCATGACCTTGAAGTCCTTATCGTCGATGCTCAGCTCGGAAAGCTTTGTCTTGACGCCGAGTTTCCTGAAAAATCCTTCCAGCTCCTCGGAAAGGAAAAGTGCTCTTTGCTCTTCACTCAGGTCATACGGATCTGCTCCGTATACTCTGCTCGCCAAAAGTGCGAGTCTCCATGGTTTGATCTTGGCGATGTACTTCGTCCATGCGACAAAAACGATCGCCATTCCCTCACCGTGGGTGATGTTATATTGCGCCGAAAGCTCGTGCTCGATCCTATGCGAGCCCCAGTCCGCTCTTCTTCCCGCATCGAGGAAGTTGTTGTGAGCCACGCTCGCGAGCCACTGGATCTCTGCTCTTGCATTTATATCCTTAGGATCTTCGAGGAGCCTTCTCGCATTTATCGTAAGGGCCTTGATCGCGCCTTCGATGAGGTAGTCCGTCGTATCCGAATTCTTCTCGTCTGAGAAGTATCTCTCGAGAAGATGTGACAGTACGTCAGCGATACCTACGAATGTCTGATAAGGCGGAAGGTTGATCGTGTATCTGGGATTCATGATCGCGAACTTCGGAATGATCCTGTCATCTTCAAAACCGAGCTTCCACTCACCGCTTGAAAGGATCGCGCAATTGGATGTCTCCGATCCGCTGGATGCCGTTGTTGCGATAACTCCGATGCTGAGGACCGTCTCAGGCGATACGCCCTTGGAGAAGAAGTCCCAGACATCTCCGTCATACGGGATACCGATCGCTACTGCCTTAGCCGTGTCGATCGAACTTCCGCCTCCGACTGCAAGTACGAAATCCACTTCGTCCTTCTTGCCCTGCTCGACAAGTTCCCTTACGAGTTCGATGCTCGGATTCGGTACAACCTTATCGCTCTCGCTGAACTTGATCCCAAGCTCCTCGACCGCTTTTGTGATCACATCATATATTCCTAGTTCATTAACAAATGCTCCGCTGTAGACAAGCAGCAAAGACTTTACTTTTTGATCTTTAAGAAGGCTTACTAAGCTGTTCTCACTACCCTCACCGAAAACGATCTTTGCAGGGTTATAGTATTCAAATCCGATCATCTGTGTTACTCCTTTGTCGCGGCACTTCTTGCCGCACGAATTATTTTTCCCGAAAAAAAGCCGGGGCTTTTGATTTAGCTCCCGGGCAAATGGCACAAATGATGTCTTACTGCTTTAACATCTTTGGGTTACGAGACGCGAGGCTGATGTTTCCTGCGCACGAGCCATCTTTACTGCCCGGGAGTTAAACATTCGACAACACATCATAGTATCCGTTCTTGTGTAACCGTAAGTCATCTTCGCGTCTCCTTTCGTTTCTTTATGGTGTTGACTATACTACCACTTACCTACCGTGTCAATAGGTAAATAGAAAATTCGTCGGATAACTTTTTCGAGCAGAAAAAATCCCGCCGGATAAGACGGGATATGAGATCATGCTTTAAGCTTGTAGTATTTGGTATCGCATATCTGAACTACGGTATCTCCGCACTGGATGACGTAATAATCCCAACCGAGCGGATCATTCATAAGACCCTGGGTCCTGACCTGGAACTTCGCCCCGTTCTCGAATGTCAGCTTGTACTTGACGGAATCACGCCTTCTACCGAATCCTGTTCTTCTGCCTGATATGAAGATGGAACTGAGTTCAGTCGACACGACCTTCTGCTTGGATACGGTCGGCTCCTTGCCCGCGATCGAGATCGCTTTTCCGGCGTCCATTCCGAAGATCGTAAGTCCGATGACGAGCAGGATCACATAAAGGAGTTTGCGTCCGAGGTGTTTTTCTTCCTGTGTTATCGAAAAAGTGATGGAAGCCGAGAGTAAGGAAAGTCCGAACATCCAGGCAACGCCGTGCTTTATGAAGTTGACTGTTCCCTGGACCTTCGCTGCCTGAACGAACCTGTCATCTATGACATTACCGAACTGATCGTCAAGACCGATGCCGATCAATACTACGACTATCAGGGTCACGAACAGTACTGCGACCTGTAAGACCGATGCATGGAAAAAACCTGACTTTTTCTGAACCACAAAATTCATCTCCTCAACTGAATAACTGGAGAGATTATACTTTTATCCGGGAAATATATCGAGTAACAAAATTACAAGATAGGACTGTTATTTCTCCTTGGATCTGGTGCTGTTGCTCTTGAACTTGAGCTCCTGCTTGCGGGCGCTGACCCTGGTACCCTTCTCGACTGAATTAACGATAAACGTATTACCGCCGACCACAACGTCATCACCGATGACTGTCTCGCCTCCGAGGATCGATGCACCGGAATAGATCGTAACGTTATTTCCGATGGTAGGGTGACGTTTCTTGCCGTGGAGCTTCTGGCCGCCTCGCGTGGAAAGGCCGCCGAGAGTAACGCCCTGGTAGATCTTAACGTGCTCGCCGATAGTCGTGGTCTCACCGATAACGATACCCGTACCGTGGTCGATAAAAAAGTACCTTCCGATGGTTGCACCAGGGTGGATGTCGATTCCCGTGATGCTGTGTGCGTGCTCCGTCATCATACGCGGAATGATCGGCACCCCGAGAAGAAAGAGTTCATGAGCGATACGATTGACTGCTATGGCATAAAATCCCGGATAAGAAAGGATGATCTCGTCCTTGCTGTACGCTGCCGGGTCTCCCTCGAAGGCCGCGTCGATATCAGTCTCGAGGACGGCTCTGATCTCGGGGATCTTGCGCATGAATTCGAGCGTGATCTCCTTGGCCTTCTCGTCAAGTTCGTCGGAAGGGCCTTCTTCGTTCTTGTCCGTGTACTTAAGGACTATGGAGATCTGCTTTTTCAGATGAAATACAACGTCTTCGATCGCAGCGGACATGTTGTTCTTGAGACTGTAGATCTTATAGACCTTGTCACTGTAGTAACCCGGGAATAGTATCTTCATGAGCTTATCGATAACATCCGTAACAGCCTGCTTGTCCGGCTGATTGTGGATATCGATCTTATTAATGGTCCTGTCATCCTCGTAATCGTCAAGGATCAGGTCTACCAATTCATTTATCTCCGGATCCGATACTTGTCCCATAACCGCTCCTCCTGCTTTCTCTCGAAAACATATTACCATGATAGGTAATTATATCACAGCGTGTCAAAGGGTACGTTTCATATGAGACGTTCACTATCCGACGACCTTATCTTCTCCACGACTTTTATGTCTGCAGGAAGCCAGTCCACGGAATCAAGTTCATCGGGACCGAGCCACCTGGCTGCTTCATGTTCGAGTAGCCTTATATTGCTTCCCTTCTTAAGGTGAGCCCCAAAACAGTCCATGGAAAGGTGGAAGTTCTCGTAGTCATGTTCAACGGTCATGAGCAGGTCCTCAACCTCGATATCGGCGGTAAGTTCCTCCCTGATCTCACGGACCAGAGCCTGCTTTGAAGTCTCCCCCGGCTCCACCTTGCCGCCCGGGAACTCCCAGCCGTCCTTCTGGTCTCCGTAACCTCTCTGGGTCGCGAAGATCCTTCCATTGTCCCTGATTATCGCTGCAACAACTTTTATCGTTTTCATAACTGAGATTATAGCTGATATATCTTCATCTGCCAAAATGAAAGAACGGACAACTCACGTTGCCCGTTCCCGTTAAAGTCTTCTTCACGTGTATGACGCCTTATCTCTTAAACTCGGGATGCTTGGAATAGTACTCTTCCTTATCGATGTACATGCGCTCATCCGCCGTCTTCAAGGTCTCGACGATATTCGTGGAATCTTTTGCAAAGCAGTAACCGATAGCAAAGGAAACATTCGGGAACTTCTCGGAATTCTCCTTAACGAGCTTACACTTAGCGGCAAGTTCCTCTTCGGAAGTATTCTCAACAAATACCATGAACTCGTCACCGCCTGCTCTGTAGACATCGTCACCCACAAATGAATTCTGAAGTACTATCGCACCGTTCTTAAGGAGCAGGTCTCCTGCGCCGTGGCCCTCGTTATCATTCATTCGCTTAAGTCCGTTAAGATCTGCGAAAACGATACCGAAATTATCAAGCTCCGACTTATCCGTTGATCTCAATGCATCGATCCTGTTATTCATCTCGTTACGGTTATAGACACCGGTGAGCATGTCGATCGTACTTAAGATCTTGAGCTTAACGAGGAGCTTATAGTTAGCTATCTCGGATGCGAGGAAGAAAGTCGTAAGTTCCAATGTCTCCTTGATCTTTACGACATCCTCGTTATGGAAATTCGTTGTCCAGATATAACCCAAGAGCTCATCATTCTGCTTGAGCGGGAATAAAACGATGCTCTCGACTTTCTTGTCAATGAGAGATTCGTACCACTGCGGATTCTTATCCTTGATGAAGAGCATATCCGTAGGATTCTTGGCGATCAGGCAGTTACTGCCTCCGATGGTGTCAGGCCATGTTGTCGTGAGCTGATAGAAACTGTCATCGATAAACTCGAGCATACTGCCGAGCTGGGAATCTTCGCTCCATGCCTCGCCTAAGATTTCACACTTGCACTGTATATCGTCGGTAAGAAGGATCGCACAGTACGAAGCTCCGCACATCTCTCTTAAGTCTTCGATGACTTCCCCCATTACCGCATGGAAATCCCTGGCTCCTCTGAGCTTGATACAGGTATTCAGGACCCTGGTAGCAGTATCGTTGGAGATATTTGTCATCTCCTCAACATCAGCCTTCTGAGTAATGATCTGGGTATATGTGCAATAGTGGATATTCCCTTCACTGCCGAGCGGGATCATGAAAAGGTTGAACCAGAAATCGTATCTGTCAGGATGTACATATGTGTGCATCGGTTTCTTAAGTACAGCCGCTCTGTAGCAGAAATCCTCGAAGTTGAGATCCTTCGGGAAATAGTTCTGATAGAGACTGTTCGGAATGAACTTGTCCATCATGAGCTTAGGGGCAGAATCATCAACATTTTCTATGGAAGCGATATATGCATCGTTTCCGGTAACTATCCTTATATCTCCATAGGATCCGTCTTCGTTAGTCTCTACCGAGATGATACATGTCATCGGATCGATCATATTAACGAAATTCTTTAAATCCATTATTACCCCACCCCTCCGATTTCTCTAAAACATTTGATAAGATTTTAGCATATTCGGGTGTGTTTTTGGAGTATCAGAAACCGTCATAACCTAAAGTTAATCCTTTATTCAAACCATTTCATTTTTCATCCTTTTCGAAAAAACGCCGGCCAATGAACTTACTTAAGATCGGCCACATCCACATCAGGAACGATAAGGATAAAATAATCAGGATAAAGAGGCTTTACTTCGCGGTACAGCTCTTCTATGGCAGTCTTTTGCTCAATGTCAAAACTCAAGACGACGTCGAATCTGATGGTCTTCTTTTCCATATCCGCATAAAAACCGTGCATCTGCAAAGCCCACTCATGTGACATGACGGTCTTTTGTATGGCATTCCTCATCTGAGCGGATTCGTCGTCAGAAGTATTGAAAGAATAAACTCCTACGCCCGTAAGGATAATGCCGGTCTTGTTATAGACATTAAGCTGTATCTTTCTGGTTATCCTGTCAACATCATCGACCGTCAAAGTATCGGGAAGTTCCACATGGACAGAGCCGTAATTCTTGTTCGGTCCGTAATTAAAGAGCGTGACATCATATGCACCGAGTACTGCTTCTTCCTCACAGATGATCTTTTTAAGTTCGCTTATGGTCTCGGCATCCTCACGTTTACCGATGATATCGTTCAGCGTCTCGATCATCATCTCGACACCGGCCTTGATGATGAAGCCTGAGATCAAAACGCCCACGTATGCTTCAAGTGATACACCCCAGATAAGATAGATGATCGCGGAAGCAAGAACTGATGCGGATATGATCGCATCAAACAGAGCATCGGATCCCGAAGCGGAAAGCGCTCCCGAATTAACGTCCTTGCCTTTCTTCCTGACATACAGACCGAGGATGAGCTTAACAACGATCGCGACCGAGATGATCACTATCGAGACGATCGAGTAATCGGCTGCCTCCGGTGAGATTATCTTTTTCACGGATTCGACAAGCGATGTGATACCTGCGTAGATAACGAGTGCCGCCACGATCATTGAACTTAAGTACTCGATCCTTCCGTATCCGAGAGGATGTTTTCTGTCAGGCTTTTTCGCGCCGAGCTTGGCTCCGATGATCGTAACTACAGACGACAGCGCATCCGTAAGGTTATTTACCGCATCGAGTATTACCGCTATAGAGTGAGATACCACCCCGACAAAGGCCTTGAATATTACAAGGAGCACATTGGTCACGATACCGATAATGCTCGTTCTTACTATGATCTTTTCTCTCTCAGAAACCAGCGCCGCAATATCATTAGTCTGTTTGTCCATGGTCATTCCACTCTTTCACATCTGATTTTTTATATATTAAGGACTACTCTGTCATTCTGTCAAAGAAATATCCGATCTGCAAAAAGATCCTCCGCACCGTCAAGGTACAGAGGATCAAATAAGATATCAGCCGATCTTCTTCTGAAGTTCGTCAAGCATCTGCGCCTGACTAATATATCCGATACTGCTTAACGGGATCCCCGAATCATCTTTTGTGATCTCATTTACGTAGTCGTTAAATTCCTCTTCGGTAACGACCAGGGCGCCCCATGTCCAGGTGCCGTTCTCAAAGCTCTCGGGATATTCGTAATCCTGATCCGGTTCAAGGTAGCCGCCGCCTTCATTTAAGACTTCGCCGTTCTCCAGCTTATAGTACGTAAATCCCGGATTGCCGTAAGGCGCAGATATCCAGTCATCGTAGATCACTCCCTCACCCGGAAGATACGAGACCGTTCCTCTGTACCCGCCCGCAGAAGCTACTCCGTCACGAAGCTCGCTTATCCTGAGACTGCCGTCATAATAGCCGACTACAAGATAATACTGCATCGATGATTCGAATCTGTCGGGATCCAGATTGGTTGCGATCAGTTCCTCGGAACCGTCACCGTCGATATCTTCCAGGATAAAACTGTCCCAGTTATAATCGTCAAAATAGATAGTCGTTCCGTCCCACTCATATGAACCCGGATCCGAAACAAAATCATAGTATGCTCTATACATCTCAGGGTCCTTGGCAACCGTCTCCTCAGAAGCCTCTGTTTCTTCCGTATCTTCAGTTTCTTCGGTCTCGCTTTCGCTGATCTCCTCCGAAGCGGCAATAGTCTCTTCCTTGGGTATCTCAGCCGTAGTTGCGGATGTTTCCTTGGTGTCGCTGCAGGAACACAGTAAGATCGATACTGCAGTCAATGATGCACCGATCAATAGTCTTTTTTTCATAGGCTTTTCCTCTCCTAAAATGATGCTTGGATTATATCGTATTCGGCATATGAAATTGCGGTAATTATTCATTTTGTTTATTATCAGGCAGTGTGTCAGCCGCAGAAAAGATATGGAGATTTTATCGTTGATAATATATAGTTTTATTAAAATCGAATAAATATGAATTTCAGAAGGTACTTATGGATCTGTTGTTTTCAAAATTTAAGAAAAAACCTCTATTGGCAAAGCTCTGTTTTTATATCCTGATCTTCTTCCTGACAACACAAAATCTCCTTTATTTTGATTATTGTGCTCACCGAATGATCTTTCCGTTGATGATCGCAGTATTGGCTTTGATCACGAACTTTCCGGCTGAAGTCTTTAATAAAGAGATCAAGAAAGAACATAAGATCACAGCTTTGATACTTTCAGTTCCGCTTTTATTCATTTTCTTCTTTTACATAACCGGTATCAAAGATCCTGTTACTTTATTCGTTAACAAAGTCTTCGGACCACTTCAGACAGCAATATTCATTTGTGCAATGGCAGCGGATCTTATCCTTGCATATTGGATCGGTCTTGTCCTTTCATTTTCTCTTTACGGTAAATTCAAAAAGAGATTATTCGGTATGGGAGCGGTCATCGCTGCTCTTACGTTTATTACCGTCATCTATCTTCCGTTGGATTCTTATATTGCCAATATCGAGAACTTTGAATTTACCTGTGTCAATTTCATCTTCTACTATGTTCTTTTCTTCTTAAGTCTTGCAGTTGTTATGACACTTGTTCTCGTAAGAGTGAAGGATAAAAGATATCCGATACTTTACAAAGCGTTGTTGGCGATCGTGATAGGTTCTTTTGTCCAATATATGTTCTTGAATAAACACCTCCCTTACCTCGGCCTTACAAATAAGCTGATGGTATGGGACGTTCCTGTCCTTATGATCAATACATTGGTCTGGATCGTGATATTCGTTGCCGTATTCCTGGCTCCTAAGTTACTGAAAGACAAGTTTGAAAAAACGGGCAACGCTGTTTCTGTCATCATATTCAGCTATCATGTGGTTTCTTTGATACTCATGTTCGTTCTGGCTCCGAGTTCGGTATTTACTTCCAAGGTCCAGTATTATTTTGACTCATCGCAACAGTACACTGTTTCTTCCAACAACAATGTCATAGTCATAGTTTTCGATGCTTATGATAATAAGGACATGGTTAATCTGGCCAATACCGATCAGCATAAGTTCGATCAGTTGAAAGACTTTACAATGTATACGAATACCGCAAGCATGTTCGATTCAACAGTAACTTCCGTTAACCAGTTCTGCGGAGGTTGCGACTACGATCCCGACTATGATCTCGAGGAATGGCTCGGCAGCGGTTGGAACAGTGACAGGACGATCGATTTCTATGATTCCATGCATAAAGCTGGATACAAGTGCAATGCATACAACTTTGAGATTTCCATGCTCGAATTTGCAGACGGCAAATTTGATAATCTTGTTAAGTACGATAAGCCGATCGAACGTAAAGTCGAAGTTTTCGATCTGAATAAGTTTTATGAAGATTTCCAGAAATTATCGCTTTATCGTTCCATGCCTTATCTTGTAAAAAACCTGGTCTCGCTTACGCTGGACAGAAATGCATTCCATTTCTATGTCTCATATTCGCTCAACGATACAAGTATCTATAACAACAGCGCGTATCTTGCCAACCAGAAATACGAGACGATCGATGATAATGTCTTTATGTTTAACCATCTGTCCGGTGTTCATGCCCCATGTGATTATGTACCTGAGCAGGAAAACTGTTTTCAGATCATGTACAATCTGATCGCTCAATTCCAAGAGATGGGAATATATGATAACAGTACGATAATATTCATGTCCGACCACGGCTCTCATAGAGACGGATCTGAATCCGCCGGTTCCTCACCGATCTTTATCATTAAAGAGCCTGGTATTTCCAAAGATTCCATTACTTTGAACGATTCGCCGGTCTATTTAAGCGATTTCATCGGAACGGTTGCTGTAAATGCCGGATTGAATGATCCTGAACAGTATGGAAGTTCGGTATATGATTTCAGTGAAGGAGATCAAAGAGAGAGGATCGTATACGAGCGTTTGTATGACGAATCCCTTCCGATAGTCTATTCTAAGGGCCATTTATCCTACAGGCTGAAATATAACGCCTTTGCCAAATATGTCATAACGGGAAGAGTATCCGACATAGAAGGCATCAACCCGTTCGAGGATGATAGTATCGAGATAATACCTATGAAGGAATGCTTCGGATAATCAATTACCCCCGTAAGCCTTTGAAAGACTTACGGGGGTAACTTCATAAACTATGGCGGAGAAGGAGAGATTCGAACTCTCGAAACCGTTTTGCGGTTTACACGATTTCCAGTCGTGCGCCCTCGACCAGGCTAGGCGACTTCTCCATTTGTCTATTGACGTGCAATTTGAACTTGCCAAAAGATTTTACTTGCTTTCAAGAAAAATGTCAACTTATTATTTTATATATGTTATAATCTTTCACGAATAATCCGAGCAAGGGAGATCTCCAATGAGAAAATCGATCAAGAGCATCCTTACTATCCTGATGGCATTCACAGTGATCTTCGGCATCGTGTCATGTTCCGCTGAAGAGGCTGCCATTCCGATGCTGACCGATAATACACCTTCCTATGAGGATGTAAAGAAGAAGATCGATCTTTTCGATGAAGTCTACGGAAATTACGTATATCACAATCAGGAAGAACTTAAAGGTTCCAGCGGCGAAGGTTATACGCCTCTTGGAAATTCCTGCGTATACACATATGTCACCAATATCGAAGGCAAGAACAAAGCTGATACTGTCAGATCCTGTACACTCGAGATCACTCATGATGACGGAAGCATGGTCGTTGACGAATATTTTGCAGTAGATAATCAGACACTGTTCATAGTAAGAACAACAAATCCGGGAGACGGAACATTCGGCGAAGTCTTCAAATATGTTGTTCTGGACAATACTCTTTATGAGATCAATGAGAAAGAAGCCACGCTGACTCAGGTCGAGAAGGCTGATACTCTTGACTTATATCTGTCGTTTGCCGAGATAAAGGAACTCTATGGAACGACAAACTGATTCTCCAAGACTCGGATTTAAATCCGGTGTTATGCACGGACTACCGATCGGCATGGGCTACTTGTCCGTGTCTTTTTCTTTTGGAGTTCTAGCGGTAAGCCTGGGGCTTTCCTGGTGGCAGGCGCTGCTCGTATCCATTGCCAATGTAACATCGGCAGGTCAGGTCGCGGGAGTCGGCATCATGGCTGCAGGCGGAAGCCTTGTGGAAATGGCGATCTCACAGCTTGTCATTAATATCCGTTACAGTCTCATGGCGATCTCGCTGTCGCAGAAGGCCGATGATTCAGTAACCAAATTATCCAGGGTACTTATGGCATACGGCATAACCGATGAGATATTCGGCGTTGCTTCAGGCTCGGGCAAGAGTTTCAGCAAAAGATATTTTCTGGGACTTATGGTCCTTCCTCTTCTCGGATGGTTCCTCGGGACATTCCTTGGCGCCATCATCGGAAGCGTGCTCCCGCAGATACTCATAGACTCCCTGTCCATCGGTATCTACGGTATGTTCATCGCTATCGTTCTTCCTGTTGCACGTAAGAAGAAAGGCGTTGCGATAACGGCTGCGGTCGCAGTTATCCTGTCTCTGGTCTTCTATTATGTGCCTGTATTCAAAGTCCTCTCGGGCGGTTTTGCAACAATAATAAGCGCAGTCGTTGCTGCTTTGATCGGTGCCCTGCTCCTCCCTGTTGATGATAAGGAGGCCGCTCATGCCGATTAAGACATTCTTTATCTACCTTGCCGTCATGGCGATCACCACATATCTTATAAGGATGATCCCTTTTGTCATATTTGATCACAAGATCGAAAACAAGAGGGTAAAGGCGTTCTTCGACTATATCCCATACACGGTCCTGTCAGCAATGACTTTCCCGTCCGTTCTTTATTCTACGGGTTCCATCTGGTCAGCTGCCGCAGGATGCCTTGTAGCGCTTATATTAGCCTTCCGTAACAGGAGTCTTCTGGTCGTTGCCATCGGGGCCTGCCTCGGCACATTAGCCGTAGAAGCAGGACTTATGTTCCTGCCTTTGGGCTGAGGATTTTCAGGTCCTGTGAACCGCCCTGTCTGTTTAGCGCAAAACGTTTTTTGAATTATTTGTAAACTGAGTCTTAATTACTTGTAAATTGGTCAAAAAGACCTTGACCAAAATGGCAAAGGGCATTATATTAAATATGAACCTAGTGTTCAGTTTTCTCATTTCATATATCTTCCTTTTGTAAAAGCCACAGTCACTGTGGCTTTTCTTTATGCACTTTTTCGAGAAGAAAAATAATACTTCAAATCGCCCACCCTTTATGCTACACTTTACAAGGTAATTCGAACGCCTTTATAGCTCAGTAGGTAGAGCGCATCCATGGTAAGGATGAGGTCACCAGTTCGATCCTGGTTAAAGGCTCCAAATAGAAGGAACGTCTCAGATGAGGCGTTCCTTTTTATCTGTCAGCCGTTTATGCTGTTTACCGTTCCCATAAAGACAGGAGTCATATTGTCGGTCTCAACGATCATGTAAGCAAAAGGCCTGTCAAGGCAGACTATCTTCTGAGATGACTCATACGGCTCCACCACGGCATTCTTTGTCATGATAACAGCCGTAGAGGCTGCTGCCTTTGTACCCTTGCGGTCAAGGCTGATGTGTGTCTTGTGGATGATCTTGGAAATAAATGCATCCGTAGAAGCCATATTGCTGAAATCCGCACCGTCTCCGAAAGCAGTCTCGATGCCCATAGCCTCAAGGATATCGATGACATCCCTGTTCTCGTAATCGTACTCGAATTCGGGAGTAGTAGCCTTAACATCCTCGGAACTCATGCTGTCGATGAACTCTCTATAGTCGTCTGCGGTAAATCCCGTGAGAAAATCATTGGCACTTACCGTCTCGTCCTTAGGAAGGATCGCAACGAAAGCATAATCGTCACCGTCGTAGTATTTCATGAAGCCTGTTGCAAGATCCGTCTCGAAGTAGATATCCTCGTCCGAGCCCATGAGCGTAACTTTCTCTTCATCTCCGGAAGCATTTGTAAAGATCGAATCTTCGTCGATCCTGTCCTTATCGAATTCTTCCTCCCACTTCGCATCGAAAGCGATCGCGTTAAGAAGGATCGCAACCGTTTCAGGGGTGATATCGGATCCGTCTATGATCTCGGGGATCATGCCATCCGTCTTTTCGTCGACCCAGGCGTTTATCTTGTCGGCATCGATGCCCGTCATGATCTCCGCATCGAAATTCTCCCTTACATACTCGAGATAATCCTCATAGATGCTTTCTCTGAAATCTTCCGAGAAATACTCGGCATTCGCGACTTTAATGACCCCCGAATCCTGTAGCTGTCTATAATAGTCTGACGCATAGTTCAGGGCCTCCTCGTTCGTCGCACCCGGTACGAACACGGCACTCATCTCGTCAAGCGTATCGCCCTGTGCACCGCTTGCAGCCAGCTCCATCGCGAAAAAGACAGAAGCCGGAGAGATCATCAGATTCTCGTCACTGCCGCTGCAGAACTCTTTTCCGGCACCGAAAACAAACTCCAGATACTTGTCCGACATCGACTCTTCATCATAAGATACGTCCTTGGCGGTTATAAACAGCCTCGGAGCATCGGAATCATTCTTTGTTGTCTTGATGTCAGAATATTTATCTTTACCCGAACAACCTGAAATTACACCCATGAATAACAAAGCGGTCATGGCAGCCGCACCGATCTTTTTTACCATAATCTATCCCTCCTATGGTATTGCTATGCCATATTGACGACAAAAATAAACGATATGTTGCAAGCCTAAGATCTCACGTAGCGTCGTAATCTATGAAGTTCGTAGCGTAGAAATGCTTGATCACGTCCTTACGGGTCACTATTCCTATGAAAAGATCCCTGTCATCTACGACGGGAATAAAGTTCTGGTTCATTGCGCGCATCAAGAGCTCGTCTATAGAGGCTGTGATAAGTACAGACGGGTTCTTTGACGGATCGATATCAAGCTCACTAAGCTTAAATTCCTCAAGGCTTTCTATGTTAGTCGTGTGTGCTTCGTTACCTTCACCCTTGACGATGAACCACAGAAAATCACCCTCGCTTACCGTACCTACATAGCGGCCCTCGCGGTCGATGACAGGTATGGCAGTATAACCGTGGTGATGCATCTTCTCGAGAGCCTGACGCACGGTAAAATCATTATAGAGAAAAGCAACCGACGACTTCGGCTGCATAAAAAAAGCAACGTTCATATCTGAGTCCTCAAGATCCTTAAGTTTTCGCCCTTGATGTTAAACCTTCCCGAGCTTGCAGGAATGAAGAAACTCTCACCCTTGGACAAAGTCAGGTAATCGTTCGCACCTTCATCGTTCTTGAACTCTATCCTTCCGGTACCGTCAAGTACTACAAGTGATACGAAGCTTCTCTCTGAAGCAAAATCCAGAGTATCGCCTTCGATAAGGTCGACAACGAAATGCTTGCAGCTGACAAGATGATTACCGAAATCATAGTTGGTATAGTTTGGATACTTACGTATGACCTTAAGGGCCTTATCCACGTGAAGTTCCCTCTTTCTTCCGGTAGTCTCGTCTATCCTGTCGTAATCATATACACGATAGGTTACATTGGAATTCTGCTGAACTTCAGCTATGATAACTCCCTTGCATATCGCATGGAGCGTTCCCGCAGGAATATAGAAAACATCGCCTTTTCTTGCAGGAACAGCCATAAGGACATCAGTAAGGGTGTTATCCTCGATCCTTCTCCTGAGTTCATCTTCTTCAACTGATCTGGATACGCCATAGTAGATATATGATCCCTCTTCAGCATCTACGACATACCACATCTCGGTCTTACCGAACTGGCCTTCGTTAGTTATCGCAAAAGTGTTATTGGGATGTACCTGGATCGAGAGATCACGCTTGGCATCAATGAGCTTGGTAAGGATCGGAAACTCGTCGAACTTCTCACAGTTACTTCCGAGGACCCTCTTGCCGTGAAGATTGATGTAATCCATCAGTGTCTCGCCCGCGTATTTACCGGATGCGATGACCGAAGGTCCGTCCTGATGGCAGGACAATACCCACGCTTCTGCCACGCGTTCACCCGGATCATCTATACCGAATTCCTCGCGGAGCCTTGTTCCTCCCCAGATATAGTCTTTACATGCTGGTTTAAGTTTATATACTGGCATCTTCTATTCCTAACTATATTCATGATGCCTTCCGGCATCAGGTTATCATCAAGATGATCGAAGGCCATAAAGCCCTCTGTGGGATCCTCCCCCACGATAAGTATTTTACCATATTACAGTTATTAAAGTCAGTTTCAAGGCTCTTATCACACCCTCCGTCTGCAGAAAACCGAAAATTTTGTTCTTTTTTCTCTAATTGTACTATTATTGGCACAATTAATGTGTTATACTCCCATCACAGAACAAATATAGAACATATGATCGTAAGGAGATTATTAATATGTCACTGCTGGATATCTCATTGTTATTCTTCTTCTCTGTTACTCTTATCAAGATCGCTGTCGACTTTGAAAAGCACATGTCTGATACTAAACCTGTTAAATATGCAGTAAGGAAGGCATCCTCAAGAAACATCCCGGCTTCTGTCTATGCTACTCAAAGAACAATGAAGACAGTAAGGACTATCCCTATCAGAAGAAATCCTTCCCGCGTCTGTCACAAGATCCCCAAAAGGGATGTTGCCTGATCTGCGCCGTGCACAATGGCCGACTCCTGTTTTTCCACCACCACCTGAAGGTCATCTCGTGCACATGTCGCAGGTTATCTAACATAAAAGGGGGATGTCTTCTTTAAGTCGAAGGCATCCCTTATTGTTCAAGCTTCTTTGGATACATTGGCAAGTTCTTCCAAATAGATATTAATGAAGAACATATTATCACTTATCACGGCTTCAATACTGCCTCCCATGAGGATGATCAGTTTTTGAGTTACCGACAGGCCGATACCCGAGGAATTAACGTGTCTTGATTTATCTCCCTTATAGAATCTGTCAAATACTCTGGTGACATCAGGTATCTGACCATCTTTGATACCATTTCCGACCGATATCTTGAGTTTCTTTCCTTCAGCCTTCTTAAGTCTTACAGTTACTGAATCAGCACCATGGTTCAGACTGTTCTTAATTAGATTTTGAAATACACGCTTGAGAGCCGGTTCATCACCCACAGTAAAGACATCTTCATCAATATCGATATCAGGTGTCATGCCCCTTCTTTCAAAATCTTCAAAGTAAGAAAGGAGAGTAGATATCAAAGTCTGTGATACGTTAACTCTTTCTTTCTCAAGTTTATAACTCGAATTATTGATCTTGGTATAGATAAACATCTGCTCGAGCATCTCTCCCAAAGAATCGATCCTCTCAGCTATTATGCCCTTATATCTGTCTTTGTCTTCTTCACTGTCTGACTCGCACATAAGATCAAAATATCCTTTAAGCGACGTGAGCGGAGTTCTGATATCATGAGACATGCTTGTGATTGTCTCCTTGATCTCATCATCTTTACGCGCAGTCTCGATCTCCCTATTCCTACAAGCCACAAGAACCTTATTGATCCTATCTGTCAGTTTTCTGATAGATCTGGTAGATGCGCCTATCGATATGGTCATATTGGTCTTATTTTCACCGATAAAATCAAGCTGCTTATTAAGTTCCCTGATCGATGAAATAATCGACACGATAAAAAATACCAACACCAATATGATCAGGATGCATATGATCAGAATTATGATCAAAGGGTTCATCTGTGTCTTTCCTCCTGCTTTCTGTTAAATGCCATCACCGAGAATATAAATTGAGCTATGTTTTTCACAAGATAGCCTATCACCGCCACAGCTATCAGAATCTTTTTTTCATTGAAAAACAACGGAGTATCTCCATCAAACCAGGTAAAGAAAGTCGGACAGAGCGCTACCCTTACAATTTCATATTTGTTAGGTATAAGCAGATTTATAGCCGACGTAAACATTTCAAATATGATGAATACCAGGAAACTCAACCCTCTGGTTCTTATCAGTTTGGAGAAAAAGAATATATCATTAGTCTGGTTAAATAAAACAGCGATCATAGAAATGATCATAGATATTGTATATAAAGGACTGCCGACGAGCATTGAACTGCCAAGATCAGGAAGGATCAGGTCAAAGAATATGCATATCATGTAAAAGATACCCAATATGATCAAACTCATAATGTACATGGTAAACAGTTCGGCCAGACAAAATAGTCCTCTGTGTTTCATTCCGATCTCAAGGTTATTGTAACTTCTGTATGCATAATATGAACACACAAACCTGCTGCCCATAAGTCCGATCATGATAGGAAATAAGAACATGATCTGCATTATAAAATAATATGACTCAACAACATTGACTTCTGTATTTTCTCCAGTGGTGATATGAAAACCGTCAGCACCTTCAAGACCTATCATCAATAATATCGGTATTAAGGTCGCGAAGGAGAACAAGACCTCAAAGATGAGAGTTGTCCAAGCCCCTCTGCCCTTAAAATATCGTAAAAAATTAAGTCTGAGATAGTTTATAAACACAGATCTTCCTCATTTCTTTTTGACTCTAAGAAAGTATATATTCCAACTAAAACAAAAACAAGTCGCCATATGGCGACTTGTCATTTATATTAACCTCATTCCATTAATGGATATCACGTTTTTGGTTAAAATATGCCGATCCGGCAACAGATACCACGATAAAGCACAAGCTTACTACAAGAGCTCGGATTATGATCTTGCTGCTCATATCAGTATTTACCATTGCAGATACACCTGTGATCGTATAATCACTCAAACTGAAATCAAACTGCTTCTTAGCGATAAAAGCAATAAGGATATCAAGAAGATAGAAAGCAAGATTCAATGCACCCATACCGAAGATGATATCAGCGATCATTCCGATAGCAGTACTCTTAGTAAAGATCGTGATAAGTGCTATGAGCATGGAGAATGCAAATGTCAGGAGCACTCTTAAAGCTACCACACCGAAGAATCCGGCTGAGAATCCCATCGTAATGGATTTGCCCATCAAAGCCATAACGAGGAAAGAACATACAAATGCAAATACGATAAACAAGATATTATAAACAAGGACTGTCATTATCTTGGAACAGAATGGAATAAATCTGTTCGGGTTGTTCTTGATGATATTCTTTCTGAATCCTCCACGGATATCTATTGCAAAAAGAAAAGCAGAAAAAAGTCCTGTGAGGATCAAAAGCTCAGTAGAAGATGTGCAAAGAACAAAGAAGTCGCAAACAGACGCATCATAAAAAGCTCCGCCTGAGAAAATACCGACCTTCTCCTTTTCCGGCACTTCTGCCTGACCGTCTTCACCATCACCGATATCGTAGCCGACATCATAGCTGACATCAAAAGATCCGCTCAAGGAATTTGCATACTGTTCACCGAATGACTGGCCTTCGTTTACATTGGGATCCACATAAGATGAATAGTCAACACCTGTAGCCTGAAGAAGTCCCACAGGATTAAATCTGACGAAGATGACACCCAAGAGTAATGTCGAGAGCAAAAAGATGACAGGTAAGATATATGTAGCCTTCATCTTTCTCATTAAGAAAAGATCACTTCTGAAAAAATCCAACATTATCTTACTTCTCCTTTACTTGATCTCAGAACCGTCAGTAACTGCTGTCTTAAGAAAATACTCCTCAAGATCTGCGGAATCCACACCGATGGAGTCAATGAGGATGCCTGCCTTAGCAATCTCCATATTGAGAGTAGCAATGTCATTTACACGGTCATATACATAAATGGTCTCTGCATCGACTACGCTATAGTCATTGAAACCGTTACTGTCGAGTATTGTTACGATAGCGGAAGCATTCTTTGCCTTGATCTTGATCTTGTCACGGCACTTGCTCATAAGCTCGTCACGAGTGATCTGCTCGATAAGCTTACCGTTACTGATAATGCCGTAATCTGTTGCGATCTTGGAAAGTTCCTCGAGAATGTGACTTGAAATAAGGATCGTTACTCCCTTGCTCTTATGAAGTTCGATGAGCATCTCACGCACTTCAACGATACCCTGAGGATCAAGACCGTTGATCGGCTCATCCAAAAGAAGGAAGTCAGGATCTCCTACAAGCGCAAGTGCAATACCGAGACGCTGCTTCATACCAAGTGAGAACTTACCGGCTTTTTTCTTACCTACATCAGCAAGGCCGACGAGCTTGAGTTTCTCTTCAAGGTAAGCATCATCATTGATACCATATGCAAGCGCCTTAACCTTGAGATTATCCTTAGCAGTAAGGTTAGGATAGATCGCAGGTGCTTCGATGAGGGCTCCGATCCTTTTATATGCATCGGTAAGCGAAGAACCGAGACCATCATAGTTAAATGTTCCTTCCGTAGGCTTGATCATACCTGAAAGCATTTTCATGATCGTGGTCTTACCTGCACCGTTCATTCCGATGAGGCCGTAGATAGCGCCTCTCTCGATGGATATATTCACGTGGTCAACTGCCACTTTTGAACCGAATTTCTTAGTAATGTTGTCCGTCTTAAGGATTATATCGCTCATAAATAACTCCTCTCGTTATATCTACAGGTGATTATGTCATCGGAAATAAAAGTAATCGCTAATAAATGTTTAAGAAATGTTAAAGAAAGGACGCCCCGCCATAAGCGAAGCGTCCGAATACTTACTGTTTTGCAAGTCTGAAGCCTATGCCCCAAACGGTATCGATATATTCATCGTCCGTTATCTTCTTTATCTTAGTCCTTATATTGGAGATATGAACATTGATCGTCTTGTCCTCTCCGATATAATACTCATCCCAGGCATACTCGAAAATGTCCTGCTTGGAGAACACCTTTGTCGGATGAAGCATAAAGAGCTCTAAGATCTTGTACTCCTGCCTTGTGAGCTGAATCTCCTGACCTTTTACCTTGACTTCGAATGTGGACTTATCAAGTTCCATATCCTTGAATGTCAGTTTCTCGTCTCCGCCTGCTGAAGCTCCGGCACCTTCGTTAACATGTCTGAGCTGAACCTCAACTCTTACGATAAGCTCCTTTACATCAAAAGGCTTAACGAGATAATCGTCTGCGCCTGTCGAAAGGAGATTTACTCTGGAATCGAGTTCGCTCTTGGCTGATGTGATGATGATCGGGATCTTGGATGTCTCTCTGATCTTTGCCGTAAGCTCTTCGCCTGTCATACCCGGCATCATAAGATCGAGTATGGCCAGATCGAACGAACCTGCATTAAAGTTCAGAAGTCCTTCTGTTCCAGAAAATGATTGTGTGCACTCATAACCGTTCTTGGTAAGTGCCTCACAGACCATGTTGTTGATGTTTGCATCATCCTCAACAATGAGGATCTTTGCTTTTCCCATAGGTGATACCTTCCTTACACTAGAATACTAACCTTCTTACTTCTTTCACTACCGAATAATGTACACCAAATTCCTTCATTTTATCAAGTAGGAGCTTAGGGTCGAAATCACCGGGAGTAAAGACTCCTGGAATATCCCAGCCCTGTGTACCCATTAACATGGAACCTGACAGCAAAGTGATCGCGGAAAGATACGAAGCAGTACTTACGCCGAACTTTGCAGGTTCCTCCGAATCATTGCATTCAAAATACATAAAGACGCTCTTTTCTTCACCGTTCTTGGTTCCGGTGATTATAACGCCTTTGATCTTCTTGTCTGACGGATCACCTGCAGATGCACCTGAAGGAAGCACACTTGCAAGGAAATCGATCGGAGCGATCTCTACGCCTCTGACCTTTACAGGTTCAGTGGAAAGCATTCCGACTGAAGAAAGGACCTCGGCAATATAAGCCGTGTTCTGATCAAGGCAGGCAAAATATCTTACGTTCTTTATCTCAGGCATGCCGCGCTCATATGATTCTATGACCGGACTTGCAAACTGATATATCTTGGTAGGTTCCTTGCCATCATACGAAAACTCAGTGCTGATGCTCATTGCCGGAGCCTGCTTTACCTCACCGTCCTCGATGTACTTGGATGGTGCAGATAATCTTTCAAAATCTTCGATGGAAGGAACGCTCATCTTCTCTCCGTTACTCTCGGTAATATCGATGATGTCGATATTGCTCACGGAATCAAAGGTACCGTCGGAAAGAGCGAGTCTGGTAAGACAGATAAACGCTGCAGTATTAAACGAACAACCCGTTACACAGGTCTTGTTCTTATTGTAGAAATCTTCCGCACATGCAAACTGCTCATCTATGAGGCATTCTCTTCCCGATTCATCGGTATAGAACTTCATATCGATATATGAAGCTCCGATCTTCAAAGCTATGCCCATAATGTGCTTGTTAAGATAAGTCGGTGCGAGATTGATGATAAGGCTCGGTCCGAAGATCCTCATCATGAGGAGAGCCTTCTCTTCGATCGTAACATCTACGCCTGCCGTTACGATCCTTACAGGGGAATCTTTGTATTTACGCTTAAGTTCATCGCATTCTTCCTTATTCTTTGAAGCAATGCATATCTCGTCGACCAGCCCCTTTTTGGTAACGAGAAGTGGAACGATCACACGTGTTATGTCGTTACACCCGATAATAAGGATCTTGCTCATATAATCACCTTTAATAATTTGCTCAATGTAAATATTTTATAGTTATTGGATGTTTATATCAAATGCTTTTTCTCCCAATCCATAGGACTTTTTTGTCATTTTCGAAAAATAAATAGGGGATATCCCCTTTTCGAGATACCCCCTCCTGAAATATCAGTTTGTTTTCTTACTTTTTCTTGCCGTTTTTGGCCTTTGGTTTGCCAGTGGTAACTGAGCTGTTATCGATGTTCTTTTTGATGGTAGCAGCTTCCTGTTCCTTATCATACGGAAGTATCGCATTAAGAACGATACCTATGAAAGCTCCTACTGCAAGACCTGTAAGAGGAATGTCTGCTTTAAAGCCGATCGCCAGATCTGTAAAAGGAAGATCTATCGGACGGATCGGAAGTATGATGCTTCCTGAAGGATCGTAGTACTTGATACCTACTGAAAGACCGAGGATCAAAGCAGCGATGATGACATTTCTTACCTTGGAAAAATCGATACGGCTCTCAACTACGTTTCTTACACCTACGGCTGAGATCATGCCGTAAAGGACAAGTGAGATACCGCCCATTACAGGAGTCGGGATCGCAGTGATGCAGGCAGCAAGCTTAGGAGAGAAAGAGAATGCGATCGCGAAGAAAGCAGCAAGTCTTATTACTCTCGGATCGTAGACTTTGGTAAGTGAGAGAACACCCGTATTCTCGCCGTATGTGGTATTTGCCGGAGCACCGAATAAGGAAGCAACGATAGTTGCAAGGCCGTCACCTGTCAAAGTCCTGTGTAATCCGGGATCACGGACGTAATTTACGTTAGTCGTCGAAGAGATGGCAGAGATATCGCCAACATGTTCTACGATAGTTGCAAGAGCGATAGGAACGATCGTTGCGATCGATGATACGATCAAAGCCTTGTCAGGGCTCGAGAAGATCGAGAAGACCGTCTCGCTTCCCTTGATCGGAAGACCGATCCATGCCGCATTCTTGATGGCTTCTACCTTAGCTACATCGAAAAGTTGAAGTGAAGGACTTCCGCTGATCGCATATACGAGATTAGGCATTTCCTCAGTTCCTATATTGACCTGACTTGAGGCCGTAAGTGCAAGTACGACTGCCAGAAGGCATGCACTCAGAACACCGAGGATGATAGGGACGATCTTTATCATTCCCTTACCGCATACGTTACATAAGACAACGACCGCTATCGCGAATACCGCTATAGGCCAGTTTGTGGAGCAACTGGAAACTGCAGTTCCCGCAAGTGTAAGACCGATCGCGATGATGATAGGACCTGTTACGATGGGCGGGAAAAACTTCATTACTCTCTCTGTGCCGAATGCTTTGATAAGAGCAGCGAGCAAGAGATACAAGAGACCTGCGCAGGCAACACCAAGGCAGGCATAAGGAAGTAGTTCCTTCTCACCGTTAGGAGCGATCGCTCCGTAACCTGCAAGGAATGCGAATGAAGATCCAAGGAAAGCAGGAACTTTACGCTTGGTGATCAAGTGAAAAAGAAGTGTTCCAAGTCCTGCGAAAAGGAGCGTAGACGATACGCTTAAGCCTGTAAGAGCAGGCACCAATACCGTTGCGCCGAACATGGCAAACATGTGCTGTGCACCGAGAACCGCCATCTTAGGATAGCCGAGTTTACGGGCATCATAGATTCCGTTGTCTGTTGTGCTCATATATAACCGTCCTCCCAGTAAATCTTAGGCAGCAAAGAGCCTATGATTCGATATTAGCACAACAGTTATCAAACACAATCTGATAAATCGATCCCGAAATAAATTTGATGTTATCTTGAGCCTTCGGAAGCCTTCAGGGCTTCATCATAACTTTCCAGAAAATCCTCACCTTTTTGTACTTCGGTAAGAGACAGATCCGGATAGTCCAGCTGACGCATGCATTCATAGATCGCGATGGCTGCGGCATTGGAAAGATTAAGGCTCCTGCAGTCCTTATGCATCGGGATCCTGAAACAGTTATCAAGATGTGCCTTAAGAATGTCATAAGGAACTCCGGTACTTTCCTTTCCAAAGATCAGATAGATATCGGTATCGGAAGGAACAGCTGCAAAGTCGATAGACGAATGAGGCTTTTTGCCGTATCGCGTCATAAAGAAATATGCGCCCTTGTTCTTCTGCTCAAACTCGCTGAAACTCTCATAGTATTCATATTCAGCCCATGTAATATGATTTGTGGTCGCACGCTTGAACTTCTTGTTATTGATGTCAAAACCCAGCGGGCCGATAAGATGAAGACTGCAGCCTGTGGCAACACATGTCCTCATGATGTTTCCCGTGTTTTGAGGGATCTCAGGTTCGAACAGGACTACGTTTACTCTTCCCATCAGGCAATACCTCCTGCAGTTGTTACGTGAAGTGACGTAATGTAATTCTCCGTCGTTGCTTCGGCGATGTTAAGGAGATGATCGCCCAGGCGCTCAAAATCAGTGAGCATCTCCGAGTAGATAACGCATGCTTCACCGGAACACTCTCCCGTAGTCATTCGCTGTATCTGATTCTTGCGGAAAAGCGTTGTCATGTCATCGATCTTCTGCTCGGCTTTTGCAACACGCACATGAAGGTTCTTGATCTCCTTATCATCATAGAAAAGGAATGTAGTATCACTTAATACCTGTATCATCTGCTGTACTTCAAAGCATGCCTTATCGGAAAGTTTATAGCCCTTATCCTGAAGAAGATTTGCATAGCCTGCGATGTTGGTCGCATGATCTCCCATACGCTCGATATTTCCCGTTATCTTGAACAACGCACTTAACATGACGGCATCACTCTCGGACGTGACCTTCGCAAGGCTGTGGGATACATAAAACGAGATCTCTTTATTAAGATAATCGATGTATTCTTCAGCATCATTGATATCACTTTGAACCGACTCCGTGTTATTAAGGACCGCATTAAGGCTTCGAGTTACATTCTTGCTCGCCATATCGTACATACGCGATACTTCATTACGTACGGAAGCGATAAGTACAGCCGAATTTGTCTCAGTCCTTAACATGGACGGAGTAAGATACATGAGCTTATGTTTCTCGACCGCGTTATCCTTCTCGTTCGGGATCACGGTAGTAACGAACTTGACTATGAGCTTACCGAACGGCAGGAGTACTATCGTAGTAACAAGTGCAAAAAGAAGATGCGCATTAGCGATCTGTCTCATCGGTGAATCCGACATCTTTCGCATGAGATCCGTGATCGGGAAAGCGATCGTAAGTCCCGTCATTATTCCCACACCGATAACGTTAAAAGTAAGATGCATCAGCGCGGTACGCAGCGCATTCCTGTTGGATCCTACTGAAGACAGGATGGCCGTAACACAGGTACCGACGTGCATACCGTAAAGGATGAATACCGCCTGATCAAGTCCTATGACACCTGAAGCAGCGAGAGTCTGAAGTACTGCAACACCTGCTGCCGAGCTTTGGATCAGAGCAACGAACAAAAGTCCCACGAGTATACCCAGAAGCGGGTTATCCATGCTCGTCAGGAATTCCGTGAAAGCCGGATTATCTTTAACAGGCTCCATGGCGCCGCTCATTATCGAAGTACTTATAAATATGAAACCGAGACCCGTAACTATCTGACCGATCGCAGCATATTTTTTCTTGTGCGTGAAAAGAAGGATAAGGACACCTACGATGGCTATGATCGGAGCGATCTGGCTGAACTTAAACGCAACGAGCTGGGAAGTTATATTCGTACCGATATTGGCACCCATTATTACCCAGAGTGCCTGAGTAAGATTAAGAAGGCTCGCATTAACGAATCCGACGACCATGACCGTCGTTGTCGACGAGGACTGCACAAGTCCCGCGATGACCACACCTACCAAAAGTCCGAGAAATCTGTTTGAAGTAAGTTTCTCGAGGATCGATTGAAGCTTACTGCCCGCTGCCGCCTCGAGTCCACCGCTGAGCATCTTCATACTGTAAAGGAAGATCGCAAGTCCTCCTATCATCGTTACCATACACGTAACTATTTCCATACTGTTTCTTCACCTCTTTATCGGCTATATTCTAATTAGCCCGATACGCGAAGTCAAAAGAAAAAACGCCTTTTTGCTGATATATTCACCGATTTCTATATATACTCTTCTCGAAAAAGTGCCCTGCAGTTCAAAGCGTCCCAACAGTTGACGTCGCGCACTGCTCCCGCATCGCCGTGGCGTGTTCATAGGCACCGAGCCGCTACCTGTCTTGAAACATAGACAAATTTCAATATATACAGCTGTCGATGAGATAACTTTTTCGAGCAGAAAATTTACAATTAAAAAACCTCCCTTCACAAAAGGGAGGCGGATACTTACTGATCACTGAAGGCTCAGGAGATGATCGACGCCTTCGATATAGCCGTCAAAGCCTTTGCCGGTAATGGTCTTGCAGGCAAAATACGATATGTATGAGATCTGCCTGAACGGTTCTCGCTCGGAAACCTCCGAGATATGGACTTCGACCGTCGGGATGTTGACTGCCTTAAGCGCGTCGAGGATCGCAACTGACGTATGCGTATATCCTCCCGGGTTAAAGACGATACCGTCCACCTTGTCGAAGTAAGCCTGCTGGATCATGTCGATCAGGGCGCCTTCGGAATTGCTCTGGTAGAAAAGGACTTCTACACCCTTTTGGTCGCAGTGCTCCTTGATAAGTCTTTTAAGGTCTTCGTATGTCTTGTTGCCGTAGATCTGCGGCTCTCTGATGCCGAGCATGTTAAGGTTCGGTCCGTTAAGAACTAATATCTTCATATTCAAAGCTCCTCGATTAATCTGTCCGTGATAACGTCCGGCTGATCAAAGTCAGGAAGATCCCAGGTAACATCGCATACTTTCTCGTACATAGGAGCACGCTTGTTAAGAAGATCTTCGATGGAATTATCCCTGCTTATCGGTCTGTTTTTGAGATCCTGTTTCATGAGCGACTTGAGCGGCCGCTTGATGTAGATGACATTGGAATTGCACTTGAGATAGAAATGGTTTTCTTCGCGGGTCACGATGCCGCCGCCCGTGGAGATGACGAGCTTCGATGAAGGAAGCACCTTGCGGCACAGAGTCGACTCCAGGAAGCGGAACGAGTCCTCACCTTTGGTGGAGATCGCATGTGAAGGAGTCTCTTCATACTCCTGAGCGTAGAGAAGATCGAGATCAACGAATTCTCTTCCGAGCCTGTCGGCGATCATCTTGCCCAAAGTGGTCTTGCCTGATCCCGGCATTCCTATCAAAGTGATATTCTTCATCTCGGATTCGAGTTTTTTAATGACTTTCTCAATGAGTTCGTCATCCTCTTTATCCGAAGGACCTCCCGTAAATATCTGACTTGCTTTATACGCCTGAGCGACCAGCATGCTAAGTCCGCCAGCGGTCTTAAGTCCGAGCTGCTTCGCGTCATAAAGAAGTCTCGTTGTCGAAGGATTGTAGATTATATCTGCAACCGCATAAAGGTCAGTAAACTTCGTAAGATCGATAGGCGACAGCGCGACATCCGGATACATTCCGACAGGTGTCGTGTTGATGATCACCTGGGTATTCGGAAGGATATCGTAAACGTTGTAGTAATTGATCTCGCCTGTTCTGGAGCAGAGATTGACTGAGGCTCCGAGCTTACGGAGAGCATAGGTTACCGCCGCACTCGCACCGCCTGTTCCGAGGACCAGACAGGACTTGGACGCAACGTTTATCTCTTCTCTTTTGAGCATATACATGAAGCCGTAAACGTCAGTGTTATAACCCGTAAACGTTCCGTCACCGTTCCTCTTTACGGTATTTACCGCACCGACTTCCGATGCTTCTTCGGAGACCTCGTCGCACAGAGAAAGTGCGAGTTTTTTGTAAGGGATCGTAACGTTAAAACCGTCCAGATCTTCCTTACCTTCGAATATCCCCTTTACGCCCTCCTCGCTCCTCTCGAGAACGTTATATTCATAGTCCGCGAAAGCATTATGTATCCTCGGCGAATAAGTATGCGGTAATGATCGTCCAAGCACTCCGTAACCCATATCAGATCACCTCTGTATAAGATCCGAGATATCGATATTCCATGCTCATGGAATCCAGTTCCGCGATCATCTGCGCGAAGCCGTCAGTATATATCGAAGTCTCCAGATCAAAGTAGAACATGAATTCAAAGTCGCGTCCCGGAAGCGGCCTACTCTCGAGCTTAACGAGGTTGATACCGCGTGAGTAGAAGAACGCGAGGACTTTGTAAAGAGCACCCGGTTCATGCTTAAGGATCATCATCATCGAAGTCCTGTTGGCACCGGGATAGATCTCGAGCGCCTTGGAGATGACGATGAACCTCGTGTAGTTATTTCCGGAATCCTGAACTGCTTCTTTTATGACGTCGAGACCGTAAAGCTCGGCGCATTTGATCGAAGACAGACAGCAGATATCCTTTCTTCCCGACTCGGAAACGAACTTCGCTGCCTCGGCGGTATTCTGATAATAAGTAACCTTTACGTCAGGTCCGAGTGACTTGATAAATCCCCTGCACTGGTTTATTGCCTGCTCGTGGGAAATGACTTCCTTGATATCGGACAGTTTGCTGCCCTTGTTCATGAGACAGCAGTGGTCGACCTTTACCCTAACGGATCTGACGATCTTGAAACTGTTGGCGATCATGAGGTCATAGACCGCGGAGACTGTTCCCGCATTGGAGTTCTCGACCGGAAGCACACCGTACTTGCATAGTCCTGCTTCGATCGCCGAGAACACCTGTGAGAAATTTCTCATGAACATGATGCTCGGGATCTTGAAGACCTTCTCGCAGGCAACCTGGGAAAAAGCACCCTCGACACCCTGACAGGCAACGACTGCTCTTTCCGGGAAAGGCTTGGAATCCATCTCGCTTACCGCATCGTCTATTATCCTTACCTCATCGCTCTCGATCTTGTTGATCCTGCTCTGAAGTCCTCTCGATATCTCGAAAAGGAGAGAATAGACAGGTGAGACATAAGGCTTTGTTCTGTCGTCAGCCGAATCGTAGATAGCGGCGAGTTTTTCTCTTTCCCTCTTGGCATCATAGATCGCCTTGCCGCTTCCCTTCTTGAAGTAACCGATCTGCTCTGCGATCTCCATTCTCCTTTGAAGCGCATCGATAAGATCTCTGTCCGCCTCATCCATCTTTATCCTTAATTCATTAAGATCTGCCATCTTCATTCTCCTTAGATCAAGTCTGCGATCGCGAGTGCCGCCGCTGCTTCGAATACCGGCACAGCCCTTGGGACTATGCACGGATCGTGCCTTCCGTGAGCCTTCAGTGTCACGTTCTCGCGCTTGTCGAGATCGACCGTCATCTGCTCTTTTCCTATCGTAGGTGTCGGCTTTATCGCTGCATCGAATACGATCGGTGCAACGTCTCCTCCGACACTTATCCCTCCCAGGATGCCGCCGCATCTGTTGGTCTTAAGTTTAAGCTTATCATCCTCGAAAAAGAGACTGTCGTTATTCTGTGAACCGCGAAGTGAAGCGGCCGTAAAACCGTTGCCGAATTCGATGCCTTTGCATGCCGGGATCGCAAAACAGATCTGTGCTATCTTTCCTTCTATTCCTTCGAACAGCGGTCCGCCGATACCACCGGGCATTCCTTCGATCACCGTCTCGATAATGCCGCCTACGGAATCCTCATCCTGTCTTGCTTCCTCGATCTTCTGCTTCATGAGTTCGCCTCTTGTATCGTCGAGCACAGGGAATTCCTTGTTCCTTACTTCGTGAAGAAGGCTTAAGTCTTCACACGGGATATCCTCGACGCCTGCGATGGACTTGATGTGTGAAGATATCGTTATGCCTTTTGTCTTAAGGTAGGAAAGCGCCAGAAAGCCTGCGATGCACATAGGTGCCGTGAGCCTTCCGGAGAATGATCCGCCGCCCGATGAATTAAAGGACGGTCCGTACTTAAGTCCTGCCGTAAAATCGGCATGAGATGGCCTCGGAGTCCTTAAAAGATTCGAGTAGTCCTGAGGTCTTATGTTCGTGTTGAGGATGTGTGCTTCGAAGTCACCTTTTTCGAGCTTGTCGATGATGACTTCATCAGCTTCCTTACGCGGAGTGGACCAGGCATTCTGACCCGGCGCACGTCTTTTCATGAATGCGCGGAGAGCTTCTTCATCGAGGTCTTTGAAGTCGAGTCCGGTAAGTTTGACGCCGATGCTCTGACTATGGGATTCACCATAGATACCTACGCTTATCCTGTCTCCTTTGAACCAATTGTATTCGGATGAGTTCATCTTTTTTCCTCCGCCTTGTCGAGAAGTTCCCAAAGTCCCGGGAATGACTTGCTGACACATTCCTGATCGTCAATGTTTATGGTAAGACCCGTCCATGCGGCAAGAAGACACGCTGTCTGTGCCATCCTGTGATCGCCGTATGTCTTGAAGTCTTCGTTCTTCTTTTCCTTGATTCCGCCTTCTACGAAGAGGCTGCCGTTCTTGTATTCGCATGAGACGCCGACACCGCGGAGCGCTTCCATGGTGGCCTGTACCCTGTCGCACTCCTTGTATTTCAGTCGATCGACGTTCATTATCTGTGTGCTTTCCTTAAATGCTGCGGCAAGGACGGAAACGTACGGAACGATGTCAGGATAATCGCCTGCATCGAGTACCAGCCTTCCGGCCGATCTTTGCCTGTCCTTGATGGTTACCGCGTCACCTTCATGTTCCAGTGAGATGCCCATCTCCGCGAGGATATAAAGGATGAACTTGTCCTTCTGATAGGACTTGGGATTGAGACCTCTAAGCGTCATATGACCGTTCTTGCAGAGAGCTCCGAGGCTCAGAAGGAACGCTGCCGTTGACCAGTCGCCCTCAACGTCGAGATCGACATCCACCTTAAGGTCTGACGGTATGCTTATCGAATAAAGGTTATCCGTCTCATCGACTTCCACGCCCTTCTTGCAAAGTGCTCCGACCGTGAGATCCACATATCCTCTCGACTCGAGATCACCCACGAGTCTTACATCGCTTTGAGGAAGGAGTATCAGCGCCATGAGAAGTCCGGAGATGTACTGTGAGGAGATGTTCCCTTCGATATCGAACCTGCCTTCCTGAAGTTTGCCCGATACGATGATCTGTCCGTTTTCCCTGTCTTTGACGATGCTTACGCCGTGCTTGCCAAGACACGCCTCGAGCTGTTCGATCGGTCTGTCGATGAGCTTGCCCTTCGGAAGGAATATAAGCCTTGCATCCAATCCTTTATGGTAAAGATATGCCATTCCCACGCTTATCATGAAACGCAGGGTCGAACCGCTCTCATTGCATGGCATCAGGATATCGCCGCCTTTGGCGTTTACGAGGGCCCTGATGCAGCCCTTGGTGGCGATGATATCCTTGTTGTCAGTCTCAAGAGGGGTCGTAAGTTTATCTGTAAGTTCTGAGTTGTCAGTGTTTTCGAGCGCGAGAAGAAGAAAACTTATGATAAGTTCCCTGTGCAGCACCGATTTGGATGCCGGTACCTTAAAGTCCAGATTAAGGTTCTTTATGCTCACTTTGCGATTCATAGATACCTCGTAAGTTCTGTTGCTTCAATGGTCTCGAGATCACATTTGCCGATCTCGTTAACGATCGCCACAGTGATCTTGCTGCCGCGCTTTTTCTTGTCGTTCAGTATGCCGTCTAAGATCTCGTCTGCCGTGATGTCGTCCTCATATGGGAGCTCATAGAGCTTGAGCATCTCCACAAGATCGCTATATACAGGGCTCTTACGCGAGATGAGCGCCATGCCCTTTGCTACCGCAAAACCGTGCGGAACAGTGTAGTTACTCTTGCACTCGATAACGTGGCCGATCGTGTGACCGAAATTAAGCGTCTGGCGAAGTCCGTTATCAAGTTCATCCTTCTCGACAACGTCAGCCTTGAGCTCTACACATCTTGCAACGATGTCCTCGAGCTTGTCGGAAGTCTTTGTAAGACGTGTCTTGAGTTTCTCGTATAGTTTCCTGTCACTGATGAATGCATATTTGATGACTTCACCCATGCCCTCCGAGAAAACGGTATCGTTCAGCGTGGACAGCAGGTCGCAATCGCAGATGACGAGTGACGGCTGATGGAAAGCGCCGACGAGGTTCTTTCCTTCCTTAAGATCGACTCCCGTCTTGCCTCCGACGGATGCGTCGACCTGTGCAAGAAGTGTCGTAGGGATCTGAAAGACCTTGATGCCGCGAAGGAAGATCGAAGCTACAAAACCTGCCATATCCGTCGTTACTCCGCCGCCCAGTGCGACTACGGCATCAGTTCTCGTAAATCTGTTCTCGGCAAGGATACCGAGCATCTTTGCCACCTCATCGAGGTTCTTGCTCTGCTCGCCTGCCTCGAAGATATAGGTCACGACTTCATAGCCGGCCCTCTTAAGGCTGTCTACCGTCTTATCGAGAAACAAAGGAGCGACGTTCGTCTCACTTACGAGGAATATCCTTGAGATCCTGGTGTCGGTAAGGTTTATGTACTTACCGCAGTCCTTCAAAAGGTTTTTGCCGACCATAACCTCGTAACCGTGCCTAACTCTTACTTTGATCCTTCTCATATTAATCACTTAGAGCCGTCCAGCTCTTCCTTTCTTTTCCTTCCCTCTTCGAGAAGGCTGCAAAGCGTCTCACGATCATCTTCAACGAGTGCTTTCTTATATTTATTGAGTTCCTCGGTAAGATGATCTATTTCATTTATAAGGTTGTCCTTGTTCTCGAGAAAGAGCTCAGACCACATCGTCGGGTTGAGCCACGCAACTCTTGTCATGTCCTTGTAGCTGCCTGCCGAGAATCCGTGGTGATCTGCCGCAGAAGGGCTCTTCACGTATGCATTCGATACAAGGTGCGCCATCTGCGAAGTAAATGCTATCATCTTGTCATGCTTATCCGCATGTGAAAGGCAGAAAGATCCGAACTGACAAGGCTCGAGAAGATCCTTTATCCTGTCAAGGAAATTCATATCATCGAAAACAGGCGGGACAAGAACCATCGGAGCACCGTTAAAGAGCGTTGCCCGCGAGTGCTTGAGGCCCGAATACTTGTTACCTGCCATAGGGTGAGCTCCGACAAACGTGAAGCCGTTCTGCTCCGCGATCTTGAACGCACTGTCGCATACTACTCTCTTATTACCGCATGCATCCATTACGATACCGTTCTTATTAAACGCGGAAGCATTCTCCTCGATATACTTGACCGTTGCTTCAGGGTAGAGGCATATGATAACGAGATCGCAATCCTTAAGATCTTCCCTCGTAAGGTTACCGTCTACAAAACCCTGGAGCTTGCCCATGAGGATCGCTGATTCATCAATGTCGTAAGCAAGGACATTATGGCCCGCTTCTTTGTATGCCTTTGCAAAAGATGCACCTATAAGACCGAGACCAACTATTCCTATCTTCACTTTCAGATCACCTCACGAATCTTCATTACGCGCTTGGCAACATCATCGAACTGCTCAGGTGTGAGCGACTGTGCACCATCACAAAGTGCATGCTTAGGATCGTTATGTACTTCGATCATGAGACCGTCGGCGCCGCATGCCGCAGCAGCCATGGCCATTGGCTTGACCATTCTCGCGATGCCTGTTGCATGTGAAGGATCGACGATGACAGGAAGGTGAGAAAGTTCCTTGAGCATCGGAACTGCCGACAGATCAAGGGTATTTCTCGTATATGTTTCATATGTTCTTATTCCGCGCTCGCAAAGGATGATGTTCTCATTGCCGCCTGCCATGATGTACTCGGCACTCATGAGGAACTCCTTCATCGTATTTGCAAGACCTCTCTTAAGAAGGATCGGCTTATCGATCTTACCGAGCGCCTTCAAGAGCTCAAAGTTCTGCATGTTTCTCGCGCCGACCTGGATAAGGTCAACGTTCTCGAACAACGGGAGATGCTCGGTACTCATGATCTCAGTTACGATAGGCATTCCCGTAGCTTTCTTAGCCTTAAGGAGAAGGTCGATACCGTCAGCCTTCAATCCCTGGAAATCGTAAGGAGATGTCCTCGGCTTAAATGCACCGCCTCGAAGAAGTGAAGCGCCTGAAGCCTTGACTGCCTTAGCTACTTCGACTATCTGGCTCTCGCTCTCAACTGAGCAAGGGCCTGCTATAAAAGCAAAGTTCCCGCCGCCGATCTTTACACCGCCAACGTCAATGACGGAATCGTCCGGATGGAACTTCCTGTTTGCATTCTTAAATGGTTCACTGATCCTCGTTACGGACTCGATGATGTCAAGTCCGCTCAAAAGATCGATGTCTACTTTGGTCGTATCACCGATAAGGCCGAGGACCGTCCTGAATTCTCCTTCTGAGACATGGACGCGCAGGCCCTGTGATTTGAACCAATCTACAAGATTGTTGAGCTGTTCTTCGGTTACACCCGGTTTAATTACAGCGATCATAAAAGTTACCTCTTTTCTGCTACAAATACTACTATTCAGAGGACGTCCCTGCTAACAAAAAACCGCCCGGAAGTGATCCGTGCGGTTCTTATTATCAATCAATGACATCGAACTTTTTTTGCACAAACCACTTCATACCTTGTCGTTAGCAAAGTAGTAAAAGAAATAATATGTGCCAAAGTAAAAATTCTTATTCATATTCCTACGTCTCCAAAAATCTACGGAAGTATTACACCACGATTGATTATGGATGTCAACAATTTTTTCGCCCATCAGCCAAGCGAATCTATTATCTTCCGGTACTCATCCGGAAGATCGAGTTCAGGCTTGTCGTCGATCTTCTCCATCTCTTCGGCGTTCTCGGCCTTCCCGATCAAGGCCACATAAGAATCCGTATACGCAGGATAGACCTTTACCGTTGCTCTGTCTTCTCGAAAAAAACCAACAGCGACTGGATCCGAGCGAAGTCGGAAGGTTTCCCTCCCGACCCTTTGTTATCAGGTTTTATCAGGCATTCATCTGTAGACTGTCACAGCCTTAAACTCATCACCTTCGACAGTAACATCGAGTTTATGACCGCACGCCTCAAGGCAGCTTTCTGCAATGGATAATCCGAGTCCCGTTCCGACTCCTTCACTTCGTGATCCGGATCCTTTGACGAACGGCTTTTTAAGATCACCGATATTATCGATCTTCTCATCAGTCTTATTGACCATCGTGAGCTTACTTTCATCGATATCGATCCTGACCGTCGTACCTTTGCGGGTGAACTTGACCGCATTGCTCATAAGATTCTTCAGCGCCTGTCTGAAAAGCTTATCGTCAGTCTTGATAATGACGTTCTTGCCTTCGATCACAACGGAGATGTCCTTCTTATCAAACAGTTCCCTGACTGCCTCATATTCGGCGTTCAGCATCTCCTTTACCGAATGTTCCTTAAGCTGCGCCCTGATCGAAACATTATCACTCCTGGAGAAATCAAGTACGCCTTCTATCATCGAATTCATCGCGTTAACATTCTCTCTGATCTTCTCGGTATAGTAACCGCGTTTGTCACTGTTGATATTCTCCTCGAGATTCTCGGCATAAGCCGATATAGAGGCAAGCGGAGTCTTGAGATCATGAGCCATGTTCTCCGTAACTTTCTTTCTGTATTCAACGATCTGATAAACGGATCTTCTCTTGATGAAGACTATGTATGAGATCACCAATGCTATGATCAGTGAAATAAACAGCCTTAGTGCAAAGTTTAATATCACTACCGAAGGAGCCCTGTCAAAAAAGCTTACGTATTCAGGTGCTGCAATATACAAGACCCATCCGGAGTCATCCAATTCGTCTGCCAGTTCCGCATCGATACTGGCACCGTTCGATATCCCGATAGATATAGTCTGCGGTTTATCATTCAAGTAATGATAAGTATGACCGTCATATGCAATCGTAATGTCGTCAGAAGAAGGAAGATCCTGAGGTTCATAAAGAACGACGAGAGTGCTCGTCCTGACATCATGAGAATCTTTCAATATGTCTACAGATGACAGGAACCAATCATCCGTATCGTAGCTGTTCTCATTGGTCCAGATCCGCTCCGGACCTTCGTAATACGTAACTATAGTTTGAGGAAAAAACTTCATGTTTTCCCTGTCGAGATAACAATCGTTGATACTTACCATCTTTGCTATGTATCCGGTTGAAGTTTCAGGTAATAAAAATCCCGGAAAAAACCATGCGGGAAACCCGACATCGTTATCGTACTGAATAATGTTTGATTCCACTTTCCCAAGGGCGGTATCTTCGACGGAGAGGCGGTCAGATCTGTCGAACGTTATCTTTTCCCCATTGTTTTCAAAAGACAATGTCGTAGGATCGACAGCACATCCGTAGACTTCTCTCTCGTCAGGGATCACCATTCCCACATCCCAGATATAATGAGCAGCTACCCCGTTCGTAAATGTCGGCTTGACGATATCAACATCTTCTCCCCCGGAAGGGTTCCTGTCGAAATCATATCCTTTGACATGAAGTTCTGTGTAGAACCCTTCGGCAGCTGCAAGATCCATGGAATAGATCAATTTCTCATACTTTTTCTTGCACGCAAGCAGCAGATCTTCTTCTCTCTGATCCGGGTCATACCTGAACAGCTCATAATTTGAACAGGCTATGTAATAGTCTTCACATAATGACGATACTGACGAGAGGCATGAATACATCTTATCCTGTTCGTATATTTGCATCGTGGCATCTGTCTTCATATACGTTATTCCGCTTACCACTGCCGTTATCACCCATAATACTGCGAGACAAAGACAAAAGATCTTTATGAAGCTCGGCTTATTGATGGTCTTGTTCTTTCTCATTTCTTGATCCTCCTTTACGTGATCTTATAACCTCCGCCGATCACTGTCTTTATGGATCCGCCTGAAGTCCCGAGATGTTGACGAAGCTTCTTGATATGGTTATCCACAACCCTGTCACTTCCGTCAAAACCCATGCCCCACACAAGATCCAGTAGTTTCTGTCTTCCGAGAACATAACCTTTGTTCTCCATCAAGACTTTAAGGAGGAAATATTCCTTTGGTGCAAGATCTGTCGTTTCACCGTTCACCTTCACGAGCATCCTTGAAGGATAGAGCCTGATGTCGCCGACCTCAAGGACACGTTCCTTTGAACGCTTACCGCTCCTCTCGAGAAGCACCAGGCATTTGGCGTAAAGGACCTTGAGAGAGAAAGGCTTCACGATATATTCATCCGCTCCCATCTCGTAGCCTTTAAGGATGTTGTCCTCAGTCCCGAGTGCCGTAAGAAAGATGATCGGACAATCACTCTTCTCGCGTATCTTCTTGCAGATCATAAAACCCGATGGCCCGGGAAGCATGATGTCGAGGATCACCAGATCATAGGAATTCTCTGTAACCGCTCTCATTCCGGCATCTCCATCCCCGGCCGAGTCGATGGTAATGATGCCCTCTCCCTTCTGCTCGAAAAAGTCCACAACAGCTTCTCTTATCTGAAAAGAATCCTCGACGATCAGCAGCCTAGCCATTTGATATAACCTCCATGGTCTGAATGATAAAAGAGCCGTGTATCCTTTGTGTGTCCTTTAAAGTTAATTATCGCATATTCCGAAAATCTTTTTCGAGGAGTATTATATTTTCGAAAAGAATACGGAGGTATGGACTATGAATCTTCCAAAAGACCCGGTTATGCTCTTGAGCTTTGTAAATACGCAGCTTCGCGATAACTACCCTTCCCTCGATGAGCTAGCTTCAGCCTACGGAGTATCCGCTGAAGAGATCGAGGAAAAGCTCAATGCTATCGACTATACATATGACAAAGAAAACAATCGCTTCGCCTGAGGCGGTTGTTTTTTTGTGGGCAAATCTTGTTGAACTTGGGGTGCTTATCCTTTAAAATCATTGTGGCATTTAAAATGTTTATAAATTTTTATATATAAGGAGACCATATATTATGAGTCAGAAACCAGTAGTTTTAATGGTCCTCGACGGTTACGGTATCACCGAGCAGGAAGAGGGCAATGCGATCAAGATGGCAAATACTCCTGTAATGGACAAGCTCATGGCTGAGTGTCCATACCAGCTCGGTTACGCTTCAGGTCTTTCCGTAGGACTTCCTGACGGACAGATGGGTAACTCTGAGGTTGGTCACATGAACATCGGTTCAGGACGTATCATCTATCAGGATCTTACACTCATCACCAAGTACATCGAGGACGGCGTTTTCTTCAAGAACGAGGAACTCCTCCGTGCCATCGACAACTGCAAGAAGAACAATTCAGATCTCCACATCTGGGGTCTCCTCTCTGACGGCGGCGTTCACAGCCACAACACACACCTTTACGCTATCATCGAGATGTGTAAGAAGAACGGCCTTCAGAACGTTTATGTTCACCCGTTCTTCGACGGACGTGACACACCTCCGGCATCCGGAAAAGATTACCTCCAGGCTCTCGTTGACAAGATGAACGAGATCGGCTGCGGTAAGGTAGCTTCCATGTCCGGCCGTTACTATGCAATGGATCGTGACAATAACTGGGATCGTATCCAGAAGGCTTACGATGCACTCGTCCTCGGCGAGGGCGTTAAGGATACAGATTGCATCGCTGCTATGCAGAAGTCTTACGACAACGGCGTAACAGATGAGTTCGTTCTCCCTACTGTAATCACTGATGAGAGCGGCAAGCCTCTTTCAGTTGTTAAGCCTAACGACTCCGTTATCTTCTTCAACTTCCGTCCGGACCGTGCCCGCGAGATCACTAAGGCATTCTGCTTCTCCGATGAGGATATCGCAGCTCAGGATGGTGACGCATCCGATCCTAAGTGCGTTAAGTTCCTTAAGAGAGCTAACGGCTTCATGCCTTTGACATACGTCTGCTTCAAGGACTATGACGAGACAATCCCTAACAAGTTCGTAGCTTTCAAGAAGGAAGAGATCACAAATACTCTCGGTGAGTACCTTGCCAAAAACGGCCTTAAGCAGCTCCGTCTTGCTGAGACTGAGAAGTATGCTCACGTAACATTCTTCTTCAACGGCGGTATCGAAGAGCCGAACAAGAACGAGGATCGTACTCTCGTTAACTCACCTAAGGTTGCTACATATGACCTTAAGCCTGAGATGAGCGCTCCTGAAGTTTCCGAGAAGCTCGACGCTGCGATCACATCAGGTGATTACGACGTTATCATCATCAACTTCGCTAACCCTGACATGGTTGGTCACACAGGTGTTATCGAGGCTGCAGTCAAGGCAGTTGAGAGGATCGACCAGTGCGTAGGCGCTGCTGTTGAGGCAGTTAAAAAGATGAACGGTGTTATGTTCATCTGTGCTGACCACGGTAACGCAGAGCAGATGATCAACTACGAGACAAAGGCACCTCACACAGCTCACACAACTAATCCGGTTCCTTTCATCCTCGTTAACTATGATCCTGCTTATACTCTTGCCGAGGGCGGAAGACTTTGCGATATCGCACCTACACTCCTCGAGATCATGGGTCTCCCACAGCCACAGGAGATGACAGGTAAGTCCCTTCTCGTTAAGAAGTGATCTGTTAAACTTTGAACATGAAACAGCTCTGACTTTTGTCGGGGCTGTTTTTTTTCGAGAAAAATAAACCTATCCTTCTATTATGAAAATATATTATGTAGAATAAGTTCGGATAGGAGATAGGACCATGACTTCCAAAAAGAAAAAGATAATACTTGCAATAGCGATACCTGCAGCCGTAATCCTGGTGATCGGCATCTTCTGTTTGGCAGGCGTATACAGATATGTAAGTAATGTTCCGAAGATTACGCCCAAAAATCAGGTTTTCGAGATCCGTAAGGAAAGTACCATAACGCCGGAGGATCTGGCAGACATAGAGTGCAACGGCGGGTATAAGTCATACTTTGTGATCGTTGATCCGGGATCAGGCAGCTTCGATCTTTCTGATGATAAGGCTTCTTTATTTGTCGGAGATGAAGAAGAGACCGTGCACGTTCAGATATGTGCCGTAGGCGATCATTCCGAAGGCCGTTCCTCCGACGTGATCGAGATCAAAGTAGTCGAATAAGCACTTTATACTTTCTTTAACACTTCCGGCAAATTCTTAACCTCCTGTTAGCGTTGTTTTTATACTCCCCAGGTATGATGTAACCATAAAACAAAACAACAAACGCAAAACACAAACAAAACGGAGGATAAGAAAATGAAAAACACAACAATCATCAATACGATCTATGGAACAATGGTAGGACTTGTAAGCGGTGCAGCAGCTGAACTTCTCATGCTCAATGCGATCTTTAATAAGCTCCCTGCAAGAAGCATCGCAGTAGGATGCATCGTATCAGGTGTTGCTTGGGCAATCGCAGGCGGAGTCATCTGCTACAACAAGAATAAGAAGTCCATCGAAGCATAAAGACAAACCCACAAACCTTTTTCATATAACCCCCTCTTTTAACTACACAAAGCTCCGCCTTATATGACGGAGCTTTTGTAATCTACAAGTCCAGCCAAACTGCCTGGGCTATATGGTTGATGATATTTACGGTCACTACCAAAGCTATGGCAAGTACGATCCCCAGAAGGATATATATCGCTTTATTCTTCTTGCGGAAAGGAAACGGAAATCTGTCAAATATTCCGGTCCAACTGAAGAAGATATCAACATTGATCGTGAAGTAAAGTATAAGTTCGATCCTGTAGAAGATGTGTTTCTTCAAAGGCCAGTCATCAAATCGGCTGCTGAAAGCAACTATGACATAGATCGCCAGGGCCCAGTAAGCTAACGCGATAAGCATATGCCAGACCTTTTTTCTCCTGAAACCCGGAGGCGGCCAGAGCTTGCCCTGATGCTCGATATCATACTTCATATCGGATATCTTCTTATAGCGGTTCTTCGGATCGATCTGCGTGGCTTTCTTGGCAACCTCGAGCATCCTTCTATCCTTACAGATCTCCTCTATGATCTTACCTAGCGCGAAGATATCTGTCCTGGGATCCGATTGCGAGAATCCGTACTGCTCAGGTGCAGCATATTCAAATGTTCCGAGCAAAGTCGTATCGCGGTTCATTCCGTATTTATATGTCTTCGCGATATCGTAATCGATGATCTTCGCGATGCCGTCATTAGTGATGATGATATTTGCAGGTTTAAGGTCTCTGTGGATTATCGGTCTATACGCCGAGTGCAGGAACTTAAGACCGTCACAGATCTGAAGGATGATATCCTTCTTCTTATCTTCCGATAAAGATCCCGCTGATATCAGATCCTCAAGTGTTTCTCCCGTAACATATTCCTCATATGCATAGAGCTTGCCGTCACGTTCCTCGTAATCGCAGATCCTTACGACATGCGGATTGCTGTTCCTTCTTAAGTACTCGAAAACAGGTATCTCATAGTTACTGAGTATCTTAAGGTAGCACACGTTACCCGTTACCTCATCTCTCGTGAGGTAATGCTCGTCGGAGAATTTCTCCATGATCCTATAGCGTTCGATAATACCCATATTAGAATTATACATCTTTGATGTTAACAAACCTTGAACAATTAAAATTGTGTGCTCTCAGCACACCAATTGAGATTTCGTTTTTCCTAAAATTTTCTTATCTACAAAAGGCAAATTTGGGGAGGTGAAGTCATGGAATACACAATCAATGATATCAAACGTTTTCGCTTTACCGGTCTTTTGATCGGTCTTCTGGGAGGATTACTTATCCTTTCATCACTCATCACAGAGGCGTATGAAATATCAACAACAGTTGGTAGCGCTTCAAAAGTAGCAAGCGGTGTAAGTTATTTCTCGGATCTCAAATACATCGTTATCGGATTAGGACTGATAATGTTGTGCTTAACAGTATTGAGACTCGATAAAGTTCAGATCGCATCAGGTGTCCTTATACTTGGATTCGGAATCTTCAGTTTCCATGACATCGTCAACAAAGGACAGTCAAGTGATCTGTCACTTCATATAGGATCATCGATCCCGTTATTGATAATGGGTGCAGCTTTGGTGATCATCTCCGGATGCTTTAACATGGCTGCCAACAATGTCCTCAAGAAAGCTTCCGTCAGTGAAGATACTGCGTCGATCAAAGCAGAGATCAAAAAAGCAGTTCCTGTTATGGCAGGTTTACTTGTCTTAAGTATCATCGGAACGTCTGTTTCGATCTATTCCAAGAGCGGTACGAGAAAAGAAGCAGAGAAAGTTACTACCGAATTCCTGTCAGCTGCCCTGGCTGCTGATCATGACAAGATGGTGACCTACCTCTCAGAAGACTGCAATGATAAGAACGGCTTAATGGAAGCATATACAAAAGGCATCATAGGTTCATCTTATCTCTCGACATTGGGAGTTGATTATTCCGAACTTGACTCAGCGGCGAAGCAAGCAGTTGATGCCACCGAAACCTATTATTCTCAGAGTTACCTTCACGGTTTCAAGATAACAGGCGTAAAGACTGAAGGCGACGATATCTATGTGGTTAAGGCAAATTGTCAGATCATCGAACTTGCTGATACTTACGATGAGGCTGAACAGGTTGGCCGTGAAATGGCTGAGAAATTCAATCCTAAAACACCGGAACAGGCCATGAGCCTTATTCGCAATAATGTCCCGACTTTTATGGATATAATGAACAACTCCATTGCAAACGCAACTTACATGGATACAGAGTTCACTTTTAAGCTCCGTAAAGAAGGAAAAGAATTTAAGATCATCGAGATCGATTACAAGGATTAATAGGAAATGAAGGATACTGACAATCTTTTGAATCAACTGAAAAATTCACAGGATCTGGAGTCACTGTCGTCTTACCTCAGTACGATCGAAACTGAATACCCGGATTCTATAAGTGAATACCTGAAGTCGATCTTAAAAGAGAGACAACTCAGTATGGCGGATGTCATAAAGAAGAGTCGTATAGAAAGAACATACTGTTATCAGATCTTTAACGGAAGAAAAAAGCCCGGACGTGATAAATTACTTGCAATAGCTCTGGCACTGAACCTTTCCTTTGAAGAAACACAGCGTCTCTTAGAAATAGCAAATGAAGGCGTACTATATGCGAGGAGCAAACGTGACAGTATTCTTATATACTCACTTAATCATAAGATGTCAGTCCTTGATACTAATTTCCTCTTGAACCAATATAGCGAATTGGAGTTAAGGTAAACTCTCACAAACTGATGATCAAAAAAGAAAAAGGCAATAGAAATATGATCAGGAAAACCATATTCGCAATTGTCAATATTCTAGTACCACTTATCATAGGAGCGTGTATATATATCATTTCAAGAGAAACATACATATACCGATTTATGACAAGTATCGGAATGCAGGAGATACAAAATGAAATCCTCATTCCAAAGTTCATCAGGAATTTCGGATGTGATTTCCTTTGGGCATATGCATTGGTCTTTTCAATGCATCTTGTAACCGGATTAAGATCTCGGATTCAGATTAAGATAGTAATGCTTGAAATTACAGTGTGTTTGGCCCTTGAGTTCTCACAATTGTTACCATTTTCCCATTCAACATTCGATCCCAAAGATTGTTTGGTTGAAATAGCAGCAATCATATTAGCTAACAGTTTTATATATCTGGTTTTCAGAAAGGGGGAAAAGAATTATGGCTAAAAAACGCAGTGTTTACTTTTTGATCATCCTTGTGATATGTGCATTTACTTTTATGAGCATTGCAAGCGAATCAGGAACATCCACAAGTTCGAACAAAAAAGAAAAAGAAAAAGAAGAAGCAGCAGAGTCCATGAAGTCCGATCTGGTAGGAACATACTATGGTGTTAACGGAAGTATACTGGTGCTCTTCGAGAAAGAAAACGCCGATTATTTCTATTCAGGTCAAAGCGAAGTTACCCATAACAACACTTGGGAATATGACGAAGATGAGAACATGCTGATCGTGAACATGAAGACTACAGCAATCTTTGGAAGTTATAGTGTTAAGGCAGAACTGACAGAAGGAGTTGAAGAATTCTATCTTATAGCTGAAGATGGTCTCGATAATCTCAGATGGGATGATGAGAAATACTACAGGATATCAGATGATACTAAGATCTATACGCCTAATGAATGTGAAAAACTTATCGAAGAAAATCGAGGTACAGATCCTCTTAACGAGATAACGGCAACTCCGACTCCGACAAAGAAGCCTGCTCCTACTGCTACGGCAACACCTCTTCCAACCAAACCGCCGACGCAAACATCAGCAACTACCGCTGCCGCTTCCTCAAGTAATAAGTTCGAAGTTCCTTGTGCTATGTCGTACAACACCGTATATGAATTCGGCATTAACGCAGAACTTAGAGATTCGATTCCATACTATGATGCAGTAAGCGGATATGAATACGTTGTTGTCCAAGTAATCTGCAATAATAATGACAGCAGCGACTATTTCATCAGTGATCTTAATTTCCAGTGCTACGCTGATAACAAACTCTGTGATTCATACTACATATTGGCAGACGGGGTTGAGTCATCGGCAACTGTATCATCAGGAAGATCTGCAGAAATATATTTTGCTTATAGGGTACCTTCCAGTGCTAATTCCATAGAACTGGAATTCTCTCCGGATTGGTTGTCAAGCGAAAAGGCAATCATCACGGTTAAATGATCATCATAATACTTCCTATATATACTCTTCAGGGACGCGGAGCTATTCCGCGTCCTTTCATATTGATGGAATGATATAATTGAATCATAGTTAGGGGGTGTCATCATGAAGGAAACAACTGATCTTTTATCAAGGCTTAATAGCGTCTCCAAAGAAAGTGAACTTGAAAAGCATCTCGAGAGCATCGAGGGAAAAGACACCCGGCTTCGAACATACCTTAATGATATGCTGATCGCAAAGAATATAACCATCACCGATGTCGTGAAAGGATGCGGTTTTAATCAAAAATACTGCTACGAGATCTTCGACGGCGATAAAAACCCGAAATTCGACAAGATCATTGCGATCGCGTTATGCATGTCAATGAACCTCGAAGAGACCAACAAGCTTCTTCAGTTGTCAGGCAACAAGACCCTTTACGCCAAGAGCA
>CAMVBS010000009.1 GCA_947165785.1 uncultured Clostridia bacterium | reverse complement strand
CGGCAACTACGCCCCTCGGGACTTTCACCCGAGGTTCGGGACATGCCCGTCATACTGAAAAAGACGTCCGATCTTGATCAGGCGTCTTTTCATATGGGGGTTATGTTGTATAGATTATTATGCTTTTATCTCATTTGCTTCCTTTTGTTTTTTCTCTTCTTTCTTCTTTGTTTCCTCATACAAAGCTATTGAGCCGCAATAAACAGCCAAATTTGAAATAAGAAGCGCAGGGTTGAGGCTTGTCTCATGCTTTAAAAAGGCATCGTATACCGTAACGCCGAGAAGTGCCAAAATTGCAATTGTGTGAAGTATGATTACTACCTTGTGAACCTTAAGTTCCGTGATCTTCTTTTCATTTGTGTTCTTCATTTTTTAAATCCTCCGAATGTTTGTTGTTTTTGTTTTGTGATTACATCATACAAACCGGGATTTAACACTTCGCAAATCTCATATCAAGAAAATCTACAGAAATTATAAAGAATTGGTTAAGGCCAGTCCTCGATCCCGAGGTCGTTAAGTGACATGCCGTAGTATTTCAGGATTGATTCGATAGAATCCAGATATTCTCCGTAGTTCTCCATGTAGGTATCCCGGAATTGTTCCCAGGTTATCATCTCACTGTCGCCGAACATCTCTTCGAGTGTCATGTCATTACTATTGGAATCCGGCGAATAGTATGATCTGTCACCCAACTCTCTGTAATAGTACGCGAATAAGCCTTCTTCGTCTTCAAATATCTCACCGGATCCGCATTCGCTGATATAATCGTCAGGATCACATTTTCCGGTGGTGCCCATTAAGATCTGCCCGACATCATCATAACCCGGGACCTTACCGAAGTGAGTCTCTATACTGAAATCAAAAGCATAGAAACTGTCCTCAGGATAATTCTTATCCACGTAACGGCGAAGAGTATAGCTCATCTTCAGATCATCTTTGATCGGTGAATCGTAAATGATCAGGTACCCATCAGGATTAGCCGATATCTCTACTACCGCACCGGTATCGATCTCATTTGACACTCCGACAGTTATCACTGCATAACTGCCGTCAGGCTTTTTCCCGGTCTCCTTACAAATGGATTCATAAAGACATTCTTCCCATGTCTTACCGCAATCCGTACATACTCTGTCCTCGAAAACGTGCTCCCCCTTGAACCCTTCTGAGGAAGGCTTGTCCTCGGATTCCATGATCTCTTCTTCGTCAGTCTCATCATCCGATATCTTGTCTCCGTCGTTCGGAGTCGTGCACGAACAAAGGACTGACATCAATGTTAAACTCAGAAACAAAGCCGCTGATTTCAATACATAAGATCTTTTCATCTTGTCCTCCCGTCAGAAAGAATAATTCTGATTACTGTATAACACGTAAGGATCTGTTCGGCAAATACTCTTGGAATAACTTTTGTAAATTACAGAGGCAGGAATACTTCAAGTTCAGTTTCTTCTGTCTCATCAAGGTATCTGGCGACTATATCTCCGCCGAGTTTTCGAGCGATAAAAGAAGCTTCGTAAAGGCCCAGTCCGTTTCCTTCAACGTCACCGGCATTCGAGCCTCTCCAGAAACTGTTAAAGATATACGGCATCTCGCCTTCAGGGATCCTGCTTCCCTTGTCTCGGACGGCAAGGATATAACCGTCTTCATTCTTATCGACGATCACCTTTATACCGCGTCCGTCGCCGTACTTGATCGCATTTTCCATGAGCTGTGTCAGGATGCGCATGATACCGTCCTTGTCACTGTTGATCATGACCTTGCTTCTCATCTCGATCTCGTACGGGATCCTTAATACGCTTAGTCTGTTGTCATATTCATTTCTTATAAGATCTTCGATCTCAGTCAGGTAGAAAGCATTTTTCTTCGGCTCGAAAACAACGACTCCCTTTGAAGCACTGTCCAGAAGATCCTTCAGAAGATCCGTTATGTCATCCGCATTCTTGTTTATCTTATCCGCGACCTCTGAATCCTTCTTATCAGGGATACCGTTATCCCTGTATAATCCGCTCTTGATCGCTTCGGAGTATAGCTTGATATTGGCGACAGGTGTCTTTATCCCGTGAGCGATGGTGGATACCAAAGTAAGCTGTTCTTTTTCCAGCTGGCGAAGTTTTTTATTATCACCCGAGAGTCTGTCGCGGAGCATGTTCATTCCCCAGATATATTTGCCGAAATATCTGTTCCTTGTCTCAGGAAGGACATCCGCATTCTCGTTCTTGGCGATTCGTTCAGGATATTCGGAAAGTCTGTTAAAAGGCATTATGACCTTACGGTCTATATGGATGAAAAAGAGTGATGAGATAACAAAGCAGAGCGCTACAGTGACCTCACTTATCACGATCGTCATCAGCGTATCATCGTCATCAAAAATATAAACGAGAAATCCCTTTGTCGCTTCTCCTTCTCTGATGATCCATACCGAGGTACCGCTTCCGAGATGATCATATGCATCGGCACCCGGATCAACATTTATATATCTGATATCCGCAGGGACGTTTCTCTTACCGTATTCTTCTTCCCAGTTATTTGAAGCCTTAAGCTGACCCAGGTTTTTTCCGATATCGGAAACGCCCTTGGTAACGAGTTCATTGGTAACACGGTTCATCAAAGTCTGTCTTTGTCCTTCGTTATGCTCGGATGTTTTCGAGATAAAAAAGTATACGGCAATACCAAGTGCCGCACAGATCAAAAACAGCAGGATGTACTTACTTAGATATTTACGCATCAGTCAGAAGCCTCACCGAACTTATAGCCCACACGCCATACGGTATGGATGTATTTGGGCGCCTTGGGATCATCCTCGATCTTCTCTCTAAGCCACCTGATATATACGGTGAGAGTCGATATCTCGGAGATACAATCGGAGCCCCATACGGCATCAAACAACTCTTCCTTGCGGATCACCTTGTCGGGATGTTTCAGAAAATAGATGAGGATATCCAGTTCCTTACCGTTAACGGAGACAGGCTTATCGCCTTTACGTACAGTCATGTCATCGAGGTTGATCTTAATGTCTTTGTATGTAAGCACACGGTTTTCTTCAGATGTACCGTAACTTCTTCTAAGCATGGCCTTTATCTTTGATGAAAGGAACGGAAAGGAGAACGGCTTCTCGATATAATCATCGGCACCGACATCGAGTCCTAGGATCTTGCTCTGATCGTCACTTTTTGCACTCATCATAAGGACCGGTATACCGAGGTCCTTACGAAGGATACGAAGTGTTTCAAAACCGTCAAATCCGGGGAGCATGACATCAAGAAGGATAAGGCGGAAATTGTCTTCCTTAAGCGCGAGAAGCCCTGCTTCTCCTGAAGTTTTCCATGTAACGGAATAACCGTCGCGGACCAGTAAGTCTCGAATGAGTGCACCGAGTTCTTCGTTATCTTCAATAATAAGGATGTCTGCCATATGATCTCCCTCCGGATTATTCTTTATCATATTATCACTATCGGCCCGCAGTTTAAAACCAGACATAATAATACCGCCTCTTCAAACCGAAGAAGGCGGCAGTATGTAAAAAGGGGTTACTCTGCGATGAGCATGTTATAAGCTTCGATCTTCTTGATCTTTCTTGCCTCGAAAAGGGCGAATGCAAATGAAAGAACGTTTACGCAGACTGCGATGATCGCAACACCCGGGACAGGGATATCGAAGTCAGCTTTGCAGATACCGAACGCCATCATGACAATGTTCATGTAAGGATTCGCAACAAAGTAAGATACGAACGAGAATACAATCGAGGAGATAACGATCGATGGCATGAAGCTCAATGCCGTCTGAAGGATAAGATCCCTGCTCGTATAACCGATCGCCTTGTAGATTCCGTAATCCTTGCGCTTGTTATAGATGAGAACCTTGATGAGAAGGAAAAGTACCAGGATGATAACGATCGCGGAGATAGCGGCGATGATGATGAGCATCATGGTGGCAAGATTCTTGAATGTAGACAGAGAACCTTCCATTGACTCATAGAAATTTGCCTTTGAGAGAAGGTGATCGCCGAATTCGTCTGAGCACTTTTTGATCAGTTCATCGGATGCCTCACGTCCGTCTGTATCCACGTAGAATGTGGAAGGATATTTATCCATATCGAAAACGTGCTTTGCACCTGAAAGTGTTACGATGCCTTCACGTCCGAGATTGTTGGCTGACTGAAGAAATCCCGTGATAACGTATGTATAAGACTTATCGCCAAGATCGAGCTTGATCTCGTCACCGATCTCAAAATCGTATTCTCTTGCAAACTTTCCGCTAAGTGCGACTTCATTATCGTACTTAGGGAATTTTCCCTTATAAAGACCGTTCTGGTTATTGAGCTTGGAAGCATCTTCCGTGATATAGACGTAGAATCTCTCTTCGTCATTATATGTAAGGTGGAAGGTGTCGAGTTCTCTTACATTTGAACCGCCATTATCCGAGAGAAATTTCCTGACTTCATCTTTGTACTCAGGTTCAGCGGTTATCGCTGCACCGCATGTCTCGAATGCCATGATCTCGTACTTTGGCTTAAGGTTAAAGTTCCAGAACATGAGAAGTGACATAATGCAAAGGAACATGATGCCGCCGACTACAAAGAATGTGATCGCATTCTGCTTTTTGTTTGCCATCATGGTCTTAAGTCCGAGGTTTACGTTAAGACCGGATCTTGACTTATCGAGAGCAAAGTGGTTTCTCTTGAAATTGTGATCTGCCACACCTTCGCGAAGTGCTACGATAGGCTCGATCTTTCTTGTCTTACGAAGTGAAAGGACTGCTAAGATAAAAGTGTAGAGAATGACCGAAACTACAGGGATGACCGTACAGATGACATTAAATGATACATGGTACGGGATACCTACCTGAGCAACAGCGAACTTCGCGATCAATGGCATGAGAAGGTATGAGCAACCTGCACCGATAATGGAACCGATGGTTGAGATGGTAATAAACTGAATGACCAGGGATCTGTTAAGATCCTTACTCGTGTATCCGACAGCTTTAAGTGCGCCGATCGTCTTCATATTCTCTCTTACATAATTTGAGATGCTGCTTACCAGCATGAGAAGGATGACTACAAGGATAACTGCAGTAGTCGAGATGTTGGATACGGCGATTATCATTGACATGAATGTTCTGCCTGTTACCGTATTGCTCATCGTAACCAATGAAACCTGACTGTCAGGAGCCTTTACTATGATCTTGCTGTCCACTTTCAAAGAGAATCTTGACTGCTTAACTCCCTCCTTAAGTTCATAAGGGATCATCGTGCAGCTGTTTGTCTCTGAGTCTTTCTCGTAAAGCTTAGCATATGTATCATCATCCAGGATAAGTTCCATGGCACCTAAGTTAGTACCGGCAAAATAAGGAGTGGAACTGAATCCTCTTACCTTAAGGTTCTCCTTTGTTCCCTTGAGTTCAATGGAGAAATCATCACCGATCTCAACATTACCCGTAGAATGGAAGATGTACGGAAGGATAACGTAATCGGAAGTTACTGATGTATCTTCGGATATGATCTCCGCTCTTGCCATCTCACGGTCATAAGCGCTGCTGTTAACAACGACAGCATCGAGCAATACCGTTCCGTCATTAAAAGGAATGGAACAATCCGAGTACTGAAGACCTTTGCTGATAAAATATCTCTCTACATCATCACCGAGACAGTCAACGATAAAGTCATCATCAATGGCTTCTTTTCCGCCTGTAATCCTGATGATACCGTCACCGGCATCAAGTCTTGCCGCTTCTTTCTTGGCGAGAGGTACGGCATCGAGCATGAGAAGGAGTGAGACTCCTATAAGCATCGAAGCAATGAGCATAAGGAACAAAAGTCCGATCGACGTACCCTTGTTCTTCCTCAGGTGCGATCTGGTAAGAAGGAGAAGTTTATTCATTATTACCACCCCATTTCGCCAAGGAAATCACGGAGCATCTGATGACGTTCCTTATTACCGGATACATACTTTCCGAGCTCGAGCTCGCCTGCGATCTCACCGTCTCTTACATAGAGGATCCTGTTGCCTCTTCTGGCACTGGTGATATCGTGTGTGACCATTACGATCGACTGTCCCTTGTTGTTGAACTTGGTAAGTGCATCAAGTACTGCCTTACCTGTCTTAGAGTTAAGAGCACCTGTCGGCTCATCTGCGAAGACCAGCTTAGGAGAGTTAACGAGGGCTCTCGCGATACCTACTCTTTGAGCCTCACCGCCGGAGATCTGAGTCGGGAACTTGCCCCACAATGATTCGTCGATATCGACTGACTTTAAGATCTCTTTTGCCTTGGCAACAGTTGCCTTACGGTCGTTACTGATGAGGTATCCTGCTGCAAGTACGTTATCGAGAACGCTCATTGAATCTACGAGATAAGTCTGCTGGAAAACGAATCCGCAATTTTCTCTTCTGAACAGTGCCAGTTCATCCGAGTTCATCTTCGTTATTTCCTTGCCTGCGAAATCGATGTTTCCGAGTGTCGGCTTATCCATTCCTGAAAGTGCATAAAGAAGTGTTGACTTACCTGCACCGCTGGCACCCATGATGATCGTGAAGTCGCCTTCCCTGATCTCGAGATCGATATTCTGAAGAACGTGCTGCTGGGAACCACCGTTTGAAAATGTCTTACAAAGTTTGTTAGTCTTGATTATGTTTGTCATAGCTTTTCGCCTCCTTATGGCACCTATACTACAGATCCAACTCTTAAGTGCCTTTAAGGAACTCTTAAATATTTCTTAAATCAGCCTGAGGTACATGAGGACCGCTAATCCGGGCTCGGAATTTTCCAGGAACAGCTTACCGTCCATGCCCTTCACGAAGGTATCGGTAAGATAAAGACCAAGGCCTGCGCCGTCTTTATCCTTGGAATTACTGCCCCTTTTATATTTTTGCTTCATGAGAGGAAGTTCCTCGTCCGTTACACCGGGACCTTCATCCGCGATACTTATTACAAGATACTCATCTTTCATATAAGACTTCACGTTTATCTTTGTATCAGCATACTTATATGAATTCATGATTATATTATCGAAAACCTGCTGGAGCCTCATCTTATCTGCAAAGACCCTGCACTCAGGCACACTGAAGTCACCCGTCTTATTTAAGTGATCCGCTCCTTTTATCATGGACGGTATCTCTGAAGAATCCAATGGGATTGGACTTACCGAGATCTCGGTAACGTCGGCAACGCTCGAGTTAAAAAGGTTATCGGTAAGGAGCGTCAGCTGATCTGCCTTGATGTCGATCTGGTTAAACAGATCCTTGATCTTAGGTTCCTTCGACAGTTCGTAACCGAATTCCGAGCTCGACTTAATGGAAGCTACCGGAGTCTTTATGTCGTGTGAAAGCTTTGCGACCATTTCCTTTTTATCTTCAACGGCTTTTCTTTCCGCCGCGCGGGATTTCTTAAGTTCGTTACGCATGAGATCGAATGCTTCCGTAAAGCCTCCGAAGATGTGTTTCCTGTCCATGTCCAAAGGCAGGTCGAGATTACCTTCTGCAACTCTTACTGCAAAGTCGCCGAGCCTGTTAAAAGGTTCGATGACGTTTTTGCGCAGATAGAGATAATAACCGAGCACCAATGCGAACTGAAGGACGGAACATCCGAGTACGACAGCCGACAGTTCTATCTTTATGATCCTGATCTTATCCGACATGGAATTCCTGAATATGATGTGACCTTTTTCACCGCCAAGTTCCAATTCGAGGATGGTGTCATTTCTCCTTATCGCGTCACTCCTGTTTTCGGACAGGCCTTCCCTTGTCCTGAATACGACCGTGCCGCTTTCATCAAGGACTACATAGTCCAGGGAAGTATCATAAAGATCGGGATTGCCGTAATTGGTCTCGACGCTTTTAAGACAGCCGTTGACCGTTGCCGGATCCTGCTCAATGTTTTCGAGACGGAAAAGAAATATTCCGCATAGTACGGCTTCGATGATAAAAATCAGTATGAGGACCGGAATGAATGTCTTCTTACGCATCTGTCACGAACCTGTAGCCTTCCTTCCAGACTGTGGTGATATACGAAGGATCCTTCGGATCTTTCTCGATGGCCTCGCGGAGCTTGCGGATATGGACGTTAAGCGTGCCGTCGGAAGTGAACTTGTCCTTCCAGACATTGTCGAAGAGTTCCTTTTTGGTAACGAGCCTGTTCGGGTTATCGATGAGGTACTGAAGAAGAGTAAATTCCATGCTGGTGAGCTTCTTGTCCTCTCCGCCTGCTTTCAATGTCTTATTCACTTTATCCACCAGGAGATACCCGTCATCAAATATGTCAGCTGTCTGTGTTTTCGAGCCTCCGAATCTTTTAAGGACGACCTTTACCTTGGCAAGGAGCACGCCGAGAGAATATGGTTTCTCGATATAATCATCGCCTCCGATGTTGAGCGCGATGATCTTATCGTCATCTGTGTTCCTCGCCGAGACAAAAAGGATCGGGATATCCCTGTCCTCCCTTAAGATCTTGCAAAGCTCGAAGCCGCTACCGTCACCAAGATTGATATCAAGGAGAATGAGCTTGACATCATTGTCCTTCAGAAATCCGAGCGCCTCATCCTTACTGTAAACAGCCTTGGTCTTGACGTCGAACATATTGAAATATTCACATGTGTTATCCGACAAAGTCTTCTCGTCGTCTATTATCAAGCAATCGTAATTCATCTTTCCTATCCCTCCAAAAGATCAAACAAGAAGATTGTATCACAACTGTAGCGGATCTTACTTCTTGCCCGTCAGGTAATATACGGCAAGGGCGGTCCTGTGGGATAGACCCTCCTTCGACAGGATGTTGGTTATGTAATTCTTGACCGTCCCTTCGGATATAAAAAGTCTTGATGCGATCTCTTTGTTTGAGAGGCCGTCGGCGACCGCCTTGATGATATCGAGTTCACGCTCGGAATAACCTGACGGATCAAAGCCCGCGCTTTGCATCGAGACGGATTCGGCGAGAGTCTCGAAGATATTCTCATCCATTACGCCCGTTCCGTTCATGACGGATCTTATGGTCTGCTTCAGATGGTCAGGCGTATGGTTCTTGATAAGATAACCCCTGGCGCCGTTCCTTATGGCCTTGCGGACCAGATCGTTGTCGTCGAAAGTAGTAAGTATCAGGACCTTCCCGAGACCCTCCTCGGTTATTATCTTCGTTGCTTCGATGCCGTCCATTACGGGCATCTGGATATCCATCAGGAAAACGTCAGGCGGTGTCTTTCTTCCAATCTCCACAGCCTCTTTTCCGTTAGGCGCGCAGCTTATGACATCGAACCCGCCGTCAGCCTCGAGTATTATCTTCATTCCGTCTCTTACGAAATCACTGTCATCTGCGATTATGACCCTGATCTTATCCATTTACTTCACCCTCCATAGGTATCAGCATATTTATCGTAAACCCGCACTCGGTATCAAAGTTAAGGATGCCTCTGATGTCGCGCATCCTCTGACGCATTCCCGCTATTCCCATTCCGTCGACAAGTTTCTTGCAACCCTTGCCGTCATCTTTTATTGTACAGCGTATCATCTTATTAAGTACCAGGATACTAATGTCGATATGCTTGCACCCCGCATATTTCATGGAATTGGAAACTGCTTCGAAAGCATTGTCCAATATCGTCTCCCACTGCATATCCGTTATAAGTCCCGTGTCACCCTCAGTCGTCAGGTTCGCCTCGACGCCCTTGGAATTACAGTCTTCGCACAGGTCGTAAAGACGTAACATGGCAAGCTTTTTCTTCTCAGGTCTTTCCTTACGAAGGATCGCACGTATCTCATCCATTCCCGACCGAAGCTGATCCGTTACGCCTCCGATCATCTCCTTCGACCGCGACGGATCATTGTCGATCAGGACCTTGGCTGCCTCGAGCTGATATATCGAACCGTTTATGTTATGGCCGAGCTTATCGTGCAAAGTCTGCGACAGCTGCGCGCGCTCTTCGAGGATCCTGTTCTCTGCCACGAGCATATTTTTTTCGAGCTGTACCTTAGTCTCGATGTCCTTACGGTCGATGTCTTTTTTGAGGTTCTGCTCATAGATCGTGCTGTCGATCATCTGTTTTCGATAAGGCACATTGATAAGGTCATTCTGGATATAGATCACCGCGAGAAAGGAAGCGACCATAAACTGTATAGGGACGCCCACCAAGCTCGGGATGATCGCGAACGGGATCGGTGCCAGATACCAGATAAACGAAGGCTTGAAGCATGACAGGAGCTCATATGCCAGAACAAATCCGCACAGTATGAGAGCGCCTTTACTGAAGTACATCATAAGTATGAATACTGGGATATCCAGAAGTACGAACCATAGCCTTTTTTCTTCTCGAAAAAGTTCCTTAACGGATATGAGAGTTATGAAAACAGCAACGAGCAGGAGTATCGTTGCCGAGACTCCTGCCGTAAGGAACAGTTTTGCTGCCCAATAAAAGGCTATGGCTATCGCAAGTACCAGACGCACTGCGGTGAAAAAGTTTTCCTTTGCCCTGTCATTCATACTGCTTTTTTATCTTAAGTCCTACACTTCCGACGCTGATGATCACCAGCAAGTATGCTGCTGTAATACATAATAATACAAGATAAGCCTTCTTGTCTTGAGCAAAGAACATCTCTGCTCCGTTCATGAACCACTTTTGCGGCATGATATAAGATATGACCTTGATCGTTGTCGTCGTGTCGTCCAACGGGAAATAAAGTCCCGACAGAAGTGAAGACATGGCCCAGAGCGAGAAGGCAACGAAATTCGATGTCATGACTTTTCCGGACAGTATTCCGAGAAGAAGGCTCAGTGAGCTCTCGACAAGGCCCAGAAGGAATATCATGAGAATGAGTTTTGGCCTTCCCATGCCAAGCTTAACCGGGTCCATGAGCATCAGTCCCGCAGATATGATGACCGTTATGAGGACAGTCGTAATGAACGTTGCTATGAACTTTGAGACAAAGTAAGTTCCGTACTTTTCTCCTGTGAGCATGATCCTTAACTGAACCAGGTTCTTCTGCTCCGTGATCGCGGTATGAGCAACGAATACTCCGCAGAATACGAATCCGAACGTAAGGAACGAGAAAGCATATCCGATCTTCATCTTATCATCTGCCTGCTTCGGCGTAAGGATTATCTCACCTTCCTCCGGAACCGTAACGGATCTCTTTGAAGGGGCGGATCCCTTCATCTCCTCGAACGAGTCTTCGCCGCCCGCGATCAATATCCTTCCAAGCGAGAGTTCAACGTCGTTTAAGAACATGTCCGATCTCTCATCGTCAGAGAGAATGTTTATCTTTAATGCATCTTTTGTATCCCCTTGGGAGATGATACCGTCAAGATCCTTTGTAAGATACATTGACGCTCCCATCCTGTCGTTATAGGCATCATTGTCGGTCTTGGTAAGATATTCCTCATAAGTCATGTCAGGACACTTAAGTCTGCAGATCTTATACATTCCGACAGATGACAGATCGTTTAGCAGATCATCACTGATGCGACTTCCTGAAGCATCATAGACCTTCACGGAAAAGTAGCCCTGTCCGTAGTATGCGATCTTCTCGTCAGTCTCCAGTTCAATGATCTCATATCCGTCGAGGTCATCGTTAACCGAATAGGTCGTATTGCTGTTCAGTATCAAGAGCGACAAGAGCGGCGCAAACAGAAGGAAGGCCCAGAAACCGACATTCCTGAATAATAGTTTAAGCGTTGATCTTATAAGTACCGTCATGCTCTTCCCCTCCTTCTGATCTTTCCTGCGATCAATGCCAGTATCGAACATCCGACTATCATCGACAGCGAATAGATGACCGAAGACATGAAATAATCGCTCCTGCCGCCGGAGGCCAGTTCAACGATCGCTCTGTTACCGTGATAGATCGGGAACAGGACCTTCGTGGATTCCGGGTGGCTCGAGAAAAGATATGTCTCGAACGATCCGCTGAAAAATCCGGCGATCCATACTGCCGCGAACGATATCACGATCGTGATTACCATGTTGTCGCAGATATAATAGATCATAAGTTCCATGCAAAGAGCAGCAACTATCATGAGGAAGATGACCAGTGCCGATTTAAGCGGGGCTCCCCACTTTACTCCGAACATTGCGATCGTAGCAAGTGCAGCTATAAGAGTGCATGCCGATACGATGATCGTGGACGAGATAAGCTTTGCAAGATAGATCTTTGTCACTGATAATCCCGACATGAGAAGTCTTTGAGAGATCTTATATCTCTTCTCGGCCATGATGATACCTGCAAAACATATAAGTCCGCACCACACGAAATATATGATCTCGATCTTGCCGTAATAGTCAATGGAATCGACTTCCGGCATATGATCTGGATAACTTACATCGAGCTCGACCTGAGGGACTTCCATACCCCTCATCATGCCTTCCCTGTATGTTTCCATATTCCTCATGAAAGCTGTCAGTATATACTCTGTTATCATGCCTTCCGTCGGACTTCCTGTCCTTTTATAGATAACATAATCATCCTTGCCGAAGATAACGAATGACTCCAGTTCTTCATCCTTCATGAGCTTATCCGGATCGCCTTCGTCATAGGCTTTAAATGTTACATCGTTTTCCCTGGCGATCTTCTTGATCTCTTCCATGTAATCACCGAAGATGCTGTCATCCTCCATGATGTATCCGACACTGAAGGATTCTTTTCTCTCGTAGCTTTCCATCAGTGAAGAAAAAGCGCTCGACAGTACCGCGATGAGAACGATGGGAAACACGATGAAAAGAAGCACGTTCACGGGGCTTCTGCCCATCATCTTCAAGTAATTCTTGATAAGGTATCTGATCATATCAGTAGTCCCTCAGTTTCTTTCCGGTAAGTGTCAGGAATACTTCTTCGAGCGTGATCGATTCCGTATTGTCGACTACCAATTTCTTAAGTTCCTCACTTGTTCCCGAAGCGATTATCTTGCCGTCATCCATGATCGCGATCCTCGTGCAGATCGCCTCCACCTCCTCCATGTAATGGCTGGTATAGATGATCGTCGTTCCTTCTTCATTCGACTGCTTTATCTTGTTGAGGATAAAGTTCCTTGACTGCGGATCTATGCCGACCGTCGGCTCATCGAATATCAGAAGTTCGGGCTTATGTCCGAGTGCGCATGCTATGTTAAGTCTTCTCTTCATTCCGCCCGAGAAATTCTTGGCATATTCGTTCCTTTTCTCGAGAAGTCCTACATACTCCAAAGACTCGTCTATCGCGGTCTTGAGAGCCTCTCCCTTAATGCCGTAAAGCGATGTGAAGAGTTCCACATTCTCCCATGCCTTGAGGTTACCGTGGATCGCCAGATCCTGCGGGATATAACCGAGTTTCTTAAGTATTTCCTTGCGGTTTTTGTGAAGGTCTTTTCCGAATAATTCAACGTTACCGAGAGTAGGTCTTAAGATGTCGCAGATCATGTTCATGGTCGTGCTCTTTCCCGCTCCGTTCGGTCCGAGAAGTCCGAAGATCTCACCCTTCCTGATCTCGAGATTCAAGTTATCGACTGCGATCTTGCTGCCGTACTTTTTGGTCAGATCATTTGTCTTAAGTATCATATCCATTTTCTTGGCTCCTATCCGTGTTTTACAGCTTAATGATATCAACCCGGCAGGATCTGTCACAGTGAAAAAAGAAAGTATCTCGATATGACTTTAGTCACATCGTAAAGACGACCCTCTTTATAATAATAAAATGCTAATTACCCTAAAGCGCCCTTATACCAGGCGTTTCACGCGGAATAATTTTTCGGCGTTTTTTCAAAAAAGGGGTTTACAAATCAAAAATCGATGGTAGAATACGACTCATAGATGAAGGAAGTGCCTGTCCGACATCTGAACTTACGGATGTGAGATCAGATATCAGTGCGCTTCCTATTTTTTTACGAAAGGATAACGACCATGAAGAACGTTAATGTACACGGCTATATATATTCTTATGCAGCGTATCATTATGATCCGCTCTATCTTGAGTGCGCTTTCATATCGATATCCTATGATGATCATGATGATATATACGGGCGATCAAAAGATTAGTCTTGCTAAGTAAGCACGGCCATTCCTGTTGATCGTCCGGAAAAGAAAAGTTCCGGGCGATTTTTTATGTCTCGGATCGGTTCGATCCCGATAAGAGACACCATCTGAAAACCTTTTGAAGGAAACAGGCACTCCTTAAAAGGTTTTCGACAGGGGATAGGCGAACAGGCACTTCGTCTTTCCCCCGCCCTTTTTTAGATTCAATCAATATGGGTCCGTACGAGTAGTGGCGATCTCAACTGACTGTAAATCTGTGACATAAGAAACACCGCAGGTTCGACTCCTGCCGGGCCCACCAACAAAGACATTTAGCTCAGTGGTGAGAGCAGCAGCCTTATAAGCTGCAGGTCCGGAGTTCAAGTCTCCGAATGTCTACCAATAAGGTCCCGTCGTATAACGGCACATTATATCGGATTGTCTCTCCGAGGATCGGGGTTCGACTCCCCGCGGGATCGCCATACATGTGGTTGTTCGTCTAGTGGCAGGACGGCTGTTTGTGGCACAGCAAAGGCAGGTTCGATTCCTGTACTTCCACCCAAATTTTGACTATTACCAGAAACCGATATCGGAAAGGACCTGATCTATGAGCTTGGAATTCTTAAGTGAGAACTCGGGAGTTATATGCGGCGTCTCGCCTTCGAGGATGCATCTTCCCATCTGCTCGATCTCCAGTGCATAGTTATTCGGAACGAAGACCTTCCTCTCGATAACTTCATCCCCCTTTAAGATACGGTAGCTCACATCGCCTTCCTGATTATATTCGACTTCGGATCTGATGCAGCCCTTGCTGCCGTGAATGTAAAGTCTGTCGAATCTGGAATTGGACTGCTCTCCGAATATCATTCCGACATTGAAAGAAGCACGAAGACCGTTTTGGAACTTGATGATACCTGAAGTATTAAGATCTACACCAAGATCCGAGAATTCTGCCGCTGCTTTCACGAGGACGGGATCCGAATCGGTAAGCGACAGGATCATGGTCGTACAATAACATCCGAGATCATACATCGCACCGCCGCCGAGTTCCTTGTGAAGTCTGAAATCTTCTTTGTAACCCTGGGTTATGAATGCGGATTCGATATAATCGACATCGCCTATTATGCCGCTTTGGACATCATTCTTAAGGCTCTCGACATAAGGGCTGTGAAGATAAGCGTATGCTTCCATAAGATACACGCCGCACTCTTTGGCGGTCTTATACATATCCTCGGCTTCACTTGCATTTAATGCCAGTGGCTTTTCGCAGAGAACATGCTTTCCCTTACGGAGCGCCTCCTTTACCCACTTGATATGGATGTCGTTCGGAAGAGGGATATATACGGCCTGAACCTCACTGTCGTTCAGGAGTTCATCGTAGCTTCCGTAAGCCTTCTCAAAACCGAATCTTTCCTTGTAGGATTCAGCCTTCTCAAGACTTCTTCCGGCGATCGCATAGAGCTCACAGTTTCCTGCTCTTTTCATACCCGGGATCATTCCCCACGCTGCTACGTTAGCCGTACCGATAATTCCCCACTTGATCTTATCCATATGATGACCTCCTATAAAGCCTAATGTTACTTATAGGAAGATTATACTTTCAGACTGGATATCGATATATCATTATTCGGCAGAAAATGTCGGAAGCACCTCTTCTTTATAATCAGGATCATTAGTATAAAAACTTCCGTTCTCATGATCCAGATAGATCTTGCCTTCTTCGGTGATCAGGATCTCATAACCCATGAAGGTATCGAGCCCGGGAACCAGGCACTCCACTCGTTTGGAAGGAATACCATCTGATGTCATTACTTCAGAAACGATGACTGCTCCCGCTTCCGTATCATTCACAAAATGATCCTCATAATCTCCCTCGCCGATCATCGCCTTTATCGCGTCAAGTTCATCATCCGTATAAGTCTCACTTAGGATATCCGCGTTGGTATACGTTGGATCATTGAGAGTATAGTCTCCGTCCACTCCCACGTTCATGCCCATCGGCATCCTGCTGACGTCACCCTCGGATTGAACATGAAGGATATCATCCTCCAAAGTAAAATACACATATAAGGATCCGGAATCCGGATCATCCTCATCAGCTTCCAGATAATAGACCGCCTTATTAGCATTCTCGAAAAGGGCTTCGCCCTCTGCTTCACCGGTATGCGCGAACCAGCTGAATGTTCCGCTGAAACTGAAGCCTTCTTCATCAACATCGGTAATATCTATCGTTCCGCACAATGCCGAATGACAATCAGTCCTGTGCCACCTGCCTTTAAAACCCGAGTCTTTTATAATCTCATCGGAAGTCGTAGTCTCAGGTACGCTTTCAGTCACCGTGACCTGAGTGATCTTTTCCGCATCAGAAGATACCGTCGGCTCACTTTCCGTGTCACACGCACAAAGGCACACGGATGTAATAAAGACCATGCAGATCAGATTCCCGACAGACCATCTTCTCATTGTGCAGCATCTTCTTCCTTAAATGGATCGACTGCATATTTGTTCATGAAAGCCGATTGTTTCAGTGCATCGTGTCCGAAGTCTTCATTACCTACCAGATCGACATTCTTCAGATGGTTAATATCCTCTTTCTCTTTCACTCCGAGATCATTTTTATTTTTAACCCGGGATGACATGACACAATAAGAAAAGGCTGAACAAAATGCGATTATCACTATGCTTATGACGGCGAGCATTACCCAATGAAATACACTCAATACTTCTGAGAATCCCATGATCATCCCTTCCTTTCATTAACAAAATCGAACACAGATCCTTCCTGTGTCATCTCGGCGTTTTCTTTGACTGACAAGCTTGTGATAAATCCTATCAACCAGAACACAAGTGTAATGAAAAAACCTATTACTACGATCGTTGTCGTAGATTCAAGTGTTACGAGCCAATCAAAGATAACAAATGGAGCGATCAGCAGGATCGACATCAAAGAGGCAAGTATGACTCCGTCTCTCTTGAGCGATCTTTTCTTCCAAGGCAGAGTTCCCGCGATCTTTCCCGTCTGCCCGTTGATCAGCAGAGTATAAGGTTTGTCTTTATAGACGAATGTGTAGAACCAGACCGGGAAAAAGAGCATCAGATGGTCATCATAAAGTTTTGTCCAATGCTTGGATTGAAGAACATGTTTTTTCTGTCCATAGAGAGTCTCACATATGAGGTTCCCGAACATCTCGTCAGCCTTTTTGCCTACAGCATCACTAAGATCATCCGCGGTAACATCGGGAATATCAGAATAGAAACCCATGAGATAATCTTCGTCGAATTCGACAACATCATCGATATTAAATGGTTCGATCTTGTTGCTGAATTTATCATTGATCGAAGATACGGCTTCTACCGAAACATTCAGTACATCGCAATAACCGGCTCTTCCATAATATCTCGGATGACTTGAATCACTGCCGCTATTCACTACTTCGTCATAAAGAGTCATCGAATCATAAAACTTTCCGCTCACGACCCAATAAGGAATATAGATCCCTTTCATATTCTCGATCTTAACATCATCAACGTCTTTTGGAAGCAAGGCTGCGCCTGCCATATGTTTCTCGACTATCTTAACAGCCTCTTTCTGTGTTATCGAAAAAGGGATCAGACCATCAGGTTTCTGATTAGTAGATATCCTGTCAAAGATAATGGTCGTATTACCGCAATATACGCACGAAGTCGATACTTCCGTTCCCGTAACTGCGATAGTTCCTCCGCAGCTCGGACAACTGTAGATATTGCACTCATAAGTTGTTGATGATCTTTCTGATTCTCCCACTTCCTCGGGAGCAAATGTTCCGCCGCACATCCTGCAGTACATTGCATGTCTGGACGGACTGTAAAGAAGATTTCCTGAACAATTCGGACAATAAGTGGCCATGCTCTTCCCTCCAATAATAATATTCCCATTGGATATTATAACAAACTACACATATAGCCACATATACCAAAATATGTAATAATAGCGTACGAGAAAATGCTGATATAAACATTATAGGTGGGGGATATATGTCAGAAGAAACGAATGGCAATGTGCGTATCCGAAGAAAGATCGCTTATTGCACCTTGTTCTTTTTGCTCGTCAACGTGGTTCTTTTTATATTGGAAGCCGTGAACTGCGGTTCGACTAAGATCAGTGTAGAAACAGTGCTCAGATTCGGCGGACAATACTTTGATTCCATATGTCTCGATGGTCAGTTCTACAGATTATTTACGTCAACGTTTCTACACATCAGCCTGAAACACATCATCTGTAATATGATCTGTCTGCTTTTGATCGGTCCGGACATCGAAGACTACTTCGGACACATCAACTTCACGATAATCTATCTGCTGTCAGGTATCACGGGCAACATCACGGAATTGGTCATCGAATTGGTAAGAGATCAACTGAATGTCATTGTGGCCGGGGCATCAGGCTCCATAAGCGGATTATTCGGTGCTGTAGTGATCTTATCAATGGATCCCGTTACACGTAAAAGATATCCCTGGTACAGAACTGCTCTGCTCCTGGTTCCACTGCTTTTCCCGAGCAAGGCAAATCTTCAGGTTGCCTATGCCGCTCATATCGGCGGTGCCGTGGGAGGATTTCTTATTGCCCTGTTGATAATTTTCATCAAGAGCAGAAAACGGACCTGATATAAGATCCGCTCTCTTATGATTTTTGCTATTAATGTTTGCTCTCATCATCGACATTTATAAGGTGCATGAGAGGTGCTCCTTTTATGACTTCGGGAAGTTTTTCTTTTAAGATCATTGGCCTTATGTCGCTTGTGCCTATCTTCTTGACCGGCAGCCAGACAAGCTTTTCACCCTCATCGTTTGCCGTTTTGAAATCCGCACCGTCCGGAACATCCATGAGATAATAAAATTCAAGAACATGGCAGTCTTTGCCGTCCATGATGCCGCCAACACCTTTGAAGAAGTTTTCACAGATAATGGCTGATCTTCGTACGGTACAGTTAACACCCGTCTCTTCAAGTACTTCTCTCTCGATACATCGGGAGGAATCTTCACACAGATGGACTGCGCCTCCGATCATGTAATAATATCCGCCGTAGTTTGACTGAACAAAGAGCATCTTTCCGTCTCTAACGATGATCGCACCGGTCCTGTATCTGAACCAATAGTTCTCTTTTGTCATGCAACAATCCACTGACATTTTTCTCACCATCCTTCTCGAGATATATCAGCAGATATTAGCGGTTTTTATAATAAACTTCAATAAGACCTTTAAGTATAAGATTGCTGTCGCAGATGATCTCATGCTTACAAAGAGGGATCACGGTAGGTGCATATCTTCCCGTTGCAGTAAGGATACACTTCTGTCCGTACTCTTCCTCGATCCTGTCTATCATTCCGTCAATGAGCGCTGCCGTCTGATAGATAAGACCGCTCTTCATACTGTCGATGGTATTGGTTCCGATAACCTTTTTAGGTGTCTCAAATGCAACTGTCGGAAGCTGTGATGTCTTACTGCTCAGAGCTTCAGATGCGATCCCCATTCCTGCGCCTATCGATGTTCCGAGGAAATTCTTGTCACTGTCTATGAGCGAAAAAGCGGTTGCCGTTCCCATGTAGATACTTATCTGAGGAACACCGTATTCCTTGATAGCTGCTACTGCGGATGCAACAAGATCGCTTCCGAGCTGAGCGGGATTATCGATCCTTATCTTAAGACCGGTCTTAACTCCCGGCCCGACTATGATGGGGGTAACCGCAGTAAATCTCTCGACGACCTTCCTGATCGTTCCGGTGACCGAAGGAACAACTGACGATATGACGGCACCGTCGATATCATCAAAGCACTTGCCGTTAAACTCGAGGGCCGACTTGATAAGCGACGCATACTCAAGATCCGTAAAAGATCTTTCCGTGGACAGAAGTTCAGTGAAAAGTATCTCGCGTTCTTCAAAACATCCCAGAAGTATGTGGGTGTTTCCGACATCGATTGCAAGTACCATGGGCTTATCCTCCGATCAACTTACTCTAAACACATTTTAGATTATACATCACAAAACACAACCCTCCGAAAACCAATGTTCTCAGAGGGTCTATGGCACCTCCAACAGGAATCGAACCCGTACCAGCAGTACCGGAAACTGCTGTTCTATCCATTAAACTATGGAGGCATGCCTAGGTATTTTATCACAATTCAGCAGATAAAGACGGATGTCTTCCCTGCTGTCTGAGCGTTTTATTCACTTTTTCGAGAAAAAGGACAGCCGCTATCGACTGCCCTTCCGTTTCTACTGAAGTTTAAAGTACTTTTCCGCTATCAGATCCCTGGTCTTCTCGATCGTCCTGCTCTCATCCCGGTACAGGATATTGAAGCCGGAATCAAGGAGCCTGTCATAACTCTCCTTTGAGTGAATGAGCTCGAGCGTCCTCCTGTAACGTGCAAGCGCCGCCTCAGGGTCAGGCTCTTCCATAAGAAGCCTGTAGATGAACTGCTTTTCTTTATCCGGCCTCTCGAAAAATCTGTTTATCGACGTTTCACGATCGGTGAGCATAATAAGGACATGATCCTTATCCGAGATCTTCTTTAGCGTCTCAACGCTTATATTGGTATCGACAAATATGCGCCTTCCCTGCTTTTTAAGATCCTCCAATATTCGAAGTTCCAGGATCTCGCATTCCTTCTTGGCACCTTCAATCCAGGCTGCATATTCTTCGGGAGTTCTTCTTATAAACTGCTTCCAATCCTGAAGATCTCTTGTATAACAAAGATTCGGGAATTCATCCTTATCAAGACCTTCCAGTATAAAGTCCTGATAATTCTCACCGCATTCAATGGCGTCGAACTTTTCCGCGAGACTTCTGACCATGGTCGATTTTCCTGCATAGGAACAACCGATGATATAGTAAATATCATTCATAAAAATATCCTCTCTATTCATTTTATATGTGATCTACAGGGGAATTCTTACCAGATAAACGCTACCATCTCTGTCTCCTTCAAGGTCTTATTTCCCTATACCATAATCGAACGTATTCCGTTTGTAAACCATTATGATCCCGCGAGGTGATCTGACAGACCTGTGACGGCAATCTTTTAAGGTCACCTTTGACGACTTTTTTGCAGGATGAAACGCCATCGGATCATAAATCGTCCTTTACGAGGATGAGCGGAAGATGATCTCGCTTATCATTGTGAATAATGGAGGAAAACAAGAAAATGAAAAGATTTAAGAATTCGGCAGTTTTAATGCTGGGCCTTTGCTTAGCTGCTTCTATGTGTGCATGCAGTAAAAGCGATTCCACTGAAGAAGAAACGACAAAGCCGGAGACACAGGCTACTACAACAGAAGCAACAACTGCTGAAGAAAAGGCAGAAGAAGAAACCGAAGAACCTGAAGAGGAAGACGATTCATACGCCCCTGATATCGAACGAGTCGAAGGAACAGGTGAAACCTTGCTCGGGTTCAATGACTGGTATCTGGAAAAAGAAAGCCAGGGAGATGTCTTCAATATCTGGACATTCTATACTTCAGAGGGCGAGCCGTTTGCAGTTCAGTTCGGATTCGACAACAGCTCGGGACCACAATATTTCGTAGACGACTTCGACGGTGACGGATCAGATGACATCATCTGCAACAACCAGTTCGGCGGTGACGGTGCAATGCGTGTATATGTCTTCAGAAACAACGGCAACACCATTGAAGTAGGTCAGGAAGCAGTATCCGGTGAACTCTGCGTCATGGGTTATAATGTTGTTTACGACTCAGAGAAAAAGAAAGTCCTCTTCAGTAATTATGCGGATGACACTGATGAGGTCCTTACTTCTGATGACTTCGAATTCGTTCCTTATGACGAAGCAGACTTAGGCTAAAACAAGTGAGGGGTTGTCTTAAGGCAACCCCTATTCTTATGTTCAGTTTTTTCTATTTCATTTCCTTGACTTAATGGCATTTCCGAGTCCGAAGCCTGCGCAAACGAGCATCAATACTCCGAAGATGGCCATCTTTGTTGAATCCTGCTGATAAAAGCTGTAGCCGAATACCAGACCGCTTGCGATGGCTCCGACGAGCGATACTGCTGAAACTACCTTTGTACCTGTGAGAACGGAATCTGTCTTCTTCTCTGTCTCTCCATCGAAAATGTTACGAACCTTGTTGTTTGTCATCTCTTTATCCTCCTAAGATGTTTGTTTTTGTTTTGTGATTACATCTTATCGGGGAAGGATAAATACTTCGCAAATCAATTATTCAGAAAATATAAAGATATCGTAAGATATTATTCCTTTTTCTCCGAAGCCTCAGAAAGGATCGTAAGAAGTTCCTTACACTTAGGGAGCAGATCCTTGGAAGGGATACCGATAGGCATGAAATGAAGATATGGCTTGCCGCCTGCATTAAGAAGTATCTTACCGTCAAATTCAGGAGATGAAAGAAGAACGCTTATCGCTTTCATGTCTATCTTCTTCTCGGAAGAATAATAGAATAATACTTTATCCTCTTTAATAACGACTTTCTCGAATCCGAGAGACGTAGCAAGAGAACGGACGAGTGATACGTTCATTAGCACGATTATCTCACGCGGAGGCTCGCCGTAACGATCCAGGATCTCGTCCATGAAATCTTCGTAATCCTTAGCTGAAGAAATAGAAGAGATACGTCTGTATGCGATCATACGTGAGGACTCGTCTTCGATATAGGAAGACGGGATATACGAATCGAAATCAAGTTCAACGGACGCAGCTGTCCTTATCTCCAGAGCCTCATCTCCGCCGTCTCTCAGAAGCTTGATCTCCTCATCGAGAAGACGGCAATAAAGTTCATAACCGATGACATCCATCTGACCGTGCTGTTCGGCACCGAGAAGGTTTCCTGCACCACGGACTTCGAGATCACGGAGCGCGATCTTTATACCCGATCCGAGTTCCGTAAATTCACGGATAGCCATGAGGCGTTTCTTGGCATCACTGTTTATCTCTTTATCTTCTCTGTATGTTATATATGCGTATGCCTGCTTGTCGGATCTTCCGACTCGACCCTTTATCTGATAGAGCTGAGACAATCCGAACCTGTCACCGTCTTCAACGATCATGGTATTAACGTTAGGCATGTCAACGCCCGATTCGATTATCGTCGTGCAGACAAGGATATCGGCTTCACCGTTAACGAAGCTCGTTATGATGCTCTCCATCCTGCTCTCGCTCATCTTACCGTGAGCATAAAGCACCTTTGTACCCGGCATCATTGCAGCAAGCTCATCAGCTTTCTTATCGATGTCTGCAGTCTTGTTATAAAGATAGAATACCTGTCCGTGTCTTCCTATCTCACGCATGCAGGCCTGAACTATTACTTCCTTGTCATAGCTCATTACGTATGTCTGCACAGGTCGCCTGTTCATCGGCGCATCATCGAGGACAGAGATATCACGGATACCTGCCATGGACATATGAAGCGTACGAGGGATCGGCGTAGCCGACAAAGTAAGAACGTCTACGTTATTTCTCATCGCCTTGATCTGCTCTTTATGGTTAACGCCAAAACGCTGCTCCTCGTCAACAACGAGAAGTCCGAGCTTACTCGGCTTAACATCTTCGGACAAGATCCTGTGTGTACCGATAACGACATCCACGACGCCGTCTTTAATATCCTTGAGCGTCTGCTTCATGACAGGAGCAGGAACATATCTCGACATCAAAGCAACATTGACAGGGAACGTACCGAGTCGCTTTTTAAAGTTGTCATAGTGCTGCTGTGCGAGAAGTGTCGTAGGCGACAGCATGAACGCCTGATGACCGTTTTGCACGCACTTGAAGATCGCCCTGAATGCGACCTCGGTCTTTCCGAATCCGACATCACCGCAAAGGAGTCGGTCCATAGGAACATCGCTTTCCATATCACGCTTGATATCCTTGATCGCAGCGAGCTGATCGTCAGTCTCCACATACGGGAAATTCTCCTCGAATTCCGTCTGCCATATATCATCCGGTCCGCATGCAAATCCCCTGTTGGCACGACGTACCGCATAGAGCTTAACAAGGTCGAACGCAACCCTCTTGATCGAAGTCTTTGCCCTCTCGACCGACTTGCTCCACTCGTTACTGTGAAGACTCGACAGCTTAGGATTGCCGCCGTTAGGTCCGACGTATTTTTGGATCGCATCAAGGTTATCGACGGTTATGTAGAGCGTCTCACCCTTGGCATAAGTTATCTTAAGATAGTCCTGAACGGAGTCGCCGACCTTCATGTTGACAAGGCCTTCGTACTTACCGATTCCGTGGACATCATGAACGACAAAATCTCCCGGCACAAGGTCGCTGAAGATATTTATCGTGCTGCCTTTTTTCTTCTTCTTGATCGTCTTTTCCGCACCGAAAACATCCTGCTCACCGATAAGTGTCAATCCTATCTTCGGATACACAAAACCCGAAGGAAGATCTTCCTCGATGACCTCGATCGTTGCACCTTCGCCCGCCAGAGCCTTAACAAGGTTCTGGGTCCTCTGGTTACCTGTTACCATGAGCGCGATGGTCTTACGATCTTTTTCTTTCTGCTTCTCATTGGCCTTCAAGATCTCGGCAAGATGGATCTCGTTACCGCGATAGGAATCACCTGCCATTCCCTGGCAGACCAATGTCTTTCCTCCCGGAAGTCCGTTACCTGAAGAATTAAGGCAGGACAAAGTTACGATCGCACCGTGAGAATCGATAGACTTCATCATCTCCGGGATCGGTATTATGGAATCAAATGCCATCTTGGAGCAGGTTCCGATCTCGAATCCCGCCTTACATCTGGACATGTATTCTGCTGTATACGAATCAGCACTCGACCTTATCTCGAAAAGCTCATCCACGAATAATTCGCAGCGGTTAAGATCGACATAATCAAGGATATTCTCATACTTGGGAAGAACGGCACTGATCCATTTCTCGATACCTGCAAGTCGCCTACCTTCCCTTATGGAATCGGAATCGCTCTCTGCCATCTTAAGAAGGTTCATCGCAGCCTGACCTTTGGCATTGCCCTTCATGTGTGCGGAGTCATCATTGGCAGATCCGTTAATTGCTCTTGAGACTTCCATCCTTCTTTCCGGAGTGATTATTATCTCTCTTGCAGGAAAGATCATAGCAGACTTAAGCTGCTCGACCGATCTTTGATCATCCGGTTGGAAGAACTTGATCTGGTCTACTTCATCATCGAAAAGGTTAACTCTCACAGGGAGAGGTTTATTAGGAGAATAGATGTCTATGACATCTCCTCTCCATGAAAATTCACCCGGCGCTTCAACAAGACCTACTCTCTCGTAGCCTGCCTCTATAAGCTGCCTGCAAAGTTCATTGATATCGAGCGTCTTTCCCACCTTAACAGTGTTACAAAGTGCCTTTATATCGTGCTTTGGAGGCATTTTATTAAGAAGGGATCCGGCGCATATCAGGATCGCTCCGAAGTCGTTTTCGATAAGACGGGAGACTGCCGAGAGCCTCTCGATCTCAGGATCCTTGGAGCTCGCGAGCGCATTTACGAGAGACATCTCTCTAGGTGTTATCGTTATGACGTCTCCGTCGACAAAAGGCTTAAGAAAACCCGTAAGAAGGCGTGCTCGAGCGACGTCGGGGACAACTACCACCGGCTTCTTCTTACGAAGGCCTGCGACCGCGGAGAGGATATAGCCTTTTTCCTGTTCGCAAAGGCCCGTGATATTAAGATGTTTATCAAGTCTTTGAGATTCATCGAGAGAATCGATGAGGTCCTTATCTTTGGAGATAAGGCTCAGAAGACTTAATATCCTGTCTTTCATTCCGACCTTCTTATGTATGTTCTTCTATATATTTCTCGACTGCTTTCGCGCCTTCCGTGAAAGAGTCAAACATTATCTCTTTTTTATCTTCGAATATCTCCGACAATACGAAATCCACCAGGTTCCACTTCTCCGGAACAGGTCCGCATCCGATACGAACTCTCGGGAAATCCTGCGTGCCCAGATGATAGATAACGGACTTCATTCCGTTATGAGTACCTGCACTGCCCGAAGGTCTTACCCTGATCTTGCCGACCTGGATATCGATATCATCGTAGACGATTATCACGTGTGAAGGATCGATCTTGAAGAACTTCACGGCTTCAATGACCGACTCACCCGAATTATTCATGTATGTGGTAGGCCTTAAGATAATCGCATCCTTGCCTGAGATCTTGCCCTTGCCGTAATAGCCCTTGAACTTGACCTTCGTAACGGAAATGGAGTTACGCTGCGCAAGTATCTCGGTCGACAGGAAACCGCAGTTATGCCATGTATACGTATACTGCTTGCCCGGATTTCCCAAACCTACTACAAGCCACAGATCTTTGCCGTTTATCGTTTCTTTCTTCTTGAAAAACAAGTTTACACCTCTGAACGTCTGCGGTCGAGCTGGATAAAGTTAGCACCGCGAAGTCTGTTCTTTCTTGCTACCCATTCTTCCTTATTGACCTGCTTGGATCTTCCGATGGCAAGTCCGAGCGGAGGAACATCTTCAGTAACTGTTGATCCTGCAGCAACGTAGCTGTCCTTACCGAGTACGACAGTCGATACGATGTTGGAATTACCGCCGATGAACACGTTATCCTCGATAACACATCCGGCCTTATCCTGACCGTCATAGTTACAGGTAACCGTACCGCAACCGAAGTTAACGTTCTTTCCTACTGTCGAATCACCGATGTATGTAAGGTGCCTTGCTCTTGTATAGTCGTCGATCGTCGAGTTCTTGACCTCAACATAAGCACCGATCGTAACGTGATCTTTAAGAATGGAATCAGGTCTTATGTGTGAGAAAGGTCCGATACGGCAATCCTTTCCGATGATGCACTGAGTTGCGATCGAAGAGTCGATCACTGTTCCGTCACCTACCTGAACACAGTCAAGTCTCGTATTCTCACCGATGATACAATCCTCACCGATGGAAGTATTTCCGATCAATGTACAGCCGGGAAGGATTATGGTATCCATACCGATCTCTACGCCTGAATGGATCCACGTGGAATCAACATCAACGATCTGAACGCCGTTATCCATATGTCTTTTAAGGATCCTTCTGTTCATGATCTTGTTGGCTTCCATGAGCTGCTCTCTGTTATTTATTCCGCGTGTATCATCGAAGTCGCAGACATATGCGCCGACCTTATAGCCGTCACCGATCAGGATCTCGATGGTATCCGTGAGATAATATTCGTGCTGAGCATTCTGGGCGCTTAATCTTCCAAGTGCCGATAGAAGAAGTGTAGTCTTAAAGACATACATCGATGAGTTGATCTCCTTTACCTTTCTTTCTTCTTCAGTTGCATCCTTGTGCTCTACGATCTTGGCAACATTGCCTTCTTCGTTTCTGATGATCCTTCCGTAACCTGTCGGATCGGATGCTTCAGCGGTGATAAGTACCGCAGCATAATCTTCGTCTTCTTCGGCGATCTTCAAAGCAGCGTGGATGGTCTGTGCACTTACCATCGGGGAATCACCCGGAAGTACTACAGTATAACCGCTCCTTCCTTCAAGGAAAGGAGTAGCCTGCATTACTGCGTGACCTGTACCAAGTCTTTGCTCCTGGAAAACATAAGCTACTGTCTCGCCAAGAACATTTCTTACTTCTTCCTGCTTCTCGCCAACTATATATACCTGTTCGGTACAGCCTGCTTCACAAAGAGCATCTGCTACCCATTGAACTATCGGTTTACCTGCTACCTGATGAACTACCTTGGAATGCTTGGAATGCATTCTCTTGCCTTCGCCTGCCGCCATTACAACTGCACAAACTTCCATGATTCAACTCTCCCTCGAGATCTTCTTTTTACGCAACTATAGAGGCGAATATTTTAAATACCCACCTCTATAAGTTTTCTATACTATAGATTATAACATCTTGAGCGATTATTCAAAACCGCTAATCAATGAATTTTGCGTTAAGTCCTTAACCCTTTTTCGAGACCTTCTCGGAAGTTCTTGTAATAAGGTTTGAGATCGGCTTATAGATCCAGAATGTAATGAAGCTTACGACTATACCCTTAAAGATATTGAACGGGATGAATACCCATAAGATCAATGTGAGCTTATCCTTTACAAGAGGATTTACCTCGTTGCTCATACCGACGACAGCTTCCGTGGAGAAGTGAAGGACCTTCTCATACAAAGGAAGGTTGATAAACCAGTTGATCGGGACTGCACTTACTGTAAGTGCGAGAGTACCGATGAGCATTGCGATAAGTGCTGTCTTTCTCGTCTTGGATCTCTTGTAGATGAAACCAGCAGTAAATACGAATACACTGTCGACGAGGAAGTTGCTGAGCTCACCGATGCCTGCCGTTGATGATACCGGAAGATGGATGAGGTTCTTCAAAAGCTCAATGATCACCGCATAGAACGGGCCGAGTGCAAATGAACCTACAAGTACCGGAACTTCGGAAAAGTCAAACTTCAGGAACGGCGGAATAAAAAGTACAGTGAGCGGAACCTCAAGATACATCAATACTACCGACATCGCAGTGAGGATGGCACCTACAACGAGACGCGTGATCACAGCGGTCCTAATAGCTTTCTTCTTACTTACGGATTTGGCATTAACAGATGACATAATAAAACAACTCCTTTCATCCGGACTATACCGTCGGCTCAGGAGTCTCACCTGATCAGTCACGTCTTTGACGCGAGTTGCGGGCTGTTACCGCCGGTCGGGGAATCACACCCCGCCTTGGATCAATACCGCTGTTATTATACTCTGCCTTTATGAATTTACAAGTACTTATTCATCATCGGGAAGGACCTGAGTCTTCCCTAAGTATGCTTCGAGCGACATGTCGTTTTCCGTCAGGTATTCAGCAACCTCGACACCGACATATCTGTAGTGCCATGTCTCTTTGCCGTAACCCGTCTCCGAAGAATATTCTTCCTTGTATCTTATGATAAAGCCGTATTCATGGCAGTGTTCATTTACCCAGATACCGGCTTCGCTCTTATCGAAATCGTCATAGATATTCGTCTTGTAATCGTTAGTGATATCTATCGCAAGTCCCAGGTGATGTTCGGATCTTCCGGGGATCGCATTCTTCTTGCAGGCAAAAGCGTAACCGTTCTTGTTCTTGGATCTGTTGAACAGAAAATCCTGCGTCCCCAGATCACGCCATCCTGATATAAGAAGAAGTCCCTGTCCCGTTTGTTCAAGACAGTCATCATACATCTTGATCCAGGCTTCATTTACTTCAGAACGGACCTGCTGATCATATGAGTGAGGGGCAAGCACCAGATCTGACGGAACATATCCTTCAGGTATCGCATAATACTTGTTTACCAGTGCCAGGATATCATCGGGATCATCAATGATCTGAGCCCTTACCGAGAAAGGATCCGCAAAACCGTCATACCAGACTTCTTCATATAACGGTTCGATATATTCCGGAACAGGAGTCGGAGCTGCCGTGACATATGTAGTCTCTGTTATGGTTTCAACCGCCGTTTCGGAAGTCTCGACTGCAGAAGTCTCTATCACCTGAGAACTCATTTCCGTCGTAACATCAGAAGGCTCGCCGGAACATCCGACGAGCACTCCGAAAGTTAATATCAAAGTTAGTCCGAATAATGACTTCTTCATTTATTCTCGTAATCAGCCTTTGTCTTCTCATAATTCTCGAGAGTACCGATATCGATACAGTCGCCTTCAGCCTTAAATGCGAATACAGGCTGACGCTTATAAAGCCATGACGGGAAGTTACCCGGAGCATCAGGAGAATTACCCTCTGCAAGATATGTATCGATGAGCTTTAAGGTCTCTTTCTTGTAGAAATATGTCGCATAGATGCCCCAGTTGCTCTTCGGCTCCTTCGGCTTCTCGGTCATATCGAGGATCTTACCGTCATCATCCAGGATCGCAACAGCGAGTTTCTGGAGCTGATGCTTCTCAGGAACGTAGATAGCTACGAGTGTATCAGCGTCCTTCTCACGGAAGAACTTGTACATATCGTTGATATCATAAGTGAAGATGTTGTCACCAGCCATGATGCAGATATCTTCATCGATACCCTTCTCTTCTATCGCAAACTTGATATCACCGATCGCACCCCTCATATTGTCAGGAGAATCAGTTCCGTCATCAAGAACAGTGATCGGTGCCTTTCCGCTTCTGTTAAGCGATGCTGCCCAATCCGTGAACTGACCTGCAAACTTGGAATTGCTAATCAGGATGATCTCGCTTACATCAGGAAGCTCGTCGATCGAATCAAGGATATAATCGATGATCAGCCTCTTGCCGAGCGGAAGCAGCGACTTAGGCATATTCTCTGTCAAAGGATAAAGTCTTGTGGCGTAGCCTGCATTTAGAAGAAGTACTTTCATTCATTCTCTCCGTTTGTAAAGTTTATTTGATTATACACCTCACGATGTATAAAAGCATCAACGCTTTTTCGATGCATATGAGTCAGATCTCTTCTCCGCCTCGAAAACGAAGTATCCTTCTTCCTCATGTATCCTCACGCCTCCGAAGACCGATATGAGCTTATTCTTATACCAGTCCTTGCGCTTGGTCACCATATACATCCTGCCTCCGATCTTAAGTCTGTTAAAGCCCTTCTCTATGAAGTTCTTCGCAACCTTAAAATCGGTATGATACGGCGGGTTCGAAAGTATCAGGTCGAAGTCTTTGCCGGGAACTGCGGAAAGCCCGTCGCCCGTGACAGCGATATATCCTTTAAACCCGTTGTCGTCCATATTCTTGGAAGCGATCTTAACGGCAGTCGGATCTATATCCGTCATAACGATATCCGTTACGTTATGACATGCTGCGGCAAGTGAAACGATCCCCGTGCCGCAACCTAGATCCAATACCTTATCGCCTTCCTTAAAAGAGACGAACTTCAACATACAAAGCGTCCCCTTGTCGGCTCCGTTCGGAGAGAACAAGGAGACCTCTGTATCGATAGTTACCTCTGTGCCGTTAAAGGAGATCCGGTACATCAGAGCTTTCCTTCAACGAAAGCGGACATCTCACTCTTAACATCCGAAAGACGGCTCAAAGCAGCATCCTTATCCGAGTGATAGCAACCGAAGTAGATCTTGAGCTTCGGCTCAGTACCGGAAGGACGAGCACATGCCCAGTCAAGACCCTTGTCGCCGCCAAGCTCATAAAGGAGAACGTTAGACTTAACAAGATCTATCGGCTCTGTCTTAACACCGTCTTCAGTAAAGATGTAGCGGATGGACTTGGAATAGTCACGAACTGCCTTTACCTCAGGTCCGCCTACGAGCTTCTTTGCATCTTCGAGATCCTTGCAAGCTTCGAGCTCTGCTCTCATGGATGCCATTGCACCGGAGATCCTCTCGGAACCTTCCTTACCTTCGAGCGTGAAGCTTACTGCTTCCTCGAAGCCGTAACCGAACTTGTCATAGATCCTCTGGATCCTGTCAAAGAGTGTCTCTCCTCTGTCAAGAGACTGAGCTGCCATTCCGCAGATGAGCATTGCTGCAACAACTGCATCCTTATCTCTTACGTTAAGACCGGAAAGATATCCGTAGCTCTCTTCGAATCCGAACTGGAAGTGCTTGTCGCCGAACTCATCAAATATCTTGATACGCTCACCGATGAACTTGAATCCGGTAAGTACTTCCTGAAGCTCAACACCATAGTACTTACAGATAGGACCTGCAAGCTTGGTGGAAACGATCGTGGTAACTGCAAAAGAATCTGCAGGAAGAGTGCCTGCTTCCTTCTTTGAGTTAAGGATGTAATCAAGGAGCATGATGCCTACCTGGTTACCTGTAAACGGCTTATATTTTACTTCGCCGTTCTCAACGACTCTGCATGCGATACCTACACGGTCAGAGTCAGGGTCAGTTCCGATAACGATGGAAGAATCCGTCTTCTTTGCAAGCTCGATACCCATAGCAAGTGCGTTAGGATCTTCAGGGTTTGGTGTCTTTACCGTAGGGAAAGCACCGTCCGGTTTCTCCTGCTCCTCAACGATGTGGATATTCTTAAATCCGATCTCCTTAAGGATACGTCTTACAGGCTTATTTCCTGAGCCGTGCAAAGGAGTATAGACGATATTCATGTCAGCCTGACGAGCGATGGCATCCTTATCGATAACGAGCTCAGTGAGCATCTTTGTATAATCGATATCGACCTGCTCGCCGAAGATCTCGATAAGACCTGTCTTCATTGCTTCCTCGTAAGGGATCATCTTGACCTTTCTTACGTCACTATAGTTCTCGATATTCTTGAGGATCTCGGAAGCAGCCTCAGGTGGTACCTGACCGCCGTCCTCACCATATACCTTATATCCGTTGTACTTAGGAGGGTTGTGGGAAGCTGTTACCATAACACCTGCGAAAGCCTTAAAGTATCTTACGGAGTATGAGAGCATAGGTACAGGACGAAGCTCGTCTGAAAGATATACCTTGATGCCGTAAGCTGCAAGAACGGAAGCTGTTACCTTTGCAAACTCAGGCGAGAAATGTCTCGAATCAAATGAAACAGCTACTCCTCTCTTCATTGCCTCTTCACCGTTGGAAACGATGTACTGAGCAAGACCTGCGGATGCTTTTGCAACAGTATAGATATTCATTCTGTTGGTGCCTGCACCGAGAACTCCTCTAAGTCCGCCCGTACCGAATTCAAGATCTCTGTAGAATCTCTCCTCGATCTCCTTGTCATCGCCCTTAATGGCAAGAAGCTCTTCTCTTGTACTCTCGTTGAAGAAAGGATCTGTGCTCCAGATCTCATACAATTCACGATGATCCATAATAATTACCTCCAAATTTATTAAGCTTGTTTATTTTCTGTTTTTTGCTTACTCTTTTTTCCTGTGACGGCTATGAATGCAACAAGTGCGATCAAACCGACACCGCTTACTGCTGCACCAGCATAAAGTCCCGGTGCCGTGAACTTAAACTCGACCTTATGTGTTCCTGTACCCGGCTCGACATACATCAGTGCGTCTTCATATACCTTGATCTCTGTCTTTTTGCCGTCAATGTAGCACTTCCAGCCGTTCTCATATGGGATGGTAGTAAGAAGTATGTCATCCTCACCAAGGTTGGTCGTAAATTCAGCTACACCATTAGAATATCTGTCAACAACGACCTTGTTAAGATCGAGTTTCTCAAACTGTGAATTAAAGACTTCGCTGTCCAAAGCTGCAAAGTAGATATCCTGATAGGAGAAGATCTTATCCGTTGAAGTCAAAGTGATCTTTATCTCTTCGCCTTCCTCGAAATATCCGAGTCTTACGATAGTTGAATAGAAGGAATTCGGAACAGCTGAGAAGATCTCCTGATTATCCTGGTAGATGTGAGTATTACTCATAAGCGAAGAAGCAGTAATGCAAACATATTGCTCACCGGAACGTATCGCTTTACATGTAATGGTAAGTGCCGTCGGAGCCTTTTCAGCCAGCCTGAAATACGCATTTCTCGACTCGATCGATTTCGTCTCAGGTTCCTCTCCTATCGGATCACCATGATTGAGCTTACCTGTGATCTGGCTGTCGATCTCATCGAACGGTATCTTGGTGCAATTGTAGGCTACGATATTCTCATCAGTAACGAGTTGTCTTCCTACCCAGAAATCATCATGGAATTCGGATGGGAACATGGACTTATACCATCTGTTCTGGAAATCAAAATAATCCTTTCCGTAAGGAAGTCTTTCCATCATATAGAAATTGAAATTAGGTGCATGCTTACATGCAGCAAAACCTACCGGAAGAACATTCTTATTCTGATAACTTCTGAAATAATGTCCTTTAGCATCAGAGGAAACGAGCGTAGCATTCGAATACTCGCTATTTGTGATCACGTTTCCGATCGAGAAGAAAGCGTCAGTCGGAAGAGATGAATAAGTGCAATCGAATGCAGCATAGTTAAAGTTCAACTGATAGCCGATCTGTTTTATGAATCTGGCATATTTTCTGTTGGAGCACGAATCGAAGATGCTTATTCCGTTAAGTCCCGTATAAGCTTCAACCTCCGAAGCATCCTTTATCCAGATATCTTTTGGCTTCTTTCCCGCTGTCTCCTGACAGATCCTGTAGCCGTCATTATAAGCCTTCGCATAAGGAGCCAGGCTTTGTATCTCCATGATGTCTCTCTTAAAACCGGCATCAGGCATTCCGTTTGTATAAGCCGAAAGCTGATCGGAAGACTTAGGTCCCATTCCTGCCGTCTCAAATATGATGAATACGGCAAGAAGTCCTGCCGACAGTTTCTGCATGTTCTTGAGCTGCTCAGGCCACTTTTCTCTCTTGAGCGCCATGAAGATGAATGTATAAACTGCAAGAAGGCAGATGTTCATTATGAAGTACGAGCCCTTGTCAGCGATCTTTCCGAAGCTCTGAGTAACAAGAAGGATCCCTATAAGGATAGCAAGAGCCTTAAGTATCTCGCTGTTCTTTATCTCCTTGATCTTCTCGAAAACACGATATGCCAACGCAATGAAGATCGGAAGGAATACAAATGAATACCTGTGATGGAACCAGTTAGGAGTATCAAAAGCCTGCCAGATCTTATCGATCACCGTGATGTTGAACGAGACATAGATCAGGACAAAGACCGTTCCGTAAAAATACTTTTCCTTCGTCTCGAAGATCTTTGATACGAAGAAGATCGCGATAAGGAAAGTAACTGAAAGGCTGACAAAGATAAACGGAAGATTTCCTATAAGAGTATCGAACTCACCAACGTTACCATAGAAGATCTGATCTAAGATCTCTATGCCCTTGAACTGAACAAGGTTTTCCTCCTCGAGATCGCTTGTTACGTCTCTTTTAGCAAGGACATCCATTCCGACAGGAACAATGAATGCTCCGATCGTAAGGATGCAGCAGATCGCAAGGAGCACAAACTTCCAGACCTTGGAGAAAGCATTCTTAAGTGTCATCTTGTTTTCGATAACACCAAAATAGACAAGCCTTCCCAAAAGGTAGAAGAAACTTGCTACGCCTGCCATATACGAAGCGTAGAAATTGGATATGAAGAGGAATATCAGTACGATAGCTATACCGATCTTCTTTTCTGACTCGATAAACTTATCTACCAGGTAATAAAGCAATGGAAGGAGCATAAAAGCATCAAACCAGAGAATGTTGAAAAGAAAGATGATGGAATATGACGAGAACGAATAAGTGATCGCAAAGACCAAAGGCCAATTACTGTTCTTGTCGGAAGCTCTGTTCTGAAGGAACATGCACATGAATGCTGCTCCGAATGCAAGACGCAAAGAGCAAATTACCGCAATGAAAGATCCGATCTGCGCATCGTCAAAAAGGAACATCAAAAGATTGAACGGACTTGCGACATAATATGCGAATGTGGATATGAAATTCTTGCCGCCGCCGAATGAATTGCTGTATGTGAGCGAAGATATGAGATCTGAAGGATCAGCTGCTTTCAGATGAGCTTTGAGCCTTATGATATTCGGGGCATATTGTCCTTTAAGATCGCTGACGAGCATGCTGTAGCGGCCGAACGGCACCATATCGTTAAGTGCAAACGCCGCAAATACCAAAAACAGAGTAAAGATAAACGTAAAGATCGGAAGATATATATTCTTTCCTATCTCCGTCTTCTTCGAAGGCTTACTCTTAACCTTAAGACTGGTAACTTCCTTCATCAAACCCTCCAAACAAACAAAACAAGTCCTTTTATTATAATATAAGGCTCTTTTATTTTCTACTTAGGGCTTGATCTCCTGATAGTAATAGCAGGCAAGCTGCGTCCTGTCACGGAGTCCGAGCTTATCAAGAACGGAACTCATCATGTTCCTTACGGTTCCTTCACCGAGGAACATCTTCGATGCGATCTCCTTGTTGGAAAGGCCATCTGCGACAAGTTCGATCATCTGCTTTTCCTTATCCGTGATCCCGTGGGCTTCATAATCAAACTTCTCCTTACGGTTCATGATGTCAGGAAGCTTCTCGACCACCTTGCCTCCGAACACGGTCTGCCCTTCATATATCGCACGTACGGTGGACGGCAGGCCCTTACAGTCCTGCTTCAGAACGTAACCTTTAACACCCAGCTTAAGAGCTTTGTTTATATATTCATCATCCAGGAATGTCGTAAGAAGAAGGATCTTTGCACCGGGATGATCGGAAATGATCTTCTCGCCTGCCTCAAGTCCGTTCATGTCCTCCATCCTGATATCCATGAGAAGGACGTCCGGCTTATGCTCGGCATAAAGTTCCACCGCTTCCCTGCCCGAAGTTCCCGTAGCAAGAACGGTTATCGGATCTCCGCTCTTATCAGTTTCCAGGATTATCTTAAGCGACATCGATACCAAAGGATCATCATCGATTATCATTACGTTCATAAAAAGTGGTCATCCTTTCTTCGGAAGTGTTACCCTGACGCGGAAACCCGTATGGTCGGAAGAGATATTTGCCCTGCCTCCCAGTGCCTCGCATCTTGATACGATATTTGTAAGACCGATCCCCTCGTTGCCCGAGTACGGATCGTAACTGAATTCCTTGTTCTTTCCGTTGTCCTCGACAAGAAGCCTCCAGAAAGTCATGTTCTCGATAAATTCGACCTTCACCTTGTCGCCCTTGGAATACTTAACGATATTCGTTATTGCTTCCTTAAGTATCGCCAGGACCGCATTCTTGGTTTCGGTTGGGATCGAAGATTCGATCATGGTATTTACCTTGCAGGTGAAGGTGGAAGGCAATGTCTTCACGATATCATTGATACCTATGGATATGTCGATCGATTCGTTATGAAGTTCATGAACGCTCTTACGCACGGCCGTCATTGCTTCGTTTAAAGTATCGCTTACCGAATCGAGCATCGGAGCGGTATTTTCATCAGTGTTGATGACCTTTATGGCCTCCATCTGAACGAGTGTCCTTGTGAGCATATGACCGATATTGTCATGTATCTCACGGGCGATCCTGTTACGTTCCTCGAGTGTTGCAAGATAGATCTTCTCGTCCTCTTTTTCCCTTTCCTCGCGGCGTTTTCTTACGGCATCGATCGCATCGAATCTCGCGTCATCGAGCTTGCTAGTAAGTTCCTGACTGTGGCACAGATGATATGCACACTTAAGCCCCATCGGTATCGCCGCCACAAGAAGGAACAGCATCTTAAAGTCACGAAGGCTCAGTATCATCATCGTAAGAACCTGTGCTGATTCTATTATGAGGAATACCCAATTGGAAGAAGTGATCCCTTCTTTTCGAAAAAGATATTCCTTGGCGGAACAATAGGAATACACGAGCATCGGATAGCAAAGAAGTATCAGCGGTTCTTTAAGTAATATCAGGAGCGTAATGAGTATCGCTCCCGCTATGACATGAACGATGTCCTTGCTGAATATCTCCGTGAGAAATGCGATAAGAAGGACGGACAACACCGCAACGACCGCTCCGGTTACATCAGGCATATTGACCATGAGCATGGCGATCGTCAAAAGAAAGATTATGGACTTGTCGATGATGCGTTCTGTCATTTCTTTATGTTATCACAAAAACGGGATGCCGATGAAGGCATCCCGAAATATCATTTCTTGTATTCCGTCCTTGCTTTGCTCACAACGATCGTTCCTGCAGTGAAGACCAGTATGAACAGCAGCTGGATCCCGAAGCTCTGGAACATCTTTGTCCTGTTGAAAGCCTCATATCCCTGAGAATGCGTCATGTTGTTTACGAGTACGAACCAGTATGTAGGAATGAACTTTGCGATCGTCATGATCTTTTCTCCGAGAAGGAACTGTGGAACGAACGCTCCGCTTATGAAGCTGAATCCGAGTCCTAACAGGAGAGCCACCATGTTGATGCTCTTGTTGGAGATATTAAGCGAAGCGATAAGAGCAACAAGGGCACATGCGGAGATCGTTGCCAGGAGATTATTGACTGCGATCACAAGGAAGTAATCCCTGAGTGTTGTGCTGCCATATCCGAAGATCACGTTTGCGATCATGATGATGATGTAAAGTATCAGTCCGAATGATACGAGACCTGCCATATTGATGAGGGCTCTCTTTCTTCTCGATACCGGGCCTGCCTCGACTCGGCGGCTCATGTTCTCTTCCATCGCATTTAAGATAACGACACCCGCTGACATGCACATTATGGTGAACATGATGTACCAGATATTCTGGTTGATGTTGAAGATCACTGCGGATTCGCCTGTCTTGGTAACTTCCTTGGTATCGATCACGACTTCTGAATGATCCGTCAATGTCTCTTTTGTCTTAGCTGCCGCTTCCTCGGATGTCATTCCCATCCTGGTGAAAGTCCTGTATGTGTTGAGGTAGTTGTTGAGCTGATTTGCAAGAACGAAGCTCTGAGATCCCGAAGGAAGATCCGAGATATAATCGATGCCTTCCTTTTCGCCGCTAATGACCTTTTCCTCGAAGCCCTTCTCGAACTTGAACTCATGCATATAGACTCTGAAGAACATCATGTCTTCGATCACGGTCTGCTTCTTGCCTTTTACGTCAGTTACGTCATTGCTTATCTTAAGGTAGTCTATGATACCGCGGCTTAGTGCCGAATCATCTTCATCGATGTAGCAGATCGTATATTTGCCTTCCTCGAAAACGTTAGATGCCTGATCGGAATTGAAAACACCTATCATCGTCATCAGGAATCCGAAGATCAGGATATATGAGAAGATGACTGCCTTATATTTTAACAGGAGCTTGAAAAAAGTCTTATAAAGATGCATATGTTTCTCTCCTTAAGATAATGATGGATACGACGAGCATCAGAACGGATGCTGCAGTTATGATGGCGATATTCGTCATAAGATCTCCGGTGTTTTCGCAAAGAAGGATCCTGTAGAAGATCTTGTTGAATAGCGTTGCCGGATTGATCCTGTTGACGATCGGAGCAAACTTCTCGATGTAGCCCGGAAGGGTTACGATCATCTCACCGGAGATGAATACCGAGAGCATTACAATACCCAAAGACTTGTTCTCTCTTGCCTGTGCATCGCCCTTGAAGAACATTCCGAGAAGGATGCCGAGGCAGATGGAGAATACTGTTGCGGATGCGATACCGATCGCGACGAGTCCCGCTTTGGAAAGGATGTCTATGCCTATTACGAACTGCATGAACAGGATGTGGACTGCCGTTTTCGAGAGGGATAAGATGAGTTGAGCAAGAAGACAGCTGAGTACCATCTTAGTCTTGGATGATGAAGAGATCGCGACCCTCATCGCCGAGCCCGATACATCTGCTCTTATCGCAGCGAGAACGCGGATGCCGGAACTGTAGTCAAAGAGTATTCCCATGACCAGGGTCGAGATGTAATACCACATGTATATGTCGATCCCTTCTTTGTCTTCCAAGGAGATGTAACTGATCCTTTCCTGAAGGCTTCGAGCCACTTCCTCCATCTTCGACGGATCACTTGTCATGCACTCATCAATGATATCCATGTTGACCTTATATGTATCTGCGATCTCTCGTGCGATCATTCCCGTTGCGATACCGTATTTCTCGCCCAGGTGAACCTCAACTTCCTCATCGGATACGACGTAGTAGAAATCAACTTTCTTGCTATCGAGTTTCTCTGTCGCCGTATCAAGATCCGTATACTCTACTTTAATGTTCAGTTCATCAGTGCCTGTTCCTTCTGCAATCTCGTCCATCATGGCCTTGAAATTGTCCTGATAAAGTCCCTCGCCCTGAAGAACGACTGCGACATTTCTCTCATCGAGGGAATTCTCCGTCGATACGATATTTCCGAACGTGATCTTGAACAGGAGCATCAGAGCGATCGGAAAGAAAAATCCCCAGAAAAGCGCCGTCTTGTTGCGGATTATCATCTTCAAAAAATAAGTCAGCATTTCCTTTACCTCTTACTCGTCTCTTAATTCTTTACCTGTGATCTCGAGGAATACATCGTTGAGCGTCGGCTGCTCGGAATAGATGTTTCCGATACTGAGATCCTCACCCTGAAGATACGTGATAAGATCCGTCACAACATGTTTTCCCGTACCTGCTTCCGCCCTAAGGACTCCGTTCTCGTAACTTACCGAATAAAGGCTTCCCATGGACTCGATGAAAGCGATGTTCTTCTCCGTAAGTCCTGCCACCTCGATCCTTATTGTCTCGTTCTTCTTGATGCTCTTTTTGAGCTCATCTGCCGTTCCCGATGCGATGACATGACCCTTGTCGATTATCGCGATCCTCGAAGCGAGTCTTTCGACTTCCTCGATATAGTGTGATGTATAAACTATCGTCGCACCCTGATCCCTAAGCTGTTCGATACCGTCCAGGATCTTGTTCCTGCTCTGAGGATCGACTGCTACGGTCGGCTCGTCGAAGAATATGAGCTTCGGCTTATGAGCGATGCCGCATGCGATGTTGAGTCTTCTTTTAAGACCTCCGGAGAGCTTCTTCGGTCTGAACTTTCTGAAATCGTTTAAGCCTACGAATTCGATCGCCTCATCGACGTACTTTTTCCTTGTCTCTTTATCCTTTATGTAAAGTCCGCAGAAGAAGTCGATATTCTCCTGAACTGTCAGTTCCTCATAGACTGCAACTTCCTGAGGGACCACTCCGATCATCTTCTTGAGATCGTATGCCTTCGGGCTCATCTTCTTACCGAAGACCTCGATCTCTCCCTTGTCGTATGACAGAAGTGAGAGGATGCAGTTGATCGATGTTGACTTGCCTGATCCGTTAGGTCCGAGAAGTCCGAGGATCTCTCCTTCATAGACCGTCAGGTCCAGATGTTCGAGAGCTACGAGTTCCTTATATTTCTTTACGAGACTTCTTACTTTGATAACTTCCATGTCTTTTTGCCTCCGTGGTTTTCTTATGGTCCTATTTTCTCTCAGGATCGCAAGGACTTTTAGTGTCATGAATAACTCTTTTAACATGACAAATGTCATTTTGCCTCTCGAAAAAGTGAAGCAATATAAAAGGACCGCCGAAGCGGTCCTCATAACTTATTCAGCTAACTCTATAAGCACATTGTCGAGATTGAACGAATCTGTCGTCGTTGTCTCGAAGTATACCGTCAGCGTATCGTATCCGTCAGGAACTTCATATGTGCCTTCAGCCACCTGCCATTCGCCCGTGCCTGTCGCAACGCTTGTCACTGTCGGCCACTGACCGTCGATATCCAAAGTCATCTTCGTCTCAGGTGCCTCCGACCTTACCGCGAACTTATAGTGGATGGTCTGTCCCACAAAGCCCGAGATGTCGATGGAGTAACCGTCATATTCCGCAGTTCCTCCGGAACAGCTCAAAGAGAACTTTCCGTCATACGGATTTATGTCACCGACACCGATGGTCGACGAGAATCTCGGATGACCGACAAACTTCTGATCTTCATAGTCTTCATAGATCGTTGTCGTGTCGCGCTTGACTTCCACATAGTCGGCAGGCTTTTGAAGTTCTTCGCCCGTGATCGCGGCAACGACTCCGTTAAATGCCGTCTTAGGTGAGAGCGTCTCCGAGAAAAGGAGCGGCTTATCAGCTGCCTTCCATGACAGGTTATCACAGATACCCCATACGGTTACGCACTCGAGCGGAACACCGCTGTTCTTGGCATCGATAAATGCCTTGAAGAGCTTGTTGAAATATACACCCTGATCGAACTCGCCGTTCGATGTCTGCGGCATGGAGATATCGAGCTCCGTTACGTTAACGACTACGCCCAGGTCAGCATACATCTTCATTGCCTCGATGAAATAATCAACGCCCGTTGCGGTCGAGATGTGACCCTGCATTCCGACACCGTCGATGTTGCCTGCTTCTGCGATAGGCTTGAGCATCTCGATTATCGCATCACGCTTTGTATTCTGATAAGAGTTATAGTCGTTGTAGAAGAGCTTGACTCCGTCCGGAGCATATTTTCGAGCATATTCGAAAGCCTTCTCCACATAATCGTCACCGATGATCTCGCGCCACTCGCAGTCACGCATCTGACCGTTGCTGTCGCTTACTGCCTCGTTGACTACATCCCATGCATAGAATGTTCCCGGATAATTCTCCTGAGCCCACTCGAAAACGGACTTTATGTAATTTTCCATTCTCTTGAGCATCAGATCCCTGCTTACATAACCCTTGTTGATGTCGTAGTCTTCGTGATAGATCCATGCAGGAGTCTGGGAATACCATACGAGCGTATGACCGCGGACAACGATGCCGTTGGCCTTGCAATAATCCAACGTCTCCTTCAGGTGATCGAACTTGACCGCCGGACTCTCGTTATATTTGGAAAGATCGCTTACCGATGTCTCATAATCGAGGATGCTGTCAGGCTTAAGTTCGTTCTCGAACGTAATGGCATTGAACTCCTTGGTCACGAGATCGATATAAGTCTTATTCTCGTTACTGACGAACGTGGTAGGGATGGCGCATCCCATCAGGAAGTAATCCTTATAGAGCGTCTTAAGTTCAGGAAGTGTCGTGATGTCCGTATACTCCAAAGGAGCGATGGTCTTCGGATCGACATAGTCCCCCGAAACGGTTACCGAGAAATCATCTATGAAGATATCAGCCACACCGTTTGCTTCCACATAGAGAAATACATTCTCTGCATGCTCCGGGATCTCTATCTCACCCACGAGCGTTGCATAGTGATAAGCGCTGGTATTACCTGACGTTATGGTCGTATAGGCAGTGGTGCCTGCAAGATCATACTGAAGTGACAAAGAACACGTTCCGTTCTCGCTCTTCACGCTGCACCTTACGGCTACCTTGTTTCCGACAAATGCATTTGCGGGAAAGTTCGCGCCGTTCCATGCATCGGTCCTGTTGCTGATCTTAAGGACCTTGTTGCCCGATTCCTCAACGACTTCGATCTTGGTCGTGTCACCTCTTGCAGCCGCAAGGTTCTTTCTGCTTTCAAAGTCTTCGGAGATATACGGTACTCCGTTCTCGTCCAAAGGCAAGCCGTCAATGCCCTTCTTCGCACAGCCTCCGAATGCGAGAAGCATGCTCGCGGTAAGGACAATACTTAAGATCCTGATGCCGTTTCTTTTGATGAAACTCACTTTTACACCCCTCCTTCAATAAAACTATTTATGATATTTCTCGTTACCTGCTATCTTGAAACCTCTGTAGATCTGCTCCATCAATATGAGCCTTGTCATCTGATGCGTGAGCGTAATATTCCCCAAACATATACGCTCGTCGGCTCTTTTTACGATCTCCGGCGACAGGCCGTTACTGCCCCCGATGACTATCGTGAGCGTGCTTCCGCCTTTTTCGAGACCTTTTATGAGTTTTTGTGAGAGTTCTTCCGAAGTTAGGAGCTTGCCGTGAAGGTCCATGACCCAGACATGCTCATTGTCGCCTATCTTGGCGAGCATTAGCTTTCCTTCCTGCTCAAGCGCTCTTGCCACAGGAATGGAATCGGGACTGTCCGGGACCTCGATAAAATCGACCGAGGCGTACTTCGACAGCCTCTTAACGTACTCAGCGATCCCCTCGCTAAGCCATTTCTCTTTTATCTTTCCCGCACAGACCACTTTTATCTTCATGCAAATACCACCATAGGATCTGAAGGTTCATACCTTCTCGCAACTTCCAGACAATAATCTTTTTCCTTGTGAAGCCCGAACGACGCCAGGTAATCAACCACCGTATTCAGCGCCAGATCGGGAACGTTATTGTTCTCGCTCAGATGCCCGAGGATGAAAGACTTTGTTCCGCTGTCGATGAGCTCTTTTATCATCTGCGCACAGTCCTCATTGCTCAGGTGCCCGTACGGCCCTTCGACACGTCTTTTAAGTGCATAGTCATAAGGTCCCGTGATGAGCATCTCGTAGTCGTAGTTGGATTCGATAAGGATACCGTCGACTCCCTTTGCAAGTGCTCTTATTTCATCAGTCACATGACCTAAGTCCGTCATGATCATTATCGACTTGCCGGCGCAGCACACCTTAAAACACACCGAGCCCGCGGTATCATGCGGCGTCTTGCATGCGATGACGGTGACGTTTCCCTTCACCGTCTTAAAGACGACCTCGCCGTCGATCTCGTGGTCGAGCTCCCTCGAGTGCTCTTTCTTGCAGACACTCAGGAAAGACCTCATCGTCTCTTTGGTCGCATATATATCAGTAAAATATTTTCTCACGAAAACATCCGCACCGCTTATGTGATCCGAGTGCGAATGCGAAAGGAACATTGCGTCGATCTCCGTCGGATCCGTGCCGACCTTGCCGAGCGCCTCAACTATCCTCTTACAGGAGATCCCGCAGTCAAAAAGTATGTTCATTCCGAGTACCCTGACGAGTATGGAATTGCCGCTGCTTCCACTGCAAAGGGGGATCATCTCAAAAACAGAAGCCATATCAAGCCTCTCCGTCATTATCGAAAACAGGTGAATCGACTCTCTCGATCTCAGCGCCGAGAGCAGTAAGTTTCTCGATGATATTCTCGTATCCTCTGTCTATCCTGCTCGCATATCCGATATAGCTTACGCCGGGAGCTTCGAGCGCCGCACAGACAAGTGCCGCACCGGCTCTTAAGTCAGTAGCCATTACGCTTGCAGGCTTAAATGAATCGATCCCGCTTACGAGAGCGACTCTCTCGATACAGTTGATGTTCGCGCCCATCTTCTGAAGTTCCGCAACATACTGGAATCTCGTCTCCCATACATTCTCATGCATCTTGCTCATACCGCTTGCAAGACAAAGGAGAACTACAGCCTGCGGCTGAAGATCGGTCGGGAAGCCCGGATAAGGAGCCGTCTTGAAATTGGTTCCTTCTATCTCGGCACCTTCTTCTTTGTATACTCTTATGGATTCGTCATCTTCCTCGACACAGTAACCCATCTCACGCATCTTGGCGGAGAGCGGTTCCATATGTGTAGGGATGAGATTATGTATAGTAACATCGCCGCCCGTTACTGCAGCAGCGATCATATATGTTCCTGCCTCAATCTGATCAGGAATGATCGAATAAGAAAAGTTACCCGGAAGTGTAGGAACTCCCTGGATCCTTATGGTATCAGTACCTGCACCCTTGATCCTTGCGCCCATCGAGTTGAGGAAGTTCGCAACATCAACGATGTGAGGTTCCTTGGCTGCATTGATGATAGTCGTAAGTCCCTGAGCCTTTGTTGCTGCGAGCATTACGTTGATCGTTGCACCTACGCTCGCGATATCAAAGAAAACTCTGGTTCCGCGAAGAGGGTTTGCCTCGAGCTTGATGATACCGTTCTCGATGTCTCTTGCATTGGTACCCTTGGCACCCATTGCCTTGAATGCCTTGAGGTGATAGTCGATCGGTCTTTGACCGAAGTTACAACCGCCCGGCATACGAAGATATGCCTTGCCGCAGCGCGCCAGGAGCGCACCCAAAAGATAATATGAAGCTCTGATCTTTGAGACTTCAGGACCTGTTGCCTTGAAAGTATTGATAGTTGTCGGATCGATACTTAACGTGAAAGGAGCGATCTCTTCTATCGTTGCACCGATGGACCTGCAAAGATCCACCATGACCTTAACATCCGAGATGTTCGGCACGTTCTCGAGAACACAAGGTCCGTCGAGCATCATAGACGCTGCCAAAACACCCAAAACGGCATTCTTACTGCCACTGATGTTTATATCTCCGTGAAGCGGCTTACCGCCATTTATCCTAAACGAATACACCTTTACCTGTTACCTTCTGTTTCATTGTTCTTGGCGATCTTATCCTCGATCGCACTGGCCTCATCCAGGACCTGCCTGACTGCCGATCTTATCGGCTCGGCCTCTTCGATATTTTCCTGCTTCTTCGCTGCAGAAGCCTTATGTTTTCCTTCAAATAATTTCACACCAGATTTATTATACATTTTTTTCTCTGAATTTGGGTGTATCACTGTCTTGTCTTTGTCGTTCAACTTAACAAAATCAGCATTATTTACAATTTGTTCGTCATTTTTCGTGACGTTCTCAAGATTTTTTGTCTGTTTTACGCTCTGCTGAACAACAGGCTGCATGAGAAATTCCTGAGCTTCCTTCTTCTTCTGTCTCTCGAGCTCCTCTTTCTCCTTTTCCATCCTGGCGATATTTTCCTCAGCCTCAAGCTCAGCCATACTCCTCTCATAGGCCTCGAGGACTTCGGCAGCATATTCAGCGGCCTTCCTTTCCTCTTCCTCCTCGTCGATCTGCGGCTCTTCAGTCTCTTCGCCTTCGGCATAAGCGATCGCATCAGCCAGCGGTATATCCGGGATCTCCGTGATATCCTCCTCTTCGTCGATCTCTTCCTCATCATCGTCTTCATCGTCGTAATCGTCATAGATCTCGACATATGTAAGTTCATCGCTTAAGTCCTTGAACCTCTCGTCGCCAAGGGCTGCGATGACCTTTATCTCTTCGCTGTCGTTTATCTTCTCGATATTCTCGCCAAGACCTTCGACTGCGCTTACGATATCCGAATAACCTTTTGATTTGGCAGCTTCGGCTTCCTCGAGATAGAAAAAGTCTGTTACTGCTTTATAAAACGGGATATCGGTGACAACGCCGTCTTTTGCATCCTCATATATCCTCTCGAAGCAGCTCTTGGCTGTCGGCAGGAACAAAGTAAACGTAGATCCCTCATTCATCCTGGAAGTTACGTTGATGCTTCCGTCATGACTTTCCGCGATCTCCTTTGCGATCGCAAGTCCGAGTCCCGATCCGCCCACATCTCGAGATCCTGAATTATCTACTCTATAGAATCTCTCGAAAAGGTGTTCTATATCTTTCTCAGGTATGCCACGACCGTTATCTTCGACCTGAATGCCTATCTTATCGGCAGTTGTAACAATGTTAATCACGATCTCATGCTGCTTTTCCTTACCCTCATAGTCGATATATTTGACTGCATTGGTAAGAAGATTATTGATGATCCTCATGATGAGCCTGCTGTTACCGAAGCCCAGAGGATAAGCATCATTTTTCGGCCTGATTACCCTGACGTTCTCCGCATTCGGGTAATCTGTCAGGTTAGAGATCGCTTTTTCGATGACAGGATAGATCTCAAAGATCCTCATCTGTTTCATCTGATTACTCATGGCAAGTACGAGGAAGTCTTCGACGATATCCTGCATCCTTATGGCATTGGCAAGGATCCTGTTACCCCAGCGGGAGACTTCTTCATATGACGGTTTGTTGTCGGAACTTAATTTCTTGACGAAGACCTCGGATGCCCTTATTACGGTAAGTGGTGTCTTGAGCTCGTGTGAGACGTTGGCTGCAAGGTCTTTTTGTCTTCTCTCGTCATCTTTTACCTTGGTGATGTCTTCCACGAGAACAAAAGTGAAATCTTCCTTTACCTGATTTCCTTCAACATACTGGTCAAAATCTACAGTCTTTCGGATGAGCTTTATATCATAGATCTTGCTCTCGGAAGTATAAGTAGACCTTATTATCTCTGCATTATTCTCAACAGATAAAAGATAGTTCGACTTCAGGTGGTTTTCCTTAGTATCGAATCTGTTCAGGAAGACATCAAGATCGCCCGGGATCTCATCCTTATTAAGGAAACCGGTGAAATTGGAGATCACGTCATTTTTATAAAGGATGCCTTTCTCTCCGTAAACGATGATACCGAGGCCTACATTATTGGCAATGGATTTCTGGATGGTACCCATGTGCCTTTCAACATCCATTGCTTCTTCATAGTCTTTACGAAGGGACCTGTTTCCTACGATATATCCGATAAGGATACCGACTGCCAAAAAAAGGCAGCACAAAACAACGATAAGCCATAGACTCTGCCTTACAGGGTCCGGTATCGTACTCAACCACTGGGTTAAGATAGTTGCTTGGAGATACATTTTAAATTACTCTACATCCTTAGGGAAAGAATAACCCGATCCTCTTCTTGTAAGAATGTACTTGAACTTAGACTGATCAGGTTCGATCTTCTCTCTTGTTCTTCTGACAGTAACATCGACTGTTCTCTCATCACCGAGATAGTCATACTCCCAAACCTTGTTAAGAAGTTCGCTTCTCTTGCAGACTCTTCCCGCATTGCTCTCAAGATACTTAAGAAGCTGGAATTCTCTGTTCGTAAGTTCACATGACTCATCGTAACGATAAGCCTGCATAGCATCAAAATCAATGATAAGCTCGCCGCCCGAATATACATGGCGGTTCTCATCGCCTGTGCTCTTGGATGATCCGCCCTTGGAAGGATATGAAGCTCTTCTTAAAGCAGCCTTGATCCTTGCAACAAGAACACCCGGCTCGAAAGGCTTGGCAAGATAATCATCAGCGCCGATCCTAAGGGCCTCGACCTGATAATCCGTTGCATTACCTCTGGCAGTAAGGAAGATGATAGGAGTATTGTAGTTGGCATTCCTGAAATCCTCAGTAAACTGAAGTCCGTTATAATCCTTCATCATCCAGTCAAGGATGATAAGATCAGGCTCCTGCTCAGTTGCCATCTTAAAACCTTCACGACCGTCAGTCGCAGAAATAGTCTCAAAGCCAAAAGTATTAAGTACATCAACGATTGAATCAACGATTGCCTGCTCGTCGTCAACAATAAGTATCTTGGCCATGTGAACCTCCTATCCGATAATAACTAATCTTTAGTATAACACTAATATTACAAATTTAAGCAAGAACTGTCATATCGAAAAATATTTTTAATGGTGATCACGGATTTCAGGCAAAGAAAAAGGACCAACCTGCGTTTCACGCAAGTCGGTCCATATAATCCGGCAGCAACCTATTTTTCCGAGCCGTCTCCAGCTAAGTATCTTCGGCACC